>JAJYNS010000086.1:5037-13937 GCA_021786195.1 Actinomycetes bacterium | reverse complement strand
GGCACGGAGCCGAGGGCCGGCAGCCACTTGTCCCTCGCGATCGTCCGGGACAGCGCGTCGTGGTCCTTCCTGAAGCCGAAGGACCCGGCGAGCCCGCAGCATCCGGCGTCGAGCACCTCGACGGCGCACCCGGCGCGCTCGAGGACCCGCCGCTCGGCCTCGACCCCGCCCACCGCCCGCTGGTGGCAGTGGGGGTGGACGACTGCCCGGTCCACCGACAGGGCGCGTCCCGGGTGCCACTCGATCGCGTCGAGGTGCTCGGCGAGGCTGCGGGCAAGGCCGGCGCAGCGGGCCGCGCGGGGATCGTCGCCGGCGAGCGCGGGCAGCTCGTCTCGGAAGGTCGCGAGGCAGCTCGGCTCGAGGACCACGATCGGCGTGCCCGAGGCGATGTAGGGGTCCAGCGCGTCGAGCAGGCGGCCGAGGGCCCGGCGGGCGAAGCGGAGCATCCCGGCGTCGTACAGCGGCCGTCCGCAGCACGCCCACCGGCTCGGCACGGCGACCGACTCGCCCGCGGCCTCGAGGACCGCCACCGCCGCCTCGGCGCGGCTCGGCCAGTAGAGGTCCGAGAAGGTGTCCGGGAACAGCACGGCGCTCGGCCCCTCGGCGCCGGTCGCGCGGCCGGCGGGCGCGTCCTGAGAGGCGCCTCGGGGCACCAGGCCCCTGGCAGCTCGCGCCGTGCGCCCCCGGCGGAAGGTCCTCGGCGCGAGCCGAGGTGCCGGTCTGTCCGGCGACACGCCGGCGAGGCGCTTGGCGAGGCGGCCGGGGCCGTGGTCGCCGAGCAGGGCATTGACCGTTCCGGGCAGGAGGCTTGCCGGCCGCGACCACCAGGGCAGCAGCCCGAGCGCGTAGGCGGAGGCGGGGCGGAGGCGGCCCGAGTAGTAATGGGAGAGGTACTCGGCCTTGTACGTCGCCATGTCGACGTGGGTGGGGCAGTCCGTGGCACATCCCTTGCAGGACAGGCACAGCTCGAGCGCCTCGAGCACCTCGCGGTTCCTCCAGCTCCGCTCGGTGACCTCGCCCTGGAACATCTCGGCGAGCAGCTTCGCCCGCCCCCGCGTCGAATGGACCTCGTCTCGAGTCGCCCGGTACGAGGGGCACATCACCCCGGCGTCGTCCCGCCGGCAGCGGCCGACGCCGACGCAGCGCTCGGCCGCCTCCTGCAGGCTTCCCCGGTCGGCAGCGAAGCCGAAGCGGGTCCGCCCGAGCGAGACCGTCCGATGGCTGGGCCCGAAGCGGAGGTCGGCGTCGAGTGGCCGAGCGTCGACGACCTTGCCCGGGTTCATCGCCCCGTCGGGGTCCCAGATCGCCTTCATCTCCCTGAAGGCGCCGACGAGCTCGGCGCCGAACATCTTCTCGAGCAGCTCGCCCCGGGCCTGCCCGTCGCCGTGCTCACCCGAGAGCGAGCCCCCGAGACCGACGCACAGGTCCGCCGCCTCCTCGATGAAGGAGCGGAAGTTCCTCAGGCCCTTTTCGGTGTGGAAGTCGAAGTTGTTCCTGGTGTGCACGCAGCCCTGGCCGAAGTGCCCGTACCATGCGCCCGAGTAGCCGTGCGCCGCCCATAGGTCGCGGATGCCCCGCAGGTACTGCCCGAGCCGTTCGGGGGCGACGGCCGCGTCCTCCCAGCCCTCGTGGTTGGCGGGACGCCCCGGAGGCTTCGCCGTCGCCCCGAGGCCCGACTCCCGTATGCGCCAGATCGCTGCCTGCTCCGCCGGCTCGGCGAATGTCACCACGTTCGCCCCTCCCGGCGGCGAGGCGGCGAGCGCGGCGGCCCGGGCGTCGGCCTCGGCGGGGTCGTCGGCTCCGACCTCGGCGAGGAGCCAGCCCGCCCCGGGCGGCAGCAGCGGCAGATCGGCGAGGTTGAGGCGCGCCGCCCTCATGTCCTGGACCAGCGCGTCGTCGAAGCCCTCCAGGCCGAGCAGGCCGAAGGAGAGCACCTCGGGCACATGGTCTGCAGCCGAGTAGACGTCCTCGAAGCCGAGCACGACGAGCCGGCGATGGCGCGGGCTCGTCACGAGCGACAGCGTCGCCTGCGTGACGAGCGCGCAGGTCGACTCGGTCCCGACGAGCGAGCGGGCGAGGTGGACGCCGCGCTCGGGGAGGAGCTCGTCGAGGTTGAATCCCGAGACCCTGCGCGCGATCTGGGGGAAGCGGCGCCGGACGAGCTCGGCAGAGCGCCCGGCGAGATCGACGAGCGCAGCGACGATGCGGCCCTCCTCGCCTCCGGCGGCGACGGCCCTGGCGGCCGCGTCGCCACCGAGGGGGCCGACCTCGAGGGCAGCGCCTCGGTAGGTGGCGACGCGTAGGCGCTCGACGTTGTCGACGGTCTTCCCCGCGTAGAGCGCGTGGGTGCCACAGGAGTTGTTCCCGATCATCCCGCCGATCGTGCACCACGCATGGGTCGCCGGGTCGGGACCGAACGTGAGCCCGTGCACGGCCGCGGCACGTCGAAGGTCGTCGAGGACGACGCCGGGCTCGACGACCGCTCGGCGCTCCTCGGGGTCGATGGAGACGATCCGGGTCATGTGGCGGCTCGTGTCGAGGACGACCGCGGCATTGCAGGCCTGGCCGGCGAGGCTCGTCCCGGCGCCCCTCGCGACGACGGGGACCCCGGCGTCCCGGCAGATACCGAGCGCGGCGAGCAGGTCCTCCTCGTCTCTCGGGCAGACGACGCCGATCGGGACCTGGCGGTAGTTGGAGGAGTCGGTGGCGTAGACCGCACGGTGCGCCTCGTCGAACCACACCTCGCCGCGCAGCTGCCGGGCGAGCTCGGCACGAAGCCGCCCTCGGATCGGATCGTCGGCGGCGAAGGGTCTCGTCTGGCTCACCCCGCCAGTCTGGCTCAGCGAGGTGCGCGCACGCCCGGCCGCGGCCGGTGCGCGACGGATCGGGACCTCCGCACTTTCCCGCGGCGCCGGCGCCCGCTAGCCTCGGCAGCCCGACACGATGAAGCGAGCCTCGACGATCCTCTTCGACCTCGACGGGACCCTCGCCGACGGCGGCCGCGGCATCCTCGACTCGCTGGCGTACGCGCTCCGGGTCGCCGGCGTCCCGGTGCCGCCGGAGGCGACGCTGCGCAGCTTCGTCGGCCCGCCCTTCTCCGTGACCTTCGGCCAGCGTCTCGGCCTCGACCCCGAGACGGCGGCGCGGGCGGTCGCCGCCTACCGCGAGCGCTACGTGACCGAAGGCGCCATGCTGGAGGCGACGCCGTTCCCCGGCGTGCCGGAGCTGCTCCGCTCGCTCGAGGACGCCGGCCGCCGGCTTGCCGTCGCGACCTCGAAGCCGGAGCAGCTCGCGCGCCGGCTCCTCCAGCACCTCGGCATCGAGTCGTACTTCGTCGACGTCGTCGGTGCCGGCGAGGGCGGCGAGGGGGCGGTCAAGGCGGCCGTGATCTCAGAGGCGGCTCGGCGGCTTCGCCTCGACGGCGACCAGGCGACCATGGTCGGGGACCGGGAGGACGACGTCATCGGGGCGCGGGCCCAGGGGATCGCCTGCATCGGCGTCCTCTGGGGCTACGGGACGCGAGACGAGCTGCAGGCGGCAGGCGCCGACGCCCTCGTCTCCTCGGCGGAGGAGCTCGGCCAGGTCCTGCTCGACGGCTCGGTGGGCGGCGACGGGCAGGGAAAGGGCGGGTGTCTTGCCTGAAGGCATGGGGATGGGGCGGGTCGCCTTCACCCTGCACAACGCGCTGACGCACTGGGTCTGGAGCGTCTTCCCCCTCGCCGTGCTCGCTGTGCTCCTTGCCATCGCGGCCTGGTACCTGAGCGCCGACTGGGCGCTCGCGTCGCGCGGCCGCCGCTGGCCGGCTCGCCGGACGGCGTCGTTCCTCGGTGGCCTCCTCGCCGTGGAGCTGGCGATCCAGTCGCCGATCGCCGCGCTCACCGGCACCTACTTCCAGGCGCACATCGTCCAGCACCTGCTGCTCATGACCGTCGCTCCGCCCCTCCTCGCGCTCGGCGCTCCCTCGACCCTGCTCCTGCAGACAGCCCGCCGGCCGACGAAAGAACGCTGGATCGCCGTCCTGCGCTCGAGGCCCTTCCTCGTCCTGAGCAACCCCGTGACCGCGTGGTTCCTCTATTTCGGCGGCATGATCGCGTTCTTCCTGACCTCGCTCGTCAACGTCGCGATGCACCACATGGCCGTGATGGACGTCGCCAACGTCGCGTTCCTCTTCGGCGGGACGCTCTACTGGTGGCCGATGATCGGGGTCGACCCGATCATGCACGGGCGGATGGGCCATGGAGCGAGGCTGCTCAACATCCTGCTCGGGTCCGGCGTCGAGGCCTTCCTCGGCGTTGCGATCCTCTCCTACGGCCACCCGATCGCCTCCATGTACACCGTGGCGAGCACCCGTTCCGGCGGAGCGCTGCTCTGGGCCTCGACGGAGCTCGTCACGATCGGCGTCTTCATCCCGATCTTCCTCCAGTGGGCGCGCTCGGAGGACCGGGTCGCGGCGCGAGCCGACCGGGTCGCCGATCGCTTCCTCTCCGGGATGGGGCCGGGCGGCTGGCAGGAGGCCGCCCCCCTCCCCGCCGAGGACGTCGACGACTCGCCGTCGGACCTCCCGCCAGGCGAGCTCGGGCTGTCCGCCTGGGAGCTCGCGTGGCTCTCGAAGACCGGGGCCGTCCCGCTGCCCGGCAGGATGTCGACTGCCCTGGCGCCCGGGCCCGACGGCGGCGCCGAAGGGCGCTGAGCCGGACGGGGCGCCGCCAGAGCGCGGCCTGACCGGGCCCTGCGCGCTCTCGAGCGCGCCCGGAGCGGTTACGGTGGAGCAAGGCAGTCGAAGGGAGGCCAGATGAGAAAGGTCCTTGCTGCCGCAGCGGCGCTCGCCGTGGCCGGTGGGGCGGCCGCCGCGGTCATCCGCTACAGGAGCGCGTCGCACCGGACGAGCGCGTAGCCGGCTCCGCGCCCGCGCCCTGCGGGCGATCCGATGGGGCGAGGAGGTGCGGTGTCTCGAGACGAGCGGTGGAGCGCCCTCCTCGGCTTGCTCGCCGAGGAGGGGCGTCTCACCGTCGAGGACGCCTCCGACCGCCTTAGTGTCTCCGCTGCGACCATCCGCCGCGACTTGGACGAGCTCGCTCGCCAGCGGATGCTCACCCGAACGCGTGGCGGCGCCGTCGTCGGGGCCGTCGCCTACGAGCTCCCGCTGCGCTACAAGCGCGCCCGCCACGCCCCGGAGAAGCAGCGCATCGGCGCTGCCGCGGCCTCGATGGTGCCACCGGGCGCGATCGTGGGGCTGAACGGGGGGACGACGGCGACGGAGGTGGCGCGGGCGATCGCCGAGCGGCCCGACCTGACCACCGGGCGCGAGAGCCCACCGGTCACCGTCGTCACCAACGCGCTCAACATCGCGAACGAGCTCGCCGTGCGCCCGCAGGTGAAGCTGGTCGTGACCGGCGGGGTCGTCCGCCCCCTGTCCTACGAGCTGATCGGGCCCTTCACGCGGCTCGTGCTCGAGGAGGTCACGCTCGACCTTGCGATCCTCGGGGTCGATGGCCTCGACGCCGAGGCGGGCGCGACCGCCCATCACGAGGGTGAGGCGGCGGCGAGCCGGCTGATGGCGCAACGCGCGCGCCGAGTCGTGGTCGTCGCCGACGCCTCGAAGCTCGGCAAGGCCGCCTTCGCGCGGATCTGCGTCGCCGAGCGCGTCGGGGCGCTCGTGACCGACGACGCCGCCGGCGAGACGGACCTCGCGCCGTTGAGGGAGCGAGGGATCCTGGTCGTGAAGGCGTGAGGAGGAGGCGCGTCCCGCCTGCACGCGCCGCAACGTCGCTGCAGGTGGTGCTCGCCGGGCTCGGTTGGCTCGTCGTCGCGCTGCTCGCCACCGCCGCCGTCGCACGCATCGTCGACTGGGACGGCACGCTCCTGTTCGTCGCGATCGACGCGACCAACGGGCTCTTCTACCTGCCGGCCTGGGTGGTCCTCTTCGGCGCCGCGGCCGGCAGGCGGCTCGCCCTCGGCCTTGCCGCCCTCGCTGTCGTCGCGGCGCAGCTCGCCTTCGCCGCGCCGGAGCTGCTCGCCGCCAGCGCCCTCCCCTCCTGGACCGCCCATGCCCCGACCCTCCGCCTGCTCGACGCCAACGTCGGCGCCGACGAGGGCAACACGGACATGGCCGGCTACGAGCACCAGATCGCCGCGGTCCGCCCCGACCTCGTGACGCTCGAAGAGGCGAGCCCGAGGGACGTCACCCTCCTCGAGCGCTCCCCGGCGCTGCACCCGCTGACCCACCGGTTCGAGGTCGTCGGGGCGGCGCCGTGGGGCTTCGAGATCGCCAGCCGCTACCCCTTCCGGGTCACCGGGGTCCTCTGGGCCGGCGGCAACCCGTTCCTCGTCACGGCGAGCGTCCGCAGCCCCCAGGGGAGCTTCAGGCTCTGGGTCGTGCACACCGACGCCCCGGTCGCCTCGATGACGTTGTGGAGCTCGGACCTCAGGCGTATCGCCGCACGCGCCCGCACTCGTGGCACCGGGCGGTTGCTTGTCGCGGGCGACTTCAACGCGAGCTGGGGCAACAAAGGCTTTCGCGCCGTCGTCGATTCGGGCCTCGTCGACGCCGCGGCGGCCCGGGGGCGGCCGTTCGACATGACCTGGCCCCAGGGGGAGTGGTTCCCCCCGCTCGTGCGCATCGACCACGTGCTTACCGGAGCTGGCCTCGCCGTGAGCTCGATCAACGCCGGCGAGGGGCCCGGAAGCGACCACCACGACCTCTTGGCCTCGGTCGCCTTCGAGCCGGCGGCTCGGCGTCCCCGCTAGGCCGTCGACCGGCCCCGCCTGGCCGCGCAGGACTCGATGACCAGCAGCATCACGAGGGCGGTCCACCCTGTCTGGTGCGACGCGCCGAGCCCCCGTCCGTCGTCTCCGTGGAAGTACTCGCTGAAGGTCAAAAGATCATGCCATCTCGGGTCCCGCTGGAGCAGCTCGCAGTGGCCGAAGACGGGCCGGCGCCCGGACGGGTCGTCGAGGAACACGCCGACGAGGCGGCGTCCCAGCTCGTCGGCGACCTCGCCCAGGGTCACCTGGCGTCCCGACCCGGTCGGCAGCTCGACCCTGAAGCCCGGGCCGAGGCAGCGCTGGTAGCGGCGCAGGACCTCGATGACAAGGTAGTTGAGGGGGAACCAGACGGGTCCGCGCCAGTTCGAGTTGCCGCCGAACATCCCCGTCGTCGACTCGCCCGGCTCGTAGTCGAGGCGCGCAACCGCCCCGCCGCCGAGGTCCAGCTCGAGCGGGTGCTCTCGATGCCACGCGGACAGCGATCGCAACCCGTGCGGAGAGAGGAACTCGCCCTCGTCGAGCATGCGAGAAAGGACGCGCCGCAGCCGCTCGGGCCCGACCACCGAAAGGAGCCGCCCGGCGCCGGGCACGTCGGCAACCGGCTCGGCCACGGACGCGGCGACCTCGGGCTTGTTGGCGACGAACCAGCCCACCCGCCGTGCGAAGTCCGGCAGGCGCCGGGACGTCTCGTCCTCCAGCACCGCCGCCGCGAACAGCGGGACGAGACCGACCATCGAGCGCGCCCTCAGGGGCTGCCTGGTCCCGTCGGGGCGGTGCAGGACGTCGTAGTAGAAGCCGTCCTCCTCGTCCCACAGCCCCTGAGCGTCGATCGCGCTCGCGATGTAGGCGAAGTGCTCGAAGAACTTCGTCGCGATGTCCTCGTAGGCATCGTCGTGGAGCGCGAGCACCTGCGCGATCTCGAGCATGTTCAGGCAGTACATCGCCATCCAGGCGGTACCGTCCGACTGCTCCAGGTGCCCGTCGACCGGAAGCGCCGCCGACCGGTCGAACGGGCCGATGTTGTCGAGGCCGAGGAACCCGCCTTGGAACACGTTGTTCCCCTCGGCGTCCTCCCGGTTCACCCACCAGGTGAAGTTGAGGAGCAGCTTGTGGAAGACGCGCTCGAGGAACTCGTAGTCGTCGGCGCCGTCCGCCTCGAATACCCTGAGCGCCGCCCAGGCGTGCACCGGAGGGTTGACGTCCCCGAAGTTCCATTCGTAGGCGGGCAGCTGCCCGTTCGGGTGCATGTACCACTCTCGGCAGAGCAGTCTCAGCTGATGCTTGGCGAGCTC
Source organism: Actinomycetes bacterium (assembly GCA_021786195.1). Classification (GTDB taxonomy): domain Bacteria; phylum Actinomycetota; class Acidimicrobiia; order Acidimicrobiales; family Bog-793; genus JAKAOD01. The sequence continues at coordinate 5,880 of JAJYNS010000086.1, read as the reverse complement.
TGGGTCGAGGTGCGCCAGCGCGACGCAGTGAAACGCGAGGTCCCAGGCCGCGAACCACGGGTACTCCCACTTGTCCGGCATGGAGAGCACGTCGTGGCAGGAGAGGTGGCGCCACCCGGCGTTCCGGCCGGCCCGGCGCGAGGGGGGCGGCGGGGGCTCGCCGCGGTCGCCGTCGAGCCAGCGGGCCACGTCGTAGTGGTAGAACTGCTTGCTCCACAACAGCCCGGCCGCCGCCTGCCGGAGCACCATGGCCTCCTCCGGCGTCGCTTCCGGCGGGACGAGGCCGGCGAAGTACGCGTCCGCCTCGCCCTCTCGGCGGCGCATCACCTCGGCGTGCTCGCCCCCGAGATCGGCGGTGGCCGGATCGGGGTCATCCCGCAGCCGCAGCCGGAGCTCCACGACCTCTCCGGGTGCGAGGTCCAGCTCGTACCACGCGGCCGCCTTCGTCCCGACGAGGTCAGGATTGACCGTCGCGGCGCCGCTGACCACGTGGTCGGCGATGCCGTCCTTCGGGTAGGGCGTCGTGTTGGGGACGCCGAAGAGCCGGGCGAAGTTCGTCTCGTTCTCGCAAAAGACGAGGCGCGCCCTCGAGCCGTCCGGCGCCGGGCCCGTCGCGAGGCTGTAGTCGCCGAGCTCGGGGTGGGACACGACGATCCCGCCGTCCAGGGCACGTAGCGACGGCCGCGAACGGCTGGGGTGCCAGGACCAGGTGTTGCGGAACCACAGCGTCGGCAGGACGTGGAGCCGCTCGCTCGACGACCCTGCGTTCTCGACTCGCACGACGGCGCAGAGGTCCTTCGGGCCGGCCTTCGCGTAGTCGACCTCGACGACGAAGAAGCGCCC
>JAJYNS010000086.1:0-4516 GCA_021786195.1 Actinomycetes bacterium | reverse complement strand
CGAGGTCGCCCCACGCCCGGGACCTCGACCTCGTCGCTTGCCACCTCTCGGCCGCTTCGCGACCATCTGCCGTGCCCGCGCTCCACCTCGGTCCACAGCCCTGCACGACGCTCGCCGAGTCCGCCGCTCGGGAGTGGCTCGTCGCCGACGGCTGCGGCGGCTACGCCATGGGCACGGTAGCTGGGCTCCGGACCCGCCGCTACCACGGTCTTCAGGTCGTCTCCACCGGGCCGATCGGCCGCCGCAACCTCGGCCTCGCCGCGCTCGACCCCTCGGTCGTCGTCGGCGACGCTCGCACCCGCCTCGCGACGCACGAATGGGTGGGCGGGGCGCTGGACCCGAGAGGGCACGAGCTCTTGTCGTCCTTCTCGATCGAGGACGGCGTGCCTCGCTGGCGCTGGTCGATCGGTGACGTCGTCGTCGAGCGCGAGGTCGCCGCCGTGCACGGCCGGCCCGCGGTCGGCGTCGTCCACCGGCTCGTCCGCGCACCGAGGCCGGTCCGGGTCGAGCTCTCGGTCCTTTGCACCTGGCGGGACGCCCACGGCGAGCGCTTCGGCGAGAAGGCCCCGTCCCAGGAGGAGGTGGCCGGAGGCTTCGTCTTCGAGCAGGCCTTTCGCGTCCGAGGTCCCGGCTGGGCCACCGGGGGGACCTGGTACCGGGGTGCTCGCTACCGGGAGGAGGCAGCACGAGGCCTCCCGGCCTCCGAGGACCTCTGGTGCGCCGGCACCTTCTCCGCCGAGCTCTCCCCCGGCCAGGAGATGACCGTCGAGTCCTGGTCGGGCGACCTCGCCGACCCGCCGCCGGACGCCGGCCAGATCGTCGCGTCGGCGCGGGCGCGCGCCCGGCACCTGGTCGCGGCGTCCTCGCCGGAGGGGTTGCCCGAAGAGCTGCTCGCCCTCGCCGCCGACCAGATGGTCGTCGAAGGACCGGCGATCGTCGCCGGCTACCCCTGGTTCGGCGAGTGGTCCCGGGACAGCCTCGTCGCCTACGAGGGCCTGTTGCTCGAGACCGGGCGCGCCGAGGAGGGGCGCTTCCTGCTCGAGCGGGAGCTGTCGTCGCTCGACCAGGGCATGGTCCCGAACACGACGGACTTCGGGTCGCCCGAGTACACCTCGGCGGACGCCACGCTCTGGCTGTTCCACGCGATCGAGCGCCACGTGGCGAGCACCGGGGACGACGACCTCGCCGCGCTCGCGGTCCCGGCGCTCGAGCGCGTCGTCGAGGCGCATGTCGCCGGGACCCGGCACGGGACCTCGGTCGACCCGGCAGACGGCCTCCTCCTCCAGGGGGAGCCGGGCCTCGCCCTCACCTGGATGGACGCTCGGGTCGCGGGACGACCGGTGACGCGCCGGTCGGGCAAGGCCGTCGAGATCGAGGCGCTGTGGGTGAACGCGCTCGGCGCGCTGGGCTCGCTGCAGCGGCGGATCGGCGCCGCTCACGACGCCTCCGACCGCCTGAGGACCGCTGCGACCCAGTCGTTCCTCCGGCGGTTCGTCTCGACCGGCGGCCTGCTCGACGTCGTCGACGGCGAGCTCGCCGAGTCCGGCTGCCTCCGGCCCAACCAGCTGCTCGCGGTCTCGCTCCCCCACGGACCGCTGCGCGGGCGCCCCGAGGCCCGCCGCGTCGTCGCCGACTGCGGCGCCCTGCTCACCCCGCTCGGTCTGCGCTCGCTCGGCCCTTCCGACCCCGCCTACCGTCCCTACCACCGCGGCGACCCCTCTTCCCGCGATCTCGCCTACCACCAGGGGACGGTGTGGCCCTGGCTCATCGGCCCCTACGTCGACGCCTGCATCGAGGCCGGGGTGCTGGCCGGCGGAGTGCTCGACGGGCTGACCGGTCATCTCGGCGATTACGGGCTCGGGTCGGTCTCCGAGACGGCCGACGGCGCCGCACCGCACGAAGCGACGGGGTGCCCGTTCCAAGCCTGGTCCGTCGCCGAGCTGCTCCGCTCGCGCCGGCGGCTCGGCCGCCTCGGCGGCAGGAGCCGGCCGACCTGAGCGCCGTCCGTCGATCGATCGCCGACGGCGAGCCTCCCGGGCTCGAATCGCTCCCCGTGACGGCACGGCGGCCGCACAGGCGTCGCGGGAAGGAAGAAAATTCGGCTCGACCTGGAGCGGACGACGGGACTCGAACCCGCGACCCTCACCTTGGCAAGGTGATGCTCTACCAACTGAGCCACGTCCGCGTGCGCCATCACTGTACCAACTCGGCCGGAACCGGTCAGGAGCAGCAGGGCCGCCCGGCACGGGCGTCCCGGACGAGCCCGTTCGGTCTCCGCCCGATTACGATCAGGAAATGCTCGTCTGGATCGACCTCGAGATGACCGGGCTGGACCCGGAGCGACACGTCATCGTCGAGATTGCCTCGATCGTCACCGAAGACGACCTCACACTGGTGGCCGAAGGCCCAGACCTCGTCGTGCGGGCGAGCGAGGCCGAGCTCGCCGAGATGGACGAGGTCGTCCGCAAGATGCACACCGAGAGCGGCCTGCTCAGCGAGGTCGTCGCCTCCAGGACCTCGATCGAGGAGGCGGGCGCCCGCACGCTCGAGTTCATCAAGGCCCACGTCCCCGAGCCCCGGCGAGCGCCGCTCTGCGGCAACTCGATCGGCGTCGACCGACGCTTCCTCCGCCGCCAGCTGCCCACGGTCGACGACTACCTCCACTACCGGTCGATCGACGTCTCCAGCGTGAAGGAGCTCTGCAAGCGCTGGTACCCGTCGCTCTACGGCCGGGCGCCGAAGAAGGCGGGCAGCCACCGTGCGCTCGAGGACATCCGGGAGAGCGTCGCCGAGCTCGCCTACTACCGGGACAACTTCTTCCGCCTCCCTGGGTCCCCGCCGGTGCCGAGGGACCCGGTCGACGAGCCCGGCGGGCCCGGCGCCGCACGATGACGGCCCGGCGCCGGGCGGCGAGGCTCAGGCGACCAGCGGCAGGAGCTGCTCGCCGAGCAGCCGGACGTGGTCGAGGTCGGCCAGGTCGAGAATCTGCAGGTAGACGCGGCTGACGCCGATCGCGGCATAGTCGGAGAGGGCCTCGGCAACCTCCTCGGGCCTCCCGGCGAGCCCGTCCCGCCGCAGCTCCGCGAGGTCACGACCGGCGGCGACGGCCCGCCGTCTCAAGGTCACCGGCTCCTCGGCGCAGACGACGGTGAGCGCCACGGAACGCGCCAGCGTCGCCGGGTCGCGACCCTCCTTCTCGCAGGCGGCGTCGAGCGCACGGAAGACCTCCTCGGTCCGCTCGAAGCGCTGAAAGGCGACGTCGCACTCGTCGGCGTAGCGAGCGGCGAGCCGGGGCATGCGACGGGTGCCGCTCCCGCCGACGATCACCGGGGGCCCGGGGCGCTGACGCGGCTTCGGCAGTGCGGGGCTCCCCTGGATCCGGTAGTGCCGGCCAGAGAACTCGAACTGTCCCCCGACGGGCGTGCGCCACAGCCCAGTCACGATCGCCAGCTGCTCCTCCAGGCGGTCGAAGCGCTCGCCGAGCTGGGCGGGATAGGGGATTCCGTAGGCAAGGTGCTCCTCGGGGTACCAGCCGGCGCCGAGGCCGAGCTCGACCCGTCCGCCGCTCATCGCGTCGACCTGCGCGACCGTGATCGCGAGCGGGCCGGGATGACGGAAGGTGACCGGGGAGACCAGGGTGCCGAGCCTGATCCGTCTCGTGTCTCGAGCGAGGCCGGCGAGGGTCACCCATGCGTCCGTGGGGCCGGGCAGCGGCTCGGCAGACCCCGGCGGCGGCTCGCCCATGTGCAGGTAGTGGTCGGAACGGAAGAACGCGCCAAAACCCACCCGTTCCGCCTCCAGCGCCACAGCGAGCAGGTCCTCGTAGCTCGCGCCCTGCTGGGGCTCGGTGAAGATCCTCAGCTCCATCGTCTCCTCCTATCACGGCCACCCAGGAGCTGCCGCTCGGCGCCCGACACGAGGCCGGCCTCGTGCGCTGCCCGGGCGTCGGCATGCCGGGACGGCGGTCGGCGCCCGCCGGGTCCGGCCAGCCACACGCGCTCATCCGCCGAGACGAGCCACCAACCTGGCGAGGATCTCCCGGTCGCCCTCGTAGCTGAGGCGGCCCGGCGCCTCTGCGACCGGCCACCACGCCTGCTCGTCGACCTCGTCGTCGTGACGTCGCTCCTGCCAGCTGACCGGCCTCATGGCGAACAGGCCGACGACCTTGCTCTGCTGCTCGTCGAGCGGGTACCTCACCTCACCGAGCAGGTCGTCGACTGCGCAGCGCACGCCGGTCTCTTCCTCGACCTCCCGCACCGCCGTCTCCTCGGGCGACTCGCCGGGCTCGGCCTTGCCCTTGGGGAAGCTCCAGTCGGCATGGCGCGGGCGATGGACCACGAGCACCGAGATCTCTCCGCCGGGACCCCGTTTCCACACGACCCCGCCAAAGGCTCGGACAACAGGCACTTCCACGCGGCCCGATCCTACGAGACTCAGGCCAGGTCCCGTCGGCAACCTGGAGGACCCGTCGTGCCTGGGGCCGAGCGAGCTCGCCACCTCGGCCAGCCCCACCAAC
>JAJYNS010000061.1 GCA_021786195.1 Actinomycetes bacterium | reverse complement strand
CCCGATGTCGTCTCGGAGCTTGCCCCTCTCGACGCTCGCCTCCTCGAAGCGCCGGTCCACCTCCTCGAAGCGCCGGTCCACCTGCTCGGCGAAGGCGTCGAGACGAGCGGTGAGGGCGTCGAGGCGAGCGGTGAGGGCGTCGAGACGCGCCGTGAGCCGGGCGTCCATCTCGGCCACCCGCTCCTCGAGGCGGGCGACCCGCTCCTCGAGGCGCGCCACCCGCTCCTCGAGGCGGGCGACCCGCTCGGGGAGCTCGAGCAGCTCGTCGGAGAGGATGACGGCGCGAAGCCGGGCCCGGAAGCCCGGGTCGCCCTCCAGCTGGTCGACGATCGCCCCGAAGTCCACGGGCATGATCCTACTTTCCCCCTGCTACAGGCCTGTCAGAGCGGTGGAGGCTGCAGCGGTAGACGGAGACGTCCTCGCCGCCAGGCGTCCAGACCCGCAGCTCCAGCTCGTCGCCGGGAGGCGGGGGCGTGAGCTCGGCGCGCCAGGGCCCGATGCCGTCGAAGGCGCGCTCGCCTCCGGCACGCCGCAGGTCCCCCCGGACCGCCACGTCGACCACGGCGCCGTCCGTCGCCGGGGCGCTCGTCCGGGCGAGCAGGGAGGAGGTCGTCGAGTCCCAGAGCTCGACGTTCACCGGCCCCGTGCTCGACAGGCGGACCGTCCCCGAGTACTCGCCCGGCCTCGTCTCCCGCCAGTAGTCGTAGGCGAGCACGTAGCCCTCCCGGCCGTTCGACGCGACCCGCCAGGTCCCTTCCGGCCCCGCCGTCTCGCTGACCCCCGCCGGGCCGGGGACCACCCAGGCGGGGGTGGAGGGGACCGGTCCCGGCACGAAGAGCGACCGCTCCCCCGGCGAGGGGCGCCAGCGGAAGACCCACACGCCCGAGCCCGAGAGCACGAGGGAGGCGCCTCGGCGGGCGGCCATCTCGGCGACCAGACCATCGGCCGAGGACACCTGCTCGGTCTCGACGCCCTGGCGGGGCGCGACGACCAGCCAGACCGTGCTCGCGCGAAGCGGTATGGGGCCTGGCCCGAGCAGCGTGAAGAGGAGGCGCCGGCCCGAGAAGGGGCCGGCGACCCCCTGGGAGACGACGACCTCCGCGTCCTCGGGGATGCGCCGGGACGCCTGGGCCAGCACCCGAGCCGCCCCCGGGGAGACGCGCAGCCACTGGGAGGGAGCTCGGGGGAGGAAGACCACCGAGTAGCCCAGGCTCAGCACCAGCGACACGGCGGCGAGGGCCAGCGCGGCGAGACGTGCCCCGCGTCGGCCGAAGGAGAGCAGGCGGGCGAGCACGAGGGCGGTGCCCACGGGGAGGAAGAGGTAGGCCGGCAGGTACTGGAACCCCGGCACGCTGACGAAGACCCGTGACAGCGCGCCCTCCCCGACGGCGACGAGGGCCACGAGCGAGGTGACCGGGCTGAGCAGGCCCGGCACCCCGCCGACCGCCACGCTTCCCCACAGGTCCCACCGGCCGAGCCAGAGCTGGTGGAGCACCCGGCCGGGGCGCCGGAAGAGCCCGCCCGCCACCGAGGCGAGCCCCGGGGTGCCGCCTGTCAGGTAGGAGTAGCTCCCGTAGCCGTCGCCGAGGTCGCCGTGGACCAGGCTCAAGGCGGCGAGCCAGGCCGCGGCGAGGGCGAGGAGGACGCCGGCCGGTCGGCTCCGTCGCCCCCTCGCGAGCAGCGAGGAGAGGCCGAGCCCGAGGAGGTAGGAGGCGGCGACGTTGCTCGAGGCCAGCGCGAGCCCGACCCACAGCCAGCTGCGGCGGCGACCGGCGAAGTGGTCGCGGGCGGCGAGCAGCGTGAAGAGCGCGCCGAACGGCTCGACGTGGAAGTCGAAGGCCGCGGTCCAAAAGATCCAGGGGTCGGCGAGCAGGAGCACGATGACCATCGCGGCGAGCGGCGCTCGCCCCGGCGAGCCCCGCCGCTCGAGCAGCTCGCAGGTCCAGCGCAGCGCGACCGCCTCGCTCGCAACGATCGCGAGGTCCTGGAGCCACAGCAGCGTCTCCGGCCTCGGCCAGACGTACCACAGCAGGGCGGTCGGCCAGAGGAGGAAGGCGCTGTGGTCCCGCCAGAAGGCGTGCCCGAGCAGGGTGCTGTAGGGGTCGAGGTCCCCGTGGGCGACGAGGTACCAGGCCTGGCCGAAGATCGAGAAGTCCCAGCTGAGCGCGAAGCGCGAGACCTCGAGGGCGCTCCAGGCCCCGAGCAGGACGAGCTGGACGCCGAGAAGGGCGAGGCCGACCCGGTAGCTCCGCCTCAGCGAGGCGGCCCAGACCGGCTCCCTGGGCGGCGTCATCGGACGAAGCGCAGGGCGAGGATCGGCGAGTAGCCGTAGGGGTAGAGCTTCCTCGGGTTCACCAGGTTCGCCTCGAAGTAGACCGGATCGGCGCTCGCCTGGGTGCCGACGACGACGAAGGAGGCGAGGCCCTCGCGGTTGGTGTAGGCGGCGACCGGGGTCTCGCCGGGGAGGCTCCCGTTCACGACGGCCTCGCTGTAGAGGAGGCCCTGCTGGTCGTAGATGGTCTGGCCGAGGTAGACGGGGACGCCTGCCTCGTGGATCGGGCGGTCGAGCTGGTCGAGCAGCTGGGCCCGGACGAGGACGGGCCGGCCGACGGGGACGGGAGCGTCCACCGCCTCTGGATCGAGCGCGAGGTGCTCGGTCCCCGGCAGGTACGGGGCGCTCTCGCTCACCGACTGTGGCCGGGAGGTGAACGCCATCACCTCGAACCCCCCGCCGATCGGCGGCTGAGCGGGGAAGTTCGGGGCCTGCAGGGTGTAGGTCGCGCTCGAGCGGGCGGCGAGCACCGCCGGGCCCTTCGTGACGAGCCAGAACGATGTCACCGCGCCGCCCTCGTCGACGGTGAAGCTCGGGCGGAGGGCCTTGTCGGTGAGGTTCCTCGCGCGCACCTCGAGCTGCTCGACCGTGGCGAGCTGCCCGGTGGTCCTCAGGCCCGTGACCCGGAGCGACAGCGGCGCCCCCTGCGCGAGGGCGAGGGCCGCCCCGGCGGAGGGAAGCGCGACGGCGCCGGCGAGCACCGCCGCCCTTGCCCGTCCGGCCGGGGCCCGGGCGGGGGCGAGCCGGGACGGAGCGGCCGCGGCCGGGTCCCGGCCGGCGAGCCGCCCGACCGCGGGCCGCAGGCGGCCTTCGGTCGTGACCGCCCCGACGAGCGCGACGGGCAGGAGCGAGACGAGGTAGCTGCCGAAGGAGCGGGTGGCGAAGAACAGCACGGCGCTCGGCACGAGGAAGGTCACCGCCCTCGCCGAGGGATAGGTGGCGACGTAGGCGGAGAGGAGCGCCGCCAGCACGAGGACCGAGAGGACCGTGTAGGCCCGGATCGACCCTCCGCCCAGCCGGAGGAAGACGCTGAGGCCGACGAGCCCCTGGCCGGCGGGCACCACGCTCCCCGACAGGGGCGTGAGGACGCCCCGCCACCAGGCTCCTGGGTCGGCGAGGAGGTAGGGGAGGTTCGGCGCGGCGAAGGCTCCTCCGGCGGCGACGGAGTACCGGGCGGCCTGGCCGAGCGCCCTCCGCCAGCCCATGGCCGGGCGGGCCTCGAGGACCAGCCCGGCGAGGAGGAACGGGGCGAGGAGCCAGGGCGTCTGCTTGATGCACATCGCGAGGCCGAGCAGCACCGGGCCCAGGTAGCGCCGTCGGTCCCCGCGGTGGACGAACGAGGTCCAGCCGTGCGCCGCGCCCATGAGCAAGGGGACGTAGAGCAGGTCGGTGACCCCGCCGATCGCGTAGCCGACGAAGACGGGGATGCTCCCGACGGCCAGGCCGAGCGCGCGGACCTCGCGGGGGAGCACCACGAACAGCACCACCATGGCGATCGCCCAGGAGAGGGCGTTCAAGACCACGGCGAGCTGGGTCGACCAGCCGAGGAGCAGGAAGGGGACGTAGGCGAGGAAGGAGAGCGCCGGGTAGGACAGGGTCGTCACCGGGGTGCCGTCGAGGTGGTAGGTGAACCCGTCTGGCGACACCCGGTAGAGGGTGAAGGCCCTGAGCATCGACCGGGTGTAGGGGTCGACGCCGTGGCGTGCCAGCGACGCGGCGTACTGGTCGAAGGCGATCTCGTCGGTGCCGTAGGCGGGAGCCGCGTGCAGCTGGAGGAAGGTCCAGGCCGCGTAGCAGGCGAGCACGAGCCCGACCGTCGCCCATGCCCAGGCCTCGCCCCATCGCCGAGTCCTCCGGCCGCCCGAGGGCCAGCTCCAGCAGGCGAGGGCCGTCGCGAGGCCCCAGCCCCCGGCGGCGACGACGAGAGCGGCCACCCAGGGGTAGGTGGTCGAGGAGCCGAGGAGCTGGACCGCCCAGTCGAGCAGCACGGCGCCGGAGAGCGCCCAAGCGAGGCGGGACACGAGCTCCCGCCGGCCCACAGGGGTCCCTGCCGCCGCCTGCGCCACCTCGGATCCGCTCCCGGCCGTCTGGTCAGGAGGCGTTCGTGCGAACCGGGATCTCTTGGATGTTGCCGTAGCCGGGCGCGCCGACGAGGTCGTAGAGCATCCCGCCGCTCGGCGAGACGGCAAGCCCCACGGACCTTGCCGCCGCGGGGAGCACTCGCTCGACGGAGTCCTTCGCCGTCGAGACCACGGCGATGCGGGAGACCGAAGAGCCACCCTCCAGGACGTAGAGCAGGCCCCCCGAGGGCGACTCGGTGATCGCCAGCCCCGGCCCGCCCGTGGGGAAGACCGAGGTCGGCCGGCCGGTCGAGGTCGAGGTCTGCTCGACCACCCCCGAGCGGTCCAGCGTCCACACCGACCGCTGCGAGGGGTCGGCGACGATGCCGACGGCGTCGTGCGGCTGGCCGAAGGTCGCGAGGATCCTGTCCGACACCGAGTCGACCACCGTCACGCTGGTGGAGGCGGCGTCGCCGTCGAGCACGTAGAGCGTGGTGCCGTCGGCGCCGAAGGCGAGCGATCGCACCGGTGCGCCCACGGGCACGAAGCCCTGCTCGGCGCCCGTCGTCACGTTGAGCAGCTCCACGGCCCCCGCCGTCGCCGTGGCGAGGCCCACGGCGAGCAGGCCGGTCGACGACGCCGCGAGCGAGCCCGCCGCCCGGCTCACCCCGAGGCTCGCCAGCACCTTCCCGCTCGAGAGGTCGATGCTGGTGAGGGTCTTGGCGCGGGCGCTTCCGCTCAGCACCCACATGAGGCCGTCCGGCTCGGGGTCCGCGGCCGCGAGGACCTCCTTCGGGGCGGCGAGCACCGCGGCCACGGTGCCCGCCGCCCTCGCCCCGTGCCCGGCGCCCCCGGCGTGCCCGGCGCCCGCCGAGCTGCCAGCGCACGCAGACGCGCCGGCACCAGCGCCGAGAACGAGCACCGAGCCGAGCGCGCCCCTCCGCAACGTCCCGCCGTTCGACGCCCTTGGCGCCGGTCGCCGTCCGGGCCCGGTCCTAAGGGTCAAGGCGCGAGCACCGCGATCTCCGTGCTCGCCCGCATGCGCACGACGAGGTGCCCGTCGACGACTCGGGCGTGGCCCCTCGGCGCCGGGACGAACCGCCGGAGCCGTGGCGACCAGACCACGACGTACTCGGACCGGCTGAACTGCCTGCCCGTGAGCTCGAGCGTGACGAGGCGGCGGTCGGTGACGGGGCGCTGGTCTCGCTGGAGCAGCACGGCAATCGCGTAGACGGCGTGGTCGTGGCGGACCGCCCGGGGCACTCGGGCGAGGTCCCTGCCGCTGATGCTCCTGGCTCGGGCGCTCGTGAGGACCAGTTGCTCGCCCTGTGGCGCGGCGCCTCGGGGCACGACGACTCGAAGCCGCGTGCCCTGGTACTTGCCGGCGAGGACCCTGCCCCGGTCCGGCACGGTCACCGCCGCGATGACCCTCCGGTAGCCGCCGGGCAGATGCCCCGGCAGCACGGGCGGGCCACCGTAGGGGCTGCCCGCCGCGAAGGCCGCCACCGGCGCCAGGATCACGGCGAGCGCCGCCGCGGCGCCTGCACCAACGGCTTTGGCTGCCACGGCCTCGACCGGCCGCGCCCCGGCGCTCACACACCCTGCCCGACGACCCATGGGATGTCCTTTCTGCCGCTCTTCCTCAGCGCCCGCCGCAACCCGAGCCTGCTCACCTGCCAGAACGCCTCGAGGACGGTGTGGGCGGACATCTTCGAGCTACCCTCCCGCCGGTCGACGAAGCGGATGGGCACCTCCATCACCGACGCCCCCGACTCCCGGGCGAGGTGGGTCATCAGGACCTGGAACCCGAACGAGTCGGCACGCACCTCCTCGAGCGCGAGCCGCTCGAGGAGGCTCGAGGCGTACGCGCGAAAGCCCGCCGTCGAGTCCCTGACCCCCAGGCCGAGGGCGACGTCGGCGTAGCGGTTGCCGAGCAGGGAGATCGCCCTCCTGGCAAGCGTCCACTCCTCGATCGCGCCGCCGGGGACGTAGCGGGAGCCGATCACGAGCTGGGCTCGGCCGTCCAGCACGGGCGCCACGAGCCGGCACAGGTCGGACGGGTCGTGGGAGAGGTCCGAGTCCATCTCGCACAGGACCCGGTAGCCGCGGGACAGGCCCCAACGGAAACCCTCCCGGTAGGCGGTGCCGAGGCCCGACCTCCGCGGCCTCTCGAGCACGCTGAGCCCTCCGAGGCGGGCACCCTCGGCTCGTGCGAGCGCCCCTGTGCCGTCGGGGCTCGAGTCGTCGACCACGAGGATGTGCGCATCGGGCAGGGAGGCCCGGACCAGACGGAGCACCCGCTCGATCGTCGCCGCCTCCTCGTAGGTCGGCAGCACCACGAGCACGTCGGCCGTCCCCGGCCGCGCCGGCTCGGGCCGCCCCGCCTCCCTTCCCGCGGCCTCCCCTCCCGCGGCCTCCGGCGGCACAGCGCTCGCCGGCGCCGGCTGACCCCCCTGTGCCGCCCTGACGGCCTGCACCCGCCTCCTCCTCCCCGTCCGCGTCGCACTGACCACCCAGCGCGCGATCTGGCTGCGGCGGATGCTACTGATGAGTAGCGCGCTCGGCAAGCGGGCATCGGCCCGGCACGCACCGGCCTGGCCTGTGCGCGCCCGCGCGTGCGGCCGGACGCGTCGCGCCGGCGGTCGGGCGGGCCGAGGCGGTGGCGTCCGGCGTCGAGCGCGCGCGCCGGGCGGTCTGGACGAGAGGCGCCGGCGCTCAGGAAGTCCGGGACGCGGAGAGCGGCTCGTCCGCCGCCTCGTCCGATTCGTCCCGGCCGGGAGGCTGCCCGGACCCCGCTGCAGCCGCACGCCCGAAGCAGGCGGCCAGGACCTCCGCCTCGGGCCCGACCTCCGCGGCGGCCGCCTCGAGGGTCTGTCCCTTGGGCTCGGGCAGCGAGACCAGGGTGAGGACGATCCCCACAGCCGACACCCCGGCCATCACGCCCATCACCCCGCTGATCCCGACCGAGGCGAGCAGGTGGGGCACCAGCAGCGCGCCGAGGAACGCCCCGAGCTTGCCCGCCGCGGCGGAGATGCCGTCGGCGGTGCCTCGCACCGAGGTCGGGAAGATCTCCGAGGGGTAGACGAAGGTCGTCTCGTTGGGGCCGAACTCGATGAAGAAGTAGCTGATCGCGAACAGCGGGAGGAACACCCCGACGGCGGTCGCCCCGTCGGGGAGGAGCCAGATGAGGGAGAAGGCCGCGGTCATCACGGCGAAGCCCTGCCACTGGATGCGCTTTCTCCCGATGCGGTCCATCAGGAGCACGGCCAGCCAGTAGCCGGGGAAGGCCGCGGCGGCGAAGATGGCGAGGGAGATGAGGGTGTGGTCGAGGAGGGTGCCCTTCGGCTGGAGGAGCTTCAAGATGAGGGGGCTCGAGACCGAGTTGCCGTAGAAGGCGACGTCCATCAGGAACCAGCTCCCCGCGGTGCCGACCAGGCGCCGGAGGAAGGGCTTCGAGGTGAGCCGGGCCCGCACGCCGGAGCGGCGCTCGACCCGCTTCGCGTCGGTCTTGCCGCTCGAGCCCGTCCCGCCGCTCGAGCCCGTCCCGGAGGCGGAGCGGCCCGCGCCGTTCGTCCCGAGGGCCTGCTGCTGGCCGGTGACCCAGGCCACCGTCGTGGCCGTGGCCTCCAGGTCACCTCGGACGCTCAAGGTGTAGCGAGGGGTCTCCCGGATCTTGCGCCGGAGGTAGACGACCGAGGCGGCCGGGACGGCGCCGAGGCCGAGCATCAGCCGCCATGCCAGGTGGTCGGGGACGCCGGCACCGAGGAAGATCGAGGCGATCGCCGGGCCGGCGAGGAGGCCGAGGCCCTGCATGGCGAAGACCGACCCGACCAACCTGCCTCGAGACCTGCGGTTGGCGTACTCCGAGGTGATCACCGCCGAGGTGGCGTAGTCGCCCCCGACCCCGTAGCCGACGAGGAGCCGGAAGACGAAGAGCGAGGTGAAGTTCCACGCGAACGCCGTCAGGAGGGCGCCGAGCACCAGGATCGCGACCTCCAGGCCGTACATGCGCTTGCGGCCCCACATGTCCATCAACCTGCCGAAGGTGAGGGCTCCGGCGACCGACGCCAAAAGCGAGATCGAGTTGAGGAGGGAGATCTGGTTCGTGCTCAGGTGGAAAAGCGGCGTGAGCAGGACCGTGACCGTTCCGATGATGAACAGGTCGTAGGCGTCGGTGAAGAACCCCATGCCAGCGGTGAAGACCGTCAGCCAGTGCTTGCGACCGATCTCCGCGTCGTCGAGGGGCCGGTACAGGTCGGTGACGGACGCCGTCTGCTCGCTCACGGCCGCTCCTTCTCCCTGTCACGCCAGCAGGCGGTCGGGCCAGCTGCTCCGGGCACATGACCAGGATGTCAACGGCGGATGTCCCGGACGCGAACTCGGGGTGTACGGACGGGGACCCGGCGATGAACCTTCGGTGAACTGCCCGGAGCCCTCGTCGGGCCGGAGGACGCCTGCGCGCGCCTGCCAAGTCGCCGGGGCATCCCGGAGCCGGGCGAGGTCCCCGGGGCCGCCGCGCTTCTCAGCTATTCTCAGCTCTCGCTGAGAAAGCCCTGCCGCGGCGGGCGGCCTGGGCCGAGGACCGCCGGGGCGAGACCGGCGAAGGGACGAGGGCCGGGATGAACAAGCGCGACAACCCCTACACGCCCGGTGCCGGCCGCAAGCCGAGGACGCTGGCCGGGAGGGACGGGGACATCGAGGGCTTCCAGTCGCTCGTCGAGCGCCTCGGCGCCGGCTCCTACGAGCGCAGCATCGTCTACACGGGGTTGCGGGGCGTCGGCAAGACGGTGCTTTTGATGGAGCTCGACGTCCTCGCGAGCGAGGCGGGCTGGGCGACGACCGACGTCCAGGAGGTGGGCTCTCAGCCGGCCTTTCGCACGACCTTCGCCCGGATGGCCGCCCGGCTGCTCGCGAACATGGCCCGGCGCCACCGGGCCCGTGACCGGGTGGCCCGAGCGCTCTCGGTGGTGAAGGCCTTCTCCCTCGCCGCCCCCGGCCCGGCCGAGCTCCGCCTCGAGGTCGAGCCGGCTCGGGGGACCGCCGACTCGGGCGACTTGGAGCAGGACCTCGCGGAGCTCCTCGAGGAGATCGGCGAGGCGGCGAGGGCCAACCGGATGGGGGCCTTGTGGCTCGTAGACGAGATGCAGAACCTCGACACGAGCTCGCTCGCCGCCTTGTGCATCGCGTTCCAGGCGGTGAGCCGCGCCGGACTGCCCGTCGCGATGGTCGCCGCCGGGCTGCCGGAGCTCCGGGTGAGGCTGTGGGCGGCGAAGCCCTATGCCGACCGGCTCTTCTCCTACGCCGAGCTGGGAAGGCTCCCCGACGCCGCGGCCCGGGCCGCGCTCGTCGGTCCGGCCTCGGCGGCCGGCGTCGAGATCTCGGAGGACTGCGCCCGCCAGGTCGTGGCCGAGGCGGCGGGCTACCCCTACTTCCTCCAGGAGTACGGCATGGAGCTGTGGAACTACGCGGAGGCCTCGCCGATCACCCTCGAGGACCTCGACGCGGTGCGCGACATCGTCAGGGACAGCCTGGCGCACAGCTTCTTCGGGACCCGGTTCGAGATGGCGACCGAGGCCGAGCAGCGCTACCTCACGGCGATGGCCTCCCTCGGCCAGGGCCCCTACGCGGTCGCCGCGATCGCACAGGCCTTCGGCGCCTCCGACCAGCGCCGGGTCTCGGCGCACCGGGAGTCGCTGATCCAAAAGGGCCTCGTCTGGAGCCCTCGCCGAGGCCAGCTCGACTTCACCGTGCCGCTGTTCGC
Organism: Actinomycetes bacterium; assembly: GCA_021786195.1. Lineage (GTDB taxonomy): Bacteria > Actinomycetota > Acidimicrobiia > Acidimicrobiales > Bog-793 > JAKAOD01. Next base: position 3,981 of record JAJYNS010000061.1, on the reverse strand, counting down.
CGAGTTCCTGAGGGGGCAGCGCCCGGCCCCCTGAGGCGCCGGGCCCCGTCCCAGCCGCCGAGCCCGGACGGCTCAGGAGCCGACCTCGACCGTCACCCGCACGTCGATGCTGTCGCGGACGCTCGCCGTGACGACGCAGAACTCCTCGAACAGCCCTAGGCAGCGTTGGAGGCGCCCCTCCCCGCTCCCGTCGGCGAGCCTCGGGCGCAGCACGACCTCGATGCGCCCGATGCGCAGGCGACCGGCCTGGTTGCGCTGGGGCACCACCACCACCTCCGTCGACAGGCTCGTCACCTCGACTCGAGCCTTGCGGAGGCAGAACAGGAGGCTGGCGCTCAGGCAGTTGCCGACGGCTGCGCCGAGGAGGCGGGAGGCGTTCGGCCCGTCGCCCCGCCCGAGGGGCGGCGGCTCGTCCATGTGGACCGGCGGCAGGCCCTCTCCGAGGTCGACGCGGAAGCGGTAGCCGTCCTCGAGCTCGAGGTGCAGGCGGGCGCCCTCTTCCGGCTCCGGGCTGGTCTCGATCATGCCGACCACACTACGCAGCGCCCCCTCACCCCCCGGCGGGCCCGGGCGGCGAGGTGCGCCAAAGGAGCGCCGCCGTCCCGGCCCGGGGCCCCTCGAGGGAGTGAAGGGTCGAACGACCCTGGTGCCCCGGGGTCCCCCGGCCGACCCTTGACCCAGGAACTCCATCGAGATCCGGGCCGCTGCCTAGTCGGCGAAGGAGGGGGCGCAGGCAGGCTGAGCGCTGAGAGCCCCTGCTCCCCCTGTGCGCCGCGGGAGGAACGCGCCGGGAGAAAGGGGCACCATGACGAACCAGCACGAGGACGGGACGCTCGAGGTCATCGACCGCAGGACCGGTCGGCACTACGAGCTCTCGATCCACGAGGGCGCCGTCCGGGCAGCAGACCTGCGCCAGATAAAGGTCTCCGAGGAGGACTTCGGCCTCCTCTCCTACGACCCCGCGTACCTCAACACCGCGAGCTGCCGGAGCACGATCACCTACATCGACGGCGACAAGGGCATCCTCCGCTACCGGGGCTACCCGATCGAGGAGCTGGCCGAGCGAGCCTCGTTCCTCGACGTCGCCTACCTCCTGCTCAACGGGGAGCTGCCGGACAAGGCCCAGGCCGAGGACTGGACCCACCAGGTGACGACCCACACCTTCGTCCACGAGAACGTGAAGCGCTTCATCGGCGGTTTCCACCACGACGCCCACCCGATGGGGATCCTCGTGAGCACCGTGGCGGCCCTGTCGACCTTCTACCCCGACGCGAAGTCGATCTCCGACGCCGGGCACCGCCGGGACCAGGTGGTCCGGCTCATCGCGAAGATGCCGACGCTCGCGGCCTTCGCCTACCGCCATGCCACCGGGATGCCCTACGCCTACCCCGACGACGACCTCTCCTACACCGGGAACTTCCTCAACATGATGTGGAAGACGACCGAGCTCAAGTACCGGCCCGACCCGGTGCTCGAGCACGCCCTCGACGTGCTGTTCCTGCTGCACGCCGACCACGAGCAGAACTGCTCGACGAGCGCGATGCGCTCGGTCGGGAGCGCGCATGCCGACCCCTACTCGGCCACGGCAGCCGCCGCGGCCGCCCTCTACGGGCCGCTGCACGGCGGGGCGAACGAGCAGGTGCTCCGGATGCTCGAGGAGATCCGCTCGGTCGACAACGTCCCCGGCTACGTCGAGCGGGTGAAGAGGGGCGAGCTCCGCCTGATGGGCTTCGGGCACCGCGTCTACAAGAACTTCGACCCTCGGGCTCGGATCATCAAGAAGGTGGCCGAAGAGGTGTTCGAGGTGACCGGGCGCAACCCGCTGCTCGACATCGCGCTCGAGCTCGAGAAGGTGGCGCTCGGCGACGAGTACTTCATCACCCACAAGCTCTACCCGAACGTCGACTTCTACTCGGGCATCATCTACCAGGCGATGGGCTTCCCCGTCGAGATGTTCCCGGTGCTGTTCGCGATCGGGCGCACTCCCGGCTGGCTCGCCCAGTGGGAGGAGATGCTCGAGGACCCCGAGCAGAAGATCGCCCGGCCCCGCCAGCTCTACGTCGGCCAGGAGCTGCGGCACCTGCCCACGACCGCCTGAGAAGCCGAAGGAGGGAGCACATGGAACCCACCGGGAGCCCGACCCCGGCCCGGCCGGTGCAGGTGACCGTCACCGGTGCCGCCGGGCAGGTCGGCTACGCCCTCGTCTTCCGCATCGCGGCAGGCGACCTGCTCGGGCCCGACCAGCCCGTCGTGCTGCGGCTGGTCGAGATCGACCAGGCCATGCCGGCGCTCGAGGGGGTGGTGATGGAGCTCGAGGACTGCGCCTTCCCGCTGCTCTCCGGGGTGGTCGCCACCGCCGACCTCGACGTCGGCTTCGAAGGGTCCTCCTGGGCGCTGCTCGTCGGCGCGCTCCCCCGCAGGGCGGGAATGGAGAGGAGCGACCTGCTCGGCGCCAACGGGGCGATCTTCGGCCCCCAGGGCCGGGCGATCGCGGCCCACGCCGCCGAGGACGTCCGGGTGCTCGTCGTCGGCAACCCGGCGAACACCAACTGCCTGATCGCCCGCTCCAACGCCCCCGAGGTCCCCGCGGACCGCTGGTTCTCCCTGACCCGGCTCGACCAGAACCGGGCCCGGGCGCTGCTCGCGAAGAGGTCCGGCGTGCCCGTGCAGGAGGTGACGAACCTCGCGATCTGGGGCAACCACTCGACGACGCAGTACCCGGACTTCGCCAACGCCCGCATCGGCGGCCGCCCGGCGACCGAGGTCGTCGGCGACCGGGCCTGGCTCGAGGGCGAGTTCACCTCGACCGTGCAGACTCGAGGGGCCGCCGTGATCAAGGCTCGGGGGGCGTCCTCCGCGGCGTCCGCGGCCAGCGCCGTCGTCGACTCGGTGCGCAGCATCCGCCTGCCCACCCCCGAGGGCGACTGCGCGTCGCTCGCCGTCGTGAGCCGGGGTGAGTACGGCGTCCCCCAGGGGCTGCAGTTCGGCTTCCCCGTCCTCACCGACGGCAGGAGCTGGCGGGTCGCCGAGGGGTTCGTGCACGACGACTTCGCTCGGGAGCGGCTGAGGGCCACCGCCGAGGAGCTCGAGGCGGAGCGAGCCGCAGTGAAGGACCTCCTCGGACCGGCCGCATGAGGCCTGCGGGCGCGCCCGCCCCCTGCCGTCCGGGCCTCGCCCGGCCGGCAGGGGGCTACCCGGCCGAGGGCGAGAAGCCGACGACCCTGCCCGGCAGCAGGGTGTGCGCCGAGGAGCCGTAGAAGGCCGCGTCCCCGTAGTTGAAGACGTTGCCCCTCGAGGTGACGAGCCAGTAGCCGCGCCCGTCCGGGGTCGGTGCGAAGGCGACCACGGGCGGGATGCGCCTGGGCAGCGGAGAGCCGTAGGACGCGGCGTCCCCGAAGGCGTACACGGCGCCGTTCGAGGTGACGAGCCAGTAGCCGCGCCCGTCAGGGGTCGGTGCGAAGGCGACCACCGGAGTCGCCTGAGGGTTCAGCGAGAGAGTCGAGTAGCCGGTGGCGTCGCCGTAGGGGTAGACGGCGCCCGACATCGTGACCACCCAGTAGCCGCGCCCGTCCGGGGTCGGTGCGAAGGCCGAGACCGGCGCCGGCAGTGCTTGGCCCGAGGGCGAGCCGTAGGAGACGGCGTCGCCGAAGGGGTGCACCTGGCCGCTGCGGGTGACGAGCCAGTAGCCGCGCCCGTCCGGGGTCGGTGCGAAGGCGACCACCGGGCTGGACGGCGGGGAGTGCACGAGCGAGCCGTAGAAGCCCGCGTCGCCGAAGTTGAAAACTCCTCCGAAGGAGCTGGCGAGCCAGTAGCCGCCACCGCCGGGACGCTCGGCCATGGCGACGACGTCCCGAGGCCCCTGCCGCGAGCTCGAGCGGTACAAGACGGCGTCGCCCTGGTGGATCACCTGCCCGGTCGTCGTGACGTACCAGTAGCCCCCGACCCTGCCGGTCGGCAGCGGCGTGGGCGAAGGCGTGGGCG
>JAJYNS010000011.1 GCA_021786195.1 Actinomycetes bacterium | reverse complement strand
GTCGCGCGGTCGACGAGGCCGCCGCCGATCGTGACCGAGCCGCCGACGACGACCACGCCGCCGCTGCCGAGATGGGCGCGGTAGGTCCAGGTGTCGTGAAGGTTTCGGAAGTCCTTTCCGAGGCGGGCGGTGATGAGCGGGCTGAACGTGACGCTCCGCGCCGGCGGGATGCCGAGGGTGCAGCGCAGGTGTTGGCGCGTCCGGAGGTCGGCGAGCGCCCCTGAGCGGCTCGGTGAGCCGGCGACGGTCGAACCCTTGGGGCTTTTTTCGGGCCACGGTGGGTCCAAAACAGGGGTTACTGAGGGGTTCCAGGGATCACTCCCGGTCTGTCACGGACAGTCCAGAAACGGCCCCTGACCAGCCACGATACTGCGAGAAGTCCTGGAGGCGGCGCCGGGAATCGAACCCGGGTACAGGGCTTTGCAGGCCCTTGCCTCAACCACTCGGCCACGCCGCCGTTGCCACGGGCCTCGGCACAGGCCCTCTGGACCGGACGCCTGCCGGCGCGGCGGGGTCCACCTCGGGCACATGACGAGCCGGTTCGGCGACCCGAGCGTACCGCGGCGGCGCCCCGCGCTCGCCGGGGTGCCGGCGTCGGTCGTGGGCGGGGGCGTCTCAGGCGCCGACGGCGTGGTGGCCACCGTCGACGTGGACGATCTCGCCGGTCGTGCGCGGGAACAGGTCCGAGAGCAGCGCGACGCAGGCCCGGCCCACGGCGTCCCCGTCGGCGCGCACGTCCCAGCCGAGCGGCGCCCGCTCGCCCCAGGTGTCCTCCCACCGGTCGAAGCCGGGGATCGAGCGCGCCGCGACGGTGCGGACCGGGCCGGCGGCGACGAGGTTCACCCGCACGTTGCGTGGCCCGAGATCGCGTGCCAGGTAGCGGGCGAGACCCTCGAGCGCCGCCTTCGCGACCCCCATCCAGTCGTAGGCGGGCCAGGCCACGCTGGCGTCGAAGTCGAGCCCGACGATGGAGCCGCCCCCGGCGCGCTCGAACAGCGGGAGGAACGCCTCGGCGAGGACCTTCAGGGAGAATGCCGACACCTGCAGCGTCGTGGCGACGTCGTCCCACCCGACGCCGAGCATCCCGTTGCCGAGCGCCGAGGCCGGTGCGAAGCCGATCGCATGGACCAGGCCGTCGAGGCGCCCGTAGCGCTGCGCGACCGTCGCGGCGACCGCCGGGGGCTGGGCCGGGTCGGTGACGTCGAGCTCGAGAACCTCCGCCTCGAGGTCGAGCTTCCTGGCGACCCGCCTCGTCAGCGCCAGCCCCCGTCCGAAGCCGGTGAGGACGAGCGTCGCGCCCGCGGCCCGGGCATGCTCCGCCGCTCGCCACGCCAGCGAGTCGTCGGTGAGCACCCCCGTGATCAGGATCGTCTTGCCCTCGAGCAGCGTCATGCATCCCTCCGTCCTGCGGCCTTCGATCGTCCGGGCTCCCTCTCGGCGAGGTCGGCGTCACCGGCGGCCGGTTGCCGCTCAGCGCCCGGGGACGAGCTCGTGGCCGGTGAGCCGACGGTACAGCGCCAGCGTCTCCGGGTGGAGCTGGTCGCGGGGGTCTCCGTCGATCTCCATCACGACGAGCAGGTGGCGCATCACCGCCTCGACCCCGGCCCGGTTGCCCGCCGCGTCGGCGGTCAGCATGCGCAGCCGCACGAGCCGCTCGTCCCAGGGCGTCGCCCGAAGTCCCTGTTGCAGCGACCACTCGGCGCCGCTGAAGTCGCCGGCGTCGAGCAGGGCCTCACCGCAGGCGAGCGCGCACTCCGACACGACGCGCTCCATCTCGGCGGCCATGTACTCGAGCGCCGTCCACAGCGACGAGGAGAGGTCCTGGAGCGGCCGTCCGCGCACCAGCGAGAGGGCCTCCCGCCAGGAGTCGACCCCCGTCGTGCGGTCCGACAGGGCCTTGAAGCGCTGCCAGTCGGTCGAGACCTCGGCGAGCCGGTAGATGTCACCGGCCCGCCGCAGCCGGGGCCGGCCGTCGGTGGCGACACCGAGGAGGTGGCGCGCCTCGGACACGCGGTTGGACATCGTCTGGCAGGGCACCCGGCGGCGGGGCCACAGCGCCGTCGACCAGGAGGCGGCGGTCGCGCCGTCCGGGTGGAGCGCCAGGTAGACGACGAGCTCGGTCAGCCGGGGCCTGCCGGCGAAGGACGAGGGCACCCCTCGGACCTCGGCACGTCCGAGCACGGCGACCTCGATCTCGGCCGCCGCCTCGGGCGCGGGGGGCCCGGCCACCTTTGCGCCCGGGCCGACGGCGCGTCGGCGGGCGTCGGCTCCCACGAGGTCAGTCCCCGGCGCGAAGCCCTGCGGATCGAGCTCTCCGAGCAGGGCCGGTGCCGGACCGGTCGACTCGACGACCGCCGTCGCAAGCGCCGCGGCGCGAGGCCCGGCCGGCTCCCGGGAGGCCTGCTGGAGCTCGGCAGGGCGGACGACAGCCCGTTCACCACCGGGCGCGACCTCGAGGACCCAAGACGACGTGGGCCAGGGTCCGCCGAGGAGCAGCGCGAGCGAGCGCTCCTGTCCCCGGCCGGAGCGGACCGCCGCGGCGAGGCGCATCGAGAGCTCGCCGGGGAGGGCCGCCGCGACCTCGCCTCCGAGGACGAGGAGCGTGGAGCCGCGGCTGCTCCCCGCGCCCCGCCGGCCCCGGGCGCCGGTCGGCAGAGGGCCGGCGTGCTCGAGCAGGCCCAGCTCCTCGAGCTGTTCGACTCGCTCGAGCTGGATCGTGCCCTCTTGCGCGCCCAGGGCGTCGGCGAGGTCGGGGAGGCCGACCACCACGAGGCGGTCGAAGGGGGACCAGCGCCGCTCCGCGAGCTCGTCGAGGAGCCGGCGCAGGAACCTCTCGCGATCCTGCCGCCCGCCCTCGAGCGAGGTCGAGCCCGCGGCGAGCAGCTCGACCAGCACCCGTCGCCCCGGCTCGGCGGCGACGGTGGCGAGCGCCGCCTGGTGCGCAGCGCGACCGCGCCAGGACGCGCCGGACCTCATCGTCTCGTCCAGCCGGACGGCGAGCGGTCCGCCCCCCTGGCCTGAGGAGCGCTCCGGCGGGCCCCCTCCGGCGCGCTCGCAGCCAAAGAGGAGCTCGCCGGGGCGCAGCTCCCAGACGACCGGCGCCGACGGCGCTCCCCGGTCAGGATCGCCCCCGGCCTCTGCCACCGGCCCCGCGGCTCCGAGCCACCAGAGCGCGAGGCGGGTCCACTCCTCCTCGCTGACCTGGACCGGGACCTCGGCAGCCCGACCCTCGGCGTCGTCTGGGATCCCGTTCGTACGGCCCGGAGCCTGCGGATCGCCGCGGCGACGCGCCCCGTCGCCCCGCGCGAGCTCCTTGCGCGCCGGTCCCGTCCGGCGCGCGACGACTGCGTGGCTGGTCCCGCCCACAGCTCGTGCCCTCCTGCCTCGTCGGACCGTGCCGCTCAAGGTTCCGCCACGGCGGCCCGGTCGCCCGTCCCTCGGGTCGTCCCCGAGGCTCCCCCGGTAACGTACCGATCCCGCTACCGGGTCGCCCCGGCCCGAAGAGCCCCGGCGCCGGAGGGCTACCGGGAGACGCCTGCTGCTATAATCCCTGGGCGGTTCAGCGGTCGGAAGGTCGTGGAGGAACGTGGGCTGTGGCCCACGTTCTTGATTTTTGGGAAGAGATGCGGTCGGGTCGGAGCACCGGGGAGCCGGTCGGGCCGGCGGGCGAGGGCGGCTGGTCGGAGGAGGGTGACGTGGCAGGGTCGGACAGCCTCGAGGCGGTCCTCGCGCCGGCGTGCGCGGATCGAGGCGTCAGGCTGTACGACGTCGAGCTGCTCCCCGGCACGCTCCGGGTGACCGTCGAACGCGCCGGCGGGCTCGACCTCGACGCCCTTGCCGAGGTGTCCCGCGCGATCGGCGAGGCGCTCGAGGCGGCACGAGACGCTGGCGACGCCGCGGCAGCCTGGAGCCTCGACGTCGAGCTCGAGGTGACCAGCCCGGGCCTCGAGCGGAGGTTGCGCAGGCCCGAGCACTTCAGCTCCGCGATCGGGGAGCTGGTCGCATTGCGGACGCGTCCGGGCACGCCCGGCGAGCGGAGGCTCGAAGGTCGCCTCGACTCCGCCGACGCCTCGGGCGTCGTCGTGACGGCGGCCGGCGTGCCGAGGCGGCTGTCCTACGAGGAGATCGAGCGGGCCCACCTGGTCTTCGACTGGCGCGCCGCGCTAGCCGGCCGGCGGCGAGGCGAGGAGGGCGCCGAAGGGGACGGATCGGCCAGGGCCCGCCGAGCCGGCACGAAGGGGCCCGGTGCCGGAGCCGGCGAGCCGGGCGCTCGCCCGGCCCGGGCGGGCGGCGGGGGAGCGGCCCCCGGGTCGCCCACGACCGGCGAGACGGGGACGGCCACGACGAGGGAGAGGGCGAAGAGGCCATGACCACGACGAACTTCGAGTTCCTGGACGCTCTGCAGCAGATCGCCCGGGACAAGGGCATCGCGGTCGACACGCTCCTCGAGGCCCTGGCCAACGCGCTCGTCGCCGCCTACAAGCGGCTCCCCGACGCCGCCGAGGAGGCCTTTGTCACGATCGACTCCGACTCCGGCGAGATCCGCGTCTACGGCCAGGAGCTGGACGAGGACGGGAACGTCGTGCGCGAGTGGGACGACACGCCGCACGACTTCGGGCGCATCGCCGCCCAGGCCGCGAAGCAGGTCATCTTCCAGCGGATCCGCGAGGCCGAGCGCGACCTCAAGTACGAGGAGTACGCAGGTCGCGAGGGCGACATCGTCACCGGCATCATCCAGCAGAGCGACAACCGTTACACGCTCCTGGACCTCGGCAAGGTCGAGGCCCTCCTGCCGCAGGCGGAGCAGGTGCCCTACGAGCGCTACGACCACGGTGCCCGGCTCAAGGCCTACATCGTCGAGGTCCGCAAGACGACGAAGGGCCCGCAGATCGTCGTGTCGCGCAGCCATCCGGGGCTCATCAAGCGGCTGTTCGAGCTCGAGGTGCCGGAGATATCGAGCGGTGTCGTCGACATCAAGGCGTGCGCACGCGAGCCGGGCCATCGCACGAAGATCGCCGTCTGGTCCAACGACCCGAACGTCGACCCCGTCGGGGCCTGTGTCGGGGCGCGGGGCGCTCGGGTGCGCATGGTGACGAACGAGCTGCGTGGCGAGAAGGTCGACATCGTGCCCTACTCCGACGACCCGGCCGAGTTCGTCGCGCGCGCCCTGCAGCCGGCCAAGGTCAAGGAGGTCCGCCTCGACGAGGAGACGGGGACCGCGACCGTGATCGTGCACGACTACCAGCTCTCTCTCGCGATCGGCAAGGAGGGCCAGAACGCCCGTCTCGCGGCCCGCCTCACTGGCTGGCGCATCGACATCAAGAGCGAGTCTCAGCTCGCCGAGGAGGAGAGCGCCTACGCCGCCGAGGACTGGGCGGAAGGCGAGTGGGTGCGCAGCGAGACCGGGGAGATGGTCTTTCAGCCGGCCGGAGGTGGTGAGGCGATCTCCATGGCCCAGTGGGCCCAGGCCGACGCCGGCACGCCCGACACTGCCGCCCCGGGCGCGGCAGCCGGGGCAGGGCCGGTGGCGCCCGTCGAGCCGGGCTCGGTGCCCGCGGCCACCGGGGCGGTGGACGCCGAGCAGACGGCCTCGGGGCTCGCCGAGCCGGACACGTAGCCTCGGCCATGGCCTCCCGCGCGAGGACCGGCGCCGCGGAAGGACGGGGTCCCGTCCGCACCTGCATCGGCTGCCGCAGGACGGGACCGCCGGAGGCGCTCGTCCGGGTCGTCGCCCTTCCCGACGGGTCGTTGGCGACCGGCCGTGGGCTGGGTGGGCGTGGCGCCTGGCTCTGCGCCGGCTCGCCCGCCTGCTTCGAGGCGGCCGCCCGCCGAGGGGCGTTCTCGAGGGCGCTCGGGCGTCAGGTCGACCCCGAGTCCGTCGGCGCGCTCCGGGCGCTGCTCGGCGGCGGGCACGGCGATGCCGGAGGTGTGCGAGGATAGTCAAGACCGACCCGGTGCCGCGCCGGCTGGCATCGGTGACATGGCTCGGGCGCGGCGCGCGCCGAGAAGGGACATTGGGCAGTTGGCGAAGAAGATCCGCGTCTACGAGCTCGCACGGGAGCTGGGGCTGACGAACAAGGAAGCCCTCGACCTGGCCGTGTCGCTCGGCATCGGTGTGAAGAGCCACTCGTCCTCGATCGAGGACGCCCAGGGCGACCGCGTCCGGCGCAAGGCCGAGCGCGAGGGATTGATCCGGGCTGCCCAACCCGCCGAGGAGGCGCCGGAGCCGGCCCGGCCCCGCCCGGGCGCGACGCCGAGAGCAGGGGGAGGGGGCCGCGCCCCGGTAGGGGCCCCGGCGGGGGCCCAGCACGACGCGCCAGGGCCCCAGCGTCCTGCGGGCGAGGTCGCCGCTGCGCCCGCCGACCTCGCCGTCGGTGCGTCCCCGGCCGCGGTGGTCCCGCCGCCCGCAGGCGCGCTCGGCGAGGTCGCCACGAGCGAGCGGCGAGTCGTCCGCAGCAGGCCGGCGAGCGAGCTGGTCGAGCAGACCCGGGCCGTGGCGGCCGCGCCCCCGAGGCCGGTCCCGGGCCCCCACCCGGTGGCACCGCGCCGCGGTGAGCCGCCTCAGCCGCTTCCCGGCCAGGGCGCGGTCGAGAGGCACTCGGCTGCTGCCGAGCCCATGACGCCGGGCCGCCCGGGGGAGGGCCAGCGGCCCGCGGCGGCCGCCGCGTCCACGGGCGCTCCGGCAGGCCCTGCTCCTGCGCAGGGACCGGGCGCTGCCGGGGCGGCACCGGCCGGCCCGCCGGTGCAGCGCCGGCGGCTGCTCGGCCCCTCGGGCAAGCCGATCCCGCCCCCGCCGGGCGGGCCGTTGCGCTCCTCCTCGGGGCGCCCGATACCGCCACCCCCCGGTCTTGGAGGACGGGGGCCGGGCTCGACGCCGCGCCCCGGGCCCTTCGGCGGCGCCGCGCGCCCGGTCGGCGGCTCGAGGCCCTCGGGCGCCGGGGCTCCTCGCGGGGGCTTCGGCGGCCCCCGGACCGGCGGCTTCGGCGGCGGTCGACCTGGAGCGGTAGGGGGGCGTCCGACCGGCGCGCCACCGCTCGGAGCCGGGCGCGGCGGACCGGCCCAGCGGGGCCGTCCGCCCCACCGCCGGGCGAAGCGCCGCCGCCCGGTGCAAGAGGAGCTGGAGCCGATCCAGGTCGCGACCTACACGCCGTCCAACGCGCCGGTCCCCGACCACGAGGTGATCGTCGAGCGTGGCTCGACGCCGCAGGAGCTCGGCCCGAAGCTCAACCGCTCGGCCGGCGACGTGATCCGCTTCCTCTTCCTCCAGGGAGAGGCGGTCACCGCCGCGCAGTCGCTCTCCGACGACATGATCGAGCTGTTCGCCGCCGAGATCGGCGCGCGCATCAAGCTCGTCGACTCCGGCGAGGAGCAGGAGGCGGCGCTCCGGGCGCGCTATTTCGCAGAGGACGACGAGGAGGCCGAGGACCCGGCATCGCTGCGGCCGAGGCCGCCGGTCGTGACCGTGATGGGCCACGTCGACCACGGCAAGACGCTCCTGCTCGACCGTATCCGCTCGACGAACGTCGTCGCCGGGGAGGCCGGGGGGATCACCCAGCACATCGGCGCCTACCAGGTCGAGCGGCAGGGTCGCCTGATCACCTTCATCGACACCCCGGGCCACGAGGCCTTCACCGCGATGCGGGCTCGGGGGGCCGAGGTCACCGACATCGTCGTGCTGGTCGTCGCGGCGGACGACGGCGTCATGCCCCAGACGGTCGAGGCGATCAACCACGCCCGTGCCGCCGACGTGCCGATACTCGTCGCGATCAACAAGATCGACCGCGACGACGCCGACCCGAACCGGGTCATGCAGCAGCTGTCCGAGCACGGGCTCGTCCCGGAGGCCTGGGGCGGCGACACGATCACCGTCGAGGTGTCCGCGCTGCAGGACCTCGGGATCGACGACCTCCTCGACCACATCGCGGCGCTGGCCGAGGTGCTCGAGCTGAAGGCCAGCCCGGAGGGCCGGGCGCGAGGCACGGTGCTCGAGGCCAACCTCGACGTCGGCCGTGGTCCCGTCGCGACGGTGATCGTGCAGTCCGGCACCTTGCGCGTCGGCGACCCGATCGTGGCCGGCCCGGCGTGGGGACGGGTGAAGGCGCTGATCGACGACCGCGGGGACCAGGTGAAAGAGGCGCTGCCGTCGACACCGGTCCAGGTGCTCGGACTCTCCGAGCCGGCCCTGGCGGGCGACGAGCTGCGTGTCACCTCGGACCTCTCCGTCGCCCGCACGGTGGGCGAGTCCCGAGAGCAGCGGATCCGCGTCGCCCGCTACGGCCAGGTGCCCGCGGCGCCCGGCGCCGGCGCCCGCCTCGAGGACATCTTCGACCAGATCCAGCGGGGCGAGAAGGCGACGCTTCGGGTCGTCCTCAAGGCGGACACTCAAGGATCGCTGGAGGCGGTCACCGAGAGCCTCCGCAAGCTCGAGCGCGACGAGGTCAGCGTCTCGTTCGTCCACCGCGCCGTCGGGGGGATCACCGAGTACGACGCGACCCTGGCCGCGGCGTCGAACGCGACGATCATCGGCTTCAACGTCCGGCCCGACCGCCGCGCCCGCGAGCTCGCCGCGCTCCACGACGTCGAGGTGAGGACCTACGAGATCATCTACAAGCTGCTCGAGGACATCGAGGCGGCGCTCGTCGGGATGCTCGCGCCGACCTACGAGGAGGTCGTCACCGGCGAGGCGGAGGTGCGCGAGGTCTTCAGGGTGCCACGGGTGGGCGCCGTCGCCGGCTGCTACGTGCGGCACGGGACGATCACCCGCGGCTCGAAGGTCCGCTTCCTCCGGGAGGGCGTCGTGATCTGGAAAGGGGCCATCTCCTCGCTGCGGCGCTTCAAGGACGACGTCCGGGAGGTGCACGAGGGCTTCGAGTGCGGCGTCGGCCTCACCGACTTCCAGGACCTGAGGCCGGGCGACGTGATCGAGACCTACGAAGAGCGGGAGGTGCCCCGCAGCTGAGGACGCCCCGCCACCCTCGCCGCGGGTCGCCGCGCCCCTACCCGCGGACGGCGCGGGTCAACGCACTGCTCCTCGAGATCCTCGCCGACGAGCTGGAGCGGCTCGCCGACGGCGACGACCGGCTCCGGCTGCTCACCTTCACCGGCGTGGAGTGCGAGCCCGGCCTCGCCTCGGCGGTGGTGTTCGTGGGGACGCTCGCCCAGGCCGCGGCCGAGGCGCTCGAGGAGCACCGGCGCGAGCTCCAGCAGGCCGTCGGCATCGAGGCGCGCCTGAAGCGCACCCCGACGTTGCGCTTCGTGGCGGATCCGGCGATCGCGGCAGGGGAGGCGGTCGAGGCCGCGCTGAGGCGCGCACGCGAGCGCTGGCCCGGATGAGCGCCGCCCCGGCACGGCGGGCGCCCGGCTGGCGCGTCGCCGGCCTCGACGGCTGCGTCGTGGTGGACAAGCCGGCGGGCATGACCTCCCACGACGTCGTGGCGCGTTGCCGCCGCGTCCTCCAGGCGGCCCGGGCCGGGCACGCCGGCACGCTCGACCCCGACGCGACCGGCGTGCTGGTCGTCGGGCTCGGCGCGGCGACCCGCCTCCTGCGCTTCGTCTCCGGCCAGCCGAAGTCCTACTCCTGCGAGCTCGTGCTCGGCTCGGAGACGACCACGCTCGACTCGAGCGGGGAGGTCGTGGCGACCTACGACATGCACGCCGTCACGCTCGGCGACGTCCGGGAGGCGGCAAGGGGCTTCGTCGGCAGGATCTCTCAGGTGCCCCCGATGGTCTCCGCGCTCAAGATCGGGGGGCGTCGCCTGCACGAGCTTGCCCGGGAGGGCGTCGAGGTCCCCCGTGAGCCGAGGTCGGTGGAGATCACCCGCCTCGAGGTCGAGGGCACCGACCGGCCGGGCGTCTTCCGGCTCGAGGTCGACTGCTCCTCGGGGACCTATGTCCGCTCGCTCGCCGCGGACCTCGGCGCCGCGCTCGGCGGGGGCGCGCACCTGCACCGCCTGCGCCGTTCGGCGGTGGGCCGCTTCTCCCTCGACTCGGCGGTCCCGCTCGCCCTGCTGGAGCGCGCTCGAGTCCGCCCGGCGAGCGAGCTCGTCGGCCACCTCCCGCGTCTCGCTCCGGACGCCGAGGTGCGCGGGGCCGTGGCCCACGGCCGGGTGCTCGAGCGCCGGGCCCTCGGGGCGTCGGGCGACGGTCCCTGGGCCGTGGTGGACGAGAACGGCTCGCTCCTCGCCGTCTACGAAGCTTGGCCCGGCGAGCGGGCGAAGCCGAGCGTCGTGCTCCAGGCAGGGTCGTCGGCCGGATCGGGCGCGAGGCCCGGAGCCATCCGGCCCGCCTGAGGCGAGCGGCGGCGCGGCTAGGGTCGACGCCGGTGGATCGGACCCGGCCGGCGCCCGCGTTCACCGGCCCGCAGCCCGCCCTCTCGAGATATCGCCTCGCGAACGGTGGCGAGGTGGCCGCCCGGGGCGCCGCGGTCACCATCGGGAACTTCGACGGGGTCCATCGAGGCCATCGGGCGCTCGTCGCCCGTGCCCTCGAGGTGGGCGAGCGCCGAGGCCTGAGGAGCGTGGCGCTCACCTTCGACCGCCATCCCGCGACCGTCGTGCGACCGGGTCACGTCCCTCGCCTTCTGACCGGCCTCGAGCAGAAGGTCGCGCTGCTGCTCTCGGCCGGGGTGGACGAGGTCGCCGTGCTCCGCTTCGACGCCGAGCGCGCCGGTGAGGAGGCGGAGGACTTCGTGCGCACCGTGCTCGTCGGCGAGCTCGGCGCCAGGGCGGTCGTCGTCGGCGCGAGCTTCCGCTTCGGCCACCGCCAGCACGGGGACGTCGCGCTGCTCGAGGCGATGGGCGGCGAGCTCGGTTTCGAGGTGGAGGAGGTCGAGCTCCTCACCGACGAGCTCGACGGCCGACCGGTGGTCGTCTCCTCGACCGTTATCCGCTCGCTCGTGTCCGGCGGCCGTCTCGAGGAGGCTGCGCGCCTGCTCGGCCGGCCGCACGAGGTGCCGGGCGTGCTGCTCGGGCCGCCTTTCCCCGGCGTCTCCTGGTGCCTCTCCGTCGAGGTCCGCCCCGAGCTGCTGCTGCCGCCGCCGGGGAGGTACGCGGGCGACGTGGCGCCCGTCGGCGCCGACGAGAGGGACCCGGAGAAGGAGCGTGACCTTGCGATCGTCACCGTGCCCGACGGACCGCCTGCCGCAGGGGGCATCCTTGTCGAGCTGAGCGCTCGAGACTCGCTCGCGAGTGCCCCGCGCACGGCGGGCCTGGCGGTGAACGACCAGGTGGCTGTGCGCTTCGCAGGCCGCGCACCGCAGCCGGCCCGGTAGACTCGGCGCGTGGCGACCTACGAGATCCGGGTCTTCGGTGACCCGGTGCTGCGCCAACGCTCCGCCGAGGTCACCGACATCGACGAAGCCCTCGTCCGCCTCGCCGACGACATGATCGAGACGATGTACGAGGCGCCCGGCGTCGGGCTCGCCGCGCCCCAGGTGGGCGTGCAGCGCCGGATGTTCGTCTACGACGTCGGCGAGGGCCCCCATGTCGTCGTCAACCCCGAGATCGTCGAGTCGAGCGGGGAGTGGACCTACAACGAGGGCTGCCTCTCGGTCCCGGGGCTCAGCTGGGACATCGTGCGGCCGAAGCAGGTGCGGCTCGTCGGCGTGGACCTGGACGGCAACCCGGTGGACCTCGACGCCGACGAGCTCCTCGCGCGCTGCTTCCTCCACGAGGTCGACCACCTCGACGGCGTCCTGCTGATCGAGCGGCTCGACGCGGAGCAGCGCAAGGAGGCGATGCGGGTCCTGCGCCGCCGGGCGCTCGACACCTCGCTCCGCTGACCCGCCTCGCCTTCCTCGGCACGCCCGAGGTCGCCGCCGCCACGCTGCGGGCCGTGCTCGGCGCAGGCCACGACGTGGCCCTCGTGGTGACCGGGCCGGACCGTCGGCGGGGACGGGGCGTGGCGACCAGCCCGACGCCGGTGAAGCTCGCCGCGACAGAGCTCGGCATCCCGGTGAGCGAACGGGTCTCCGACGTGCTCGGCCTCGGCGTCGACCTCGGGCTCGTCGTCGCCTTCGGTCGCCTGGTCCGCCCGGAGGTGCTGGCGGAGGTCCCGATGGTGAACGTGCACTTCTCCCTGCTGCCCCGCTGGCGTGGCGCCGCGCCGGTCGAGCGGGCGATCCTGGCCGGCGACACGACGACCGGGGTCTGCCTGATGGCCCTCGAGGAGGGTCTCGACACCGGCCCGGTCTACGCCAGGGCGGTCACCGCGATCGGTCCCGAGGAGACGGCCGGCGAGCTCCGCTCCCGGCTCGCCGAGCTCGGCACCGACCTCGTGCTCGACCTGCTCCGGCGCTGGCCCGACGTCGAGGCACCGGAACCTCAGGTGGGCGAGGCGACCTACGCGCAAAAGGTCGCCGTAGAGGAGCTCGAGCTCGACTGGAGCGGGAGCGCGCAGGCCTGCCTTCGCGTCGTGCGGGTCGGACGCGCCTGGACTCGCTTTCGCTCGCGACGCCTCGTCGTCCACCGTGCCGAGCTCGCCGGGGAGCCTTGGGGACGAGAGGGCCTGGGTCCCGGGGCGGGCAGCTCCGGCCTTCCCGCGCCGGCCGGGCCCGGGGCGCCCGGTCGGCCGCTTCCCGGCACGCTCGTCGGCGACTGTGTCGTCACCGGCCAGGGCTCGTTGCGCCTCCTCGAGGTCCAAGAGGAGGGTCGCCCGGTCCGGGAGTTCTCGGCCTGGGCGCGAGGGGCGCGGCCGAGGGTGGGGGAGCGCCTCGGTGAAGGCCAGCGCTAGCGTCGAGCCCGTGCTGCCCGAGGGGGAGGTGCGTGTCGCGCCCTCGATCCTCGCCGCAGACTTCGGCAACCTCGCCGCGGCGGCGCGCGAGGTGGCGAGCTCGACCGACTGGCTGCACCTCGATGTGATGGACGGGCACTTCGTGCCGAACATCACCATCGGCCCTCCGGTGGTCTCCTCGCTCCGGCGCCACAGCGGCGCCTTCTTCGACTGCCACCTCATGATCAGCGAGCCCCAGCGCTACCTCGAGGCGTTCCGCCGTGCCGGTGCCAGCCTCACCACGGTCCACGTCGAGGTCGGCGGGACCCGGGCGCTCATCGGGCAGATGCGAGCGCTCGACCTGCGGGTCGGGCTCGCCTGCAACCCCGACACGCCCTTCGAGGCGGTGGAGCCGTTCCTGGAGCAGATCGACCTGTTGCTCGTGATGTCGGTGTTCCCGGGCTTCGGCGGCCAGGAGTTCATGCCCGAGGTCCTCCCGAAGATCGCCGCAGCCCGCCGGGCGATCGAGCGGGGCGGGCTCTCGGCGGTCATCGAGGTCGACGGGGGGATCGACGTCGGGACCGCCGAGCTGGCCGCCGAGGCGGGTGCTCGGGTGTTCGTGGCGGGCAGCGCCGTCTTCGGCGACGAGCGACCCTGGCAGGTCGTCGAGCGGCTGGCGAGGGCCGCGAGGGCGGGCGCCGCGGCGAGGACGGCTGGCGGCGGGGCCGCCGGGCGGGAAGGCTAGGCCGATGCTGCGCCTCGTGCTTCCCAAGGGCTCGCTCGAGCGGGCGACGCTCGAGCTGTTCGCCTCCGCCGACCTCGCCGTGCGGCGCGGGTCGGAGGTCGACTACCGCGGGTCGATCGACGACCCCCGGATCGCCGAGGTCCGGATCCTGCGCCCCCAGGAGATCCCCGTCTACGTCGCCGAGGGCATATTCGACTTCGGCATCACCGGGCGGGACTGGATCGAGGAGACCGGTGCCGAGGTCGTCTCGCTCGGGCAGCTCCGGTACTCGAAGGCGACGAGCTCGCCGATACGCGTCGTGCTCGCGGTCGACGAGGACTCGCCCTGGCGGGCTGCCGGCGACCTCCCCGAGGGCGTGCGGGTCTCGACGGAGTACCCGAGCATCACCGCTCGCTACCTCGCCGAGCACGGCGTGAAGGCCGACGTCCGGCTCTCCCACGGTGCGACGGAGGCGAAGATCCCCGAGATCGCCGACGCCGTCGTCGAGATCACCGAGACCGGCCGCGCCATCAAGGCGGCCGGGCTCAGGGTCGTCGCGACGATCCTCGAGTCCTACACCGAGCTCGTCGCCAACCCCGCCACCGCCGCCGACCCCGCCAAGGCCCACGCGATGGACCAGGTCCTCACCCTGCTCCAGGGCGCGCTCGAGGCCAGGGGGAAGGTGCTCGTCAAGCTCAACGTCGCCGAGGCGGACCTCGAGCAGGTCATCGCCGTGCTCCCGTCGATGCGCTCGCCTACCGTCTCCAAGCTGTTCGGTGGCGGCTACGCCCTCGAGACCGTCGTCCCGAAGTCGACGATCAACGTCTTGATCCCGGAGCTGAAGGACCGTGGTGCGACCGACATCCTCGAGCTCCCCCTCCAGAAGATCGTCCACTGAGCTCGGCGGCGCCGAGCGGGCGCCCGGCGGGGCCGGGGACCCGTCCGCGCCCGGCGACCTCCCCGGCCCCCTGGCCCGGCAGCTGCGGGCGGCGACGGCCCGGCCGGTCGAGGGGTCGGTCAGGGACTTCGACGACGAGGTCGGCCTGGGCGTCGTCGAGGCGGCGGAGGGTCGGTTCGCGTTCCACTGCACCGAGATCGCCGACGGGAGCCGCCACGTCGAGCGGGGTGCCCGGGTGCGCTTCTGGGTCGCCCCGGGTCGCGGGGGCCTGTTCGAGGCAAGGGACCTGCGCCCGGCCTGATCCCTCGCCCTGGCGGCGTCCGGCTCGCCGCCGGCCGGGCGCTGCGGCGCTCAGCCCGCGGCGCCGCGCTCGCGGTCGGCGCCCCCACCCGCCCCCTGGGCGGCGCCGGCCACCTGCACGTAGGTGAGGCGGATCGTGGCCAGCGCCTCTTGCAAGGACGCCGTCGCCTCCCCCAAGCGCTCGCCGAGCGTATCGACGACCGCGCCCAGGGCGTCGATCGCGAGCCGCGCCGCTTCGAGGTGGGGCGGCCGCTCCCGAAGGTGGAGCGCCGCCAGCTGGAACAGGCCGTAGCAGTGATTGGCGACGACGTCCTCGACCGGCGCGGCGGTCAGTTGGCGCTCGATCTCGTCCAGCTCGGCCCGCACGGCCTCCTCGTCCTCGGGCCCGAGCCCGCCGGGCGGGGCGGCCGTGCCCGGGGAGCCCTCGACCGAGGCGGCGCCGGCGGGCGTGCCCGTGGACCCGGCCGTGCTCGGCTCGCCCGGCCGCGGGACCCGATGCTCACCCCCGGGTGTCCAGAGGCTGCTCACGGCTGCTATCCTACGGGAAACTGATCTGGGAAAGCGGGGCCGTGCCTTGTACGACTCCCACCCGGTCACCGCTGCTCGCCGCTCGGCAACCGGCGAGGGAAGGGCGTGTGCACCGGGTTCCTCGGTGGTCGAGCCGCGTGCGCCGTCGTCACGGCGCAGGCGACCGTCCGGCGTCGCGGTTCCCACCGAAAGGAGTGATGCCAGATCTCGACTGCCCCCGCCATCAACGAGCCGCGGATGAACGACCGCATCCGGGCTCGTGAGGTCCGCCTCGTCGACCCCGACGGCAACCAGCTCGGCATCAAGCTGCTCCCCGAAGCCCTGGCCATCGCCAGGCAGTTGGACCTCGACCTCGTAGAGGTGGCGCCGCTCGCGACCCCTCCCGTCTGCCGGATCATGGACTACGGGAAGTTCAAGTTCGACGAGGCGCAGCGGGCGAAGGAGTCGCGGCGCAAGGCGAGCAACGTCGGGATCAAGGAGATGAAGTACCGCCCGAAGATCGGGCAGGGGGACTTCGAGACGAAGACCCGCCAGGTGGCCCGCTTCCTCGGCGAGGGGCACAAGGTGAAGGTCACGATCATGTTCCGAGGTCGAGAGGTGTTCCACCCCGAGCTCGGCAAGAGGATCCTCGACCGCATCGCCCAGCAGGTCGACGGCACGGCGAGGGTCGAGACCGAGGCACGGCTCGACGGGCGGAACATGGTGATGGTCCTGGCGCCGGACAAGCGAGCGCGCCAGTCCCAGCAGGCCCGCGCCCAGGCGTCGGCCGGCAGGACGGAGGAGCAGCTCGAACCGGGGGCGCCCCAGGGCGAGGGGGGTGCAGGGGGCGGAGCGGCGCCAGGAAGTGACGGGGAGCGGAGCGCGGAGGGCTGATCGACGATGCCGAAGATGAAGACGGACCGCGGCGCGGCGGCTCGCTTCCGGGTGACCGGGACCGGCCGGCTGATGCGCCGCAAGGCGAACCTGAACCACCTGCTCGAGAAGAAGTCCTCGGTGCGCACGCGCCGCCTCGGGCGACCGGCGGAGGTCTCCGCCGGCGACCGCCGGCAGGTCCGGCGACTGCTCGGTCTCTGACCGGCCTGCGGGCGCCGACCGGCAGCGGGCGGCACAGGGGAGAACTCAGCGAAAGGAGCATCCATGGCCAGGGTGAAGCGCGCCGTCCATGGCAGGAAGCACCGCCGGACGGTGCTCGAACGCGCGAAGGGCTACTACGGCAACAAGTCTCGTTCCTTCCGCACCGCGAACGAGCAGGTGATGCACTCGCTGCAGTACGCCTACCGCGACCGGCGTGCACGTAAGGGCGACTTCCGCAAGCTCTGGATCCAGCGGATCAACGCCGCGGCGCGCCTCGAGGGGACGACCTACTCCCGGCTCATCGCCGGGCTCCACCGAGCCGAGATCGAGGTCGACCGCAAGCAGCTCGCCGATCTCGCCGTGCGGGACCCGGCTGCCTTCGCGAAGCTTGTCGCGGTCGCGACGGCCGCCCTCGGTGCCGAGGGCGAGGCCGGCCAGCAGGAGACGGCGAGGATCACTCCGGCGGGCGCCCGAGGGGCGTCGAGGGCGCCCGAGGAGGCAGTGGCCGCCGAGGCCGCCACCGACGCGGGCGCTGCCGGAGGGGTCGTCTCCGCCGGAGAGGTCGAGGCCGCGGAGGCCGCCTCCTGAGCGAGCCGGCGCTCGGGCTGCGCCACCAGCGGGTCCAGCGGCTGCGCCGGCTGCTGCGCCAGCGCAGTCTGCGGCGGGCCGACGGGGCATTCGTCCTCGAGGGGGCGAAGCTGCTGGAGGCGGCCCTGGCGGCCGGCGCCCCTGTGGAGGCCGTGTACTTCGCGCCCGAGGCGAGCTCGTCGCCGTCG
Source organism: Actinomycetes bacterium (assembly GCA_021786195.1). Lineage (GTDB taxonomy): Bacteria > Actinomycetota > Acidimicrobiia > Acidimicrobiales > Bog-793 > JAKAOD01. The sequence goes on along the minus strand of JAJYNS010000011.1, from coordinate 41,966 downwards.
GCCGCCCGAGCCGTCGCTGCGGCTCAGGCCGCCGGGGTGCGGACCTTCGCGCTACGGCGCCAGGTGATCGAGCGGGTCGCCGACTCCTCGACCCCGCAGCCCGTCATCTCCGTCGCCCGGCGCGTCGACGTCTCCCTGGATGCCGCCCTCGCCCGCGCCGAGCCCTACTCGCCGGTCGTCGTCTGCGTCGAGGTACGCGACCCGGGCAACCTCGGCGCGATCGTCCGCAGCGCCGGGGCGGCGGGCGCGGCCGCCGTCGTCGCCTGCGACACCTGCGCCGACCTCTACAACCCGAAGACGGTGCGCGCGACCGCCGGCGTGCTGTTCGGGGTCCCGCTCGTCTTGGACCGGCCGGCGGCCGAGGTCCTCGTCGAGCTCGGTGGGGCCGCGTTCCGGCGCATCGGGGCCGTGGCCCGGGGCGGCGAGGACTACGCCGCCGTCGAGATCCCCGAGCGCCTCGCGCTCGTGCTCGGCAACGAGGCGCAGGGGCTCGACGAGGCGACGGCCCGCCTGCTCGACGGGTCGGTGACCGTGCCGATGCACGGCGGCGTCGAGTCGCTCAACGTGGCGATGGCCGCGACGGTGCTGCTGTTCGACCTCGCCCGGCGGCGCCGAGCGCTCGCGGCCCTCGAGAGGTGACCTCCCCTACGATGTCGGCACGATGACCTCGACCGAGGCCGAAGACCCACCCGTCGCCGAGACGATCGAGCGCTTCGCCGCGGCTGCGGCGAAGCGCGTCGCGCAGGCGAGGGACCTCGAGGAGCTCGACGCCCTGCAGTCCGAGCTCACCGGCCGGCGCTCGCCCGTCGCCGGGTGGAAGAGGTCGCTCGGCGGCCTGGCCGACGCCGAGCGGCGCGAGCTCGGCCGCCTGCTCAACGAGGCGCTCGAGCGGGTCGAGGCCCTGCTGGCGGAGCGTCGGGTGGCGCTGCGGCGCGAGGCGCGCGCCTCGCGCCTGGACGGGGACCGGATGGACCTCACCGAGGTGCCACCAGGAGCAGGCCCGGGCCATCTGCACGTCGTCACCCAGGTGCGCGAGGAGCTCGAGGACATCTTCGTCGGGATGGGCTACGAGATCGCGGACGGTCCCGAGGCGGAGTCGGAGTGGTACAACTTCACCGCCCTCAACATGCCTCGCGACCATCCGGCTCGCAGCATCCAGGACAGCTTCTACCTCGCGACGGGCGACCGGGAGACCTACCTGCTGAGGACGCAGACCTCGCCAGTCCAGGTGCGGCTGCTCGAGCGGGGCTCGCTGCCGCTGTACGCCGTGGCGCCGGGTCGCGTCTACCGCCGCGACACCGCCGACGCTCGTCACCTGCCGGTCTTCCACCAGATCGAGGGCATCGCCGTCGACCACGGGGTGACCTTCGGCGACCTCGCGGGGACGATCGAGACGTTCGTGTCGGCCATCTTCGGATCGGCGACCGCGACGAGGCTGCGGCCGGGGTACTTCCCCTTCACCGAGCCCTCGGCGGAGTTCGAGGTCACCTGTGCGATCTGCGGCGGAGAGGGGTGCAGGACCTGCAGCCAGACCGGCTGGATCGAGCTGGGTGGCTCCGGGATGATCCACCCCGCCGTGCTCGAGTCCGCCGGCGTCGATCCCGAGGAGTGGACCGGGTTCGCCTTCGGGTTCGGCATCGACCGGATCGCGACCATGCGGCATGGGATCGAGGACATCCGGGTCCTGCTCGAGAACGACGTCCGCTTCCTCGCGCAGCTCTGAGGTCGGAAGTCCGAGAAGGATATGCGCGTCCCCCTGTCGTGGCTCAGCGAGCTCACGCCGCTGTCGGTCGACGCCGGCGATCGCCAGGCGGTCCGCGAGCTGGGCGCGACCCTCGACTCGCTCGGCCTCGTGGTCGAGGCCGTCGAGCGGGTCCCCGCGCCGTCGGACGAGGTGGTCCTCGCCCGAGTCCTCGAGATCGCCCCGATCCCCGGTGCCGACCGCATCCGCCAGGTGCTCGTGGACGAGGGCACCGGCGAGGCCCGCCGGGTCGTCTGCGGCGCGACGAACTTCGCGGTCGGCGACGTCGTGCCCCTGGCGAAGGTCGGCGCCGAGCTTCCCGGCGGGATGGTGATCCGCCGCCGGGAGATGCGGGGAGTGGCATCCGACGGGATGCTCTGCTCGGCGCGCGAGCTCGGGCTCGGCTCGGACTCCGCCGGCCTGCTGGTCCTCGCCTCGACCGGCGCCGCCGAGGGGCCGCTTCCCGGCGGGGTCGAGCTCGGGATGCGCCTCGGCGAGCACCTGGGCCTGGGCTCGGACGTCGTCTACGACATCGCGGTCGAGCCGAACCGTCCCGACTGCCTGTCGATCGCCGGGGTGGCGCGCGACCTCGCCGCGCGCCGGCGCCTTCCCTTCGAGCTCCCGAGCCCGAGGATCGAGCGGCGGGGCCCGGATGCGAGAGAGCTCGCCTCCGTGTCGATCCTCGCTCCCGAGGGCTGTCACCACCTCCTCGGGCGAGTCGTGCGCGGGATCGAGCCGCTGCCCTCGCCGCCGCTCGTCGCCCGCCGGCTCCTCCTCGCCGGGATGCGGCCGATCGGCTCGGTCGTCGACGCGTCCAACTACGTCATGCTCGAGCTCGGCCAGCCGAGCCACCCCTACGACCTCGACGCCCTGGGTGGAAGGGGCCTGACGGTCCGCTACGCAGCCGCAGGGGAGCGGCTCGTCACGCTCGACGGCGTCGAGCGACGCCTCGGCGTGCACAAGAGCGCCGGGGGAGAGGAGGTCGAGGTCGAGGACCTCCTGATCTGCGACTCGCACGGCGTCCCCGTCGGGCTGGCGGGGGTCATGGGCGGCGCGTCGACCGAGATCGGCCGCCACACCTCGAGCGTCCTTCTCGAGGTCGCCGAGTTCTCCCCGCTCGTCGTCGGGCGCAGCGCGAAGCGCCAGGGGCTGAGGACCGAGGCCTCGGCACGCTTCGAGCGTGGCATCGACCCAGAAGGGCTCGAGCGCGCCGCGGACCGCTTCTGCGAGCTCCTCGCTCAGGCGGCGGCTGCCGCGGGCGCGAGCCCGCCCGAGGTCGCGCCCGGGGACCTCGACGACCACCCCCTGCGCCAGGGTCGAAGGATGGTCCCGCTCCGGGTGGGAAGGGTCAACGCGCTGCTCGGGACCTCGCTCACCGCCGGGGAGATCCAGCGGCTCATCGAGCCGATCGGCTTCACCGAGCCCGCCTCGGGGGGCAAGGGCGCAGCCGGGGATGCCGGCGAGGAGGGAGGCGGGCACCGGCGGCCGGGCGCCGCGGCCGGCGAGGTCCTCGAGGTCGGCGTGCCGAGCTACCGGCCCGACGTCGGGGGCGAGGTCGACGTGATCGAAGAGGTCGCGCGCATGCTCGGCTACGAGCGGATCGGCCGGACGCATCGCCGCTCGCCCTTCGTCGGGACGATCGGCGAGAGGAACGGGCTGCAGCGTCGAGTGCGCCGGCTGCTCGCCGGCCTCGGGGCCCACGAGGCGTGGACGAGCTCGATCGTCGACCCCACCCTGCACCGCAGGGCGGGCCATCTGGGCGAGCTCGTCGAGCTCGCCAACCCGATGGTGAGCGAGGAGTCGGCGCTTCGGGCCCACCTGCTCCCCGGGCTGCTCGCCGCCCTGCGGCACAACGCCGCCCATCGCAACGGCGAGGTCCGGCTGTTCGAGATCGGCCACGTGTTCTCCTCCCCGGCCGGCGGCGAGGGGCGGCCGGACGAACGGGAGCACCTCGGGGTGCTGCTGTCGGGACCGGGCGACGACGCCGTCTCGGCCGTCGGCGCCTGGCGTGCCCTCGCCGAGGGGCTGGGCCTCGACGAGGCGAGGATCCGGCTCGCCCAGGGCTCCGCGCTGCCCGGTCCCTGGCCGCCGATCTCGACCGGCATGCACCCGACCCGCAGGGGGCTGCTCATCGCGGGCAACGAGGTCCTCGGCGCGGTCGGCGAGGTCGACCCCGAGGTCCTCGAGGCGCTCTCCCTCCCTGCCTCTCGGCGCGTCGGCTGGTTGGTCGTCGACCTCGGCGAGCTGGAGGCCACGCCGAGGCGGACCCGGAGCGTCCGGCCGGTCAGCCGCTTCCCCTCGAGCGACATCGACCTCTCCTTCGTCCTCGACGACTCGACGCCCGCCGGGGAGCTCGAGCGCGCGCTGGTCGAGGCGGCGGGCCCGCTCGCAGAGCGGGTGCGCCTCCTCGGCGCCTTCCGGGGCGGGGACCTGCCGAGGGGGACGCGAAGCCTCGCCTACCGGATCCGCTTCTGCGCGACGGACCGCACCCTCACCGACGCCGAGGTCCGTGAGCTCCGCTCGGCCTGCATCGAGGCGGTGACGACGAGGCTCCCCGCCGCGCTGAGGGGCTAGGGTCGGCCGGTGCGCCTGCTCGTCAAGGAGGCACCGGGCCCTCTCTCGGGGGAGCTCGACGTGCCCTGCTCGAAGTACCACGCCCACCGGGCGCTGATCCTCGCCTCGCTCGCCGAGGGCACGAGCAGGATCCACGGCCTCTCCGACGCCGGCCACGTGCGCTACACGATCCAGGCGTTGCGCCGCCTCGGCACGCGCATCACCCTCGAGGGCGACTGCTTCGTCGTCGAGGGCGGTCCCTACCGCCCCTCGGTGCCGGAGATATCGGTCGGCAGCTCCGGGACGACGCTGTACTTCATGACCGGCCTCGTCTCGCTCGCCGACGCGCCGGTCAGGGTCGTCGGGCAGCGCTACTTCCAGCGAAGGCCCATCAAGCCGCTGCTCGAGGCGCTCGCCTCGATGGGCGTCGAGCTCGACTCGCCGACGGGATGCCCCCCGATAGCGGTTCGGCCGAGGCGTCCGAGCGGCGGGCGGGTCCGGATCTCCGGAACGCTCTCTCAGTGGATCTCCGGCCTGCTCCTCCTCGCCCCCTTCGCCACCGGCCCCACGCTCGTCGAGGTCGAGGGCGAGCTCAACGAGCGCAGCTACATCGACCTCACGATCCGCATGATGGCGGCCTTCGGCCTCACCGTCGAGGTCGAGGACGGCGGGAGGCGCTTCGTCGTCGAGGGCAGCCAGACGGCGAGGCCGGCGAGCGTCCAGCTCCCGCCCGACGTCGGCGCCGCCGCGTTCGGGCTCGCGGCCACCGCGCTGCACCCCTCCGACGTCCTCTTGCGGGGCCTGCCCGCCAAGCGCGCCGCAGAGGTGGACCACCCTGAGGCCGAGCTGCTCGACATCGTCGCCGAGATGGGGCTCCCGCTGTCCGTCGACGAGGCGACCGGGTGGGCGAGGGTCCACCATGACGGCTGCGAGCTCTCGGCGGTGCGAGTCGACTGCCGCAGCGTCCCGGACATGCTGCCGGTCCTGTCGGTCCTCGGCACCTTCGCCCGGGGCACGACGGTCCTCGACAACGTCGCCCACGTCCGGCTGAAGGAGTCGGACCGCGTCGCGGCGATGCTGCAGCTCAACCGGATGGGGGGCCGGCTCGAGCAGGTCCACGACCGGCTCTTCTGCCGGGGCGTCGACCGGCTCTGGGGTGCCGACCTGTCCTCCTTCAACGACCACCGGGTGCTGATGGCCCTCGCGGTCGCCGCCTCTCGGGCCGAGGGCGAGTCGCGCCTCACCTACCCCCGCGCCTATCGCATCTCCTACCCCCGCTTCCTCGAGGAGATGAACGGGATCGGCATCCCGATGTCGACCGAGCCCGGCCCGGCCCGCCGGCGCGCCACGGGGTCCTCGAGCCCCCGGGCCCTCGCGCCCGAGCGCGACGTCACGCGTGCGCCGGCCAAGCCCTCGCGGCCCGAGGGCGGCAGGCCGGTGGCGGCCGGGCTGCGGGAGCCGGTGCATCTCGTCGAGGTCGTGCGCCGCAGCTCGCGCCGGCGCCCGGAGGAGGTCGCGCTGGTCGAGGTCGCGTCGGAGGGCCGCGACGAGCGGGCCATGACCTGGGCAGAGCTCGACCGCCGGGCCGACGCGGTCGCGACCGTGCTCGTCGGGCTCGGGGTCTCGCCGGGCGAGCCCGTCGCCTTCCAGCTCCCGAACTGGGCGGAGCTCGTCGTGGTCGCCCTCGGGGTGCTGAGGGCCGGCGCCGTCTGCTGCCCGCTCATGCCCATCTACCGGCGCCGAGAGCTCTCGTTCATGCTCTCGCGCTCCGGCGCTCGAGTGCTGCTCGTCGCCAGGCGCTTCCGCGGACGCGACCACGCGGCCGAGGTCGCCGAGCTGCTGTCCTCCGCGGAGGCACCCCCCTCGCTGGAGCACGTCGTGGTCGTGGGCGCCGGTCCGAGGCCGCCGGAGGGCCGGGTCGGGAGGCGCCCGGTCGCCTGGCACGACTTCGAGGAGGCGACCGGCGCGGCCCTCGTCTCGCCGGACGCCGAGGTCCTGGCCCGGCGCCGGCCGGGGCGGCGCGCGCTCGCCCAGCTGCTGTTCACCTCGGGGACAACTGGCGAGCCGAAGGGGGTGCTCCAGCGCGCGGACTCGCTGAGCAGGGCGGTGGCGATGGAGGCTCGCCACCTCGGGCTCGGCGCTGCCGACGTCGTCTTCGTGCCTTCCCCGATGGCCCACCAGACCGGCTTCCTCTACGGGATGTGGCTCGCCCTGGCCCTCGGGCTGCCCCAGGTGCTCCAGCCGGTGTGGGACGCAAAGGTCGCGCTCGACGCGCTCGTGCGGCACCGCTGCACCTTCGTCCAGGCCGCCACGCCGTTCCTCGCGGACCTCGTGAAGGCCGTCGAGGCGGGAGGGCCGGTCCCGGAGGCCCTGAGGATCTTCGTGGCGACCGGGGCGGCCGTGCCCCGCGGCCTCGCGGAGCGCGCGACGCGCACGCTGGACGCCGCCGTCTGCGGCGCCTGGGGCACGACGGAGACGTGCCTCGGCACGCTGTCCGCGCCCGACGACGAGCCGGCGAAGGTCTGGGGGACCGACGGACGTGCCCTCTCCGGGGTGCGCATCAGGGTGACCGACGACGCAGGCCAGGTGCTCGCGCCCGGGCAGGAGGGCAACTTCGAGGTGAAGAGCGGCTGCCTGTTCGAGGGGTACCTCGGCCACCCGGACTGGACGGCGGCGGCGATGACGCCGGACGGCTGGTACCGCTCGGGCGACCTCGCGGTGATCGACGACGCCGGCTTCGTGCGCATCAGCGGACGGGTCAAGGACGTGATCAACCGGGGCGGCGAGAAAGTGCCCGTCGCCGAGATCGAGCAGCTCCTCCACGAGCACCCTGCGATCGAGGAGGTCGCCGTCGTCGCGATGCCCGACGAGCGCCTCGGCGAGCGCGCCTGCGCCTTCGCCGTCGCGCCTCGCGGCCTCGACTTCGCCGAGATGCAGCGCCATCTCGACGAGCGCCAGGTCGCCAAGCAATACTGGCCAGAGCGCCTGGTGCTTGTGGACGAGCTGCCGCGCAACCCGATCGGCAAGGTGCAGAAGTTCGTGCTGCGCGACCTGGCGCGGCGGATCGTCGAGGAGCAGGAGCGCACGGAGGCGGGCGGGAGATGAGCGGTGGGGACGCACCGGGCCAGGGTGTGGAGGACCTCGAGGCCCTTGCCGTCGAGGTCGAGGAGTTCGTCCGCGGGCCGGGCGAGGCCTACGCCGCCGAGATCGAGCGGGAGAACAAGGTGCCGCCGCGGCTGTGGGACGAGCTGCGCGAGCGCGGCTACCTGCGGCTCGCCGCGCCTCGGGCCTACGGCGGGCGGGGCCTTGCCTTCCCGGCCTACCTCCGACTGCTCGAGCTCTTCTCGATGTCCCATGCCTCGCTGCGCATGATCGTCCACGTCACCAACGGGATCTGGCGCTCGATCGACAGGCTCGCCACCCCCGCCCAGCGCGAGGCCTTCGTCCTGCCCCAGGTGAGCGGGGCGATCCGGGTCGCCTTCACGCTGACCGAGCCGGGAGCGGGCAGCGGCGCCGACCTTCGCTGCGAGGTCGAGCGTTCCGGCGACGTCTACCTCCTGAGCGGCGAGAAGCACCTCATCACCTTCGGGGTGAGCTGCGACTTCTGGCTCCTGTTCGCCCGGCTCGCCGGTAGCCGGGGCCGGGAGGGGACGGTCGCGCTGATGGTGGACCGCCACGTCGAGGGTGCCACGGTCGAGGCGATGGCCGGCTCGATGGGCGTGCGAGGCACGGACCACGCGAGGCTGCGCTTCGACCGCTCCCCGGTCCCGGTGGCGAACCGCCTCGGTGGGGAGGGCCAGGGCCTCGAGGTCGCCTTCGACGGGTTCCTCGCACCGAGCCGGATCGCCGTGGCGATGACCTGCGTCGGCCTCGCGCGCCGCGCCCAGGAGCTCGCGATCGAGCACGCCAGAGCTCGTGAGACCTTCGGGAAGCGGCTCTTCGAGCGGCAGGCGATCGCCTTCGCGCTCGCGGAGAACGCCGCGGAGATCGAGGCGTCCCGCCAGCTCGCCCTCCACGCCGCCCGGTGCTTCGAGGAGGGCGACGAGCGCAGCGGCGAGCTGTCCTCGATGGCCAAGCTGCACGCCGTCGACATGCTGGCCCGGGTCACCGACAAGGCCCTGCAGGTGCACGGCGGCATCGGCTTCTTCGAGTCGAGCGCGATCGAGCGCGTCTATCGCGACGCCAGGGCCCAGCGGTTCGAGGAGGGCACGAACGAGATCCAAAAGGCCCTGATCGCCCGGTCGCTCTTCCGGGCCGCCCGGTGAGCGGCGAGCACGCCGGCCGCGTCGCCCTGGTCACCGGCGCCTCGAGGGGGATCGGCCGCGCCGTCGCGCTGGCGCTCGCCAGCGAAGGCGCCTTCGTGGTCGTGAACTACAAGAAGGACGCCGGGGCGGCCGCGGCGACCTGCGAGGAGGCGGAACGGCTGGGGGGCCACGCGACGGCGGTGCGTGCCGACGTCGAGCAGCCCGAGGAGATCGAGCGGCTCTTCGAGGCCGCCCGCGCCGAGCACGGCCGGCTCGACTACTTCGTCGCCAACGCCGCGGCGAGCTCGTTCAGGCACGCCCTCGACCTCCGCCAGCACCACCTCGACCGGTCCTTTGCCATGAACGTCCGGTCCTTCGTGCTCTCGGCGCAGGCGGCCGCCCGGCTGATGACCCGGGGAGGCCGGATCGTCGCCCTGTCGAGCTACGGCAGCGCCAGGGCCTTCCCCACCTACGCCAACCTCGGCTCGGCGAAGGCGGCGATCGAGGCTTGGGTGCGCTACCTCGCCCTGGAGCTCGCCCCTTCGGAGGTGAACGTGAACGCCGTGAGCGGCGGGCTGATCGAGTCCGACTCGCTCGCGTATTTCTACGGGGTCCCCGGCATGGCGCCGCTCGAGACGGTGGTGCGCAAGGTCCCCAAGCGGAGGCTGGGCACCGTCGAGGAGGTGGCAGGCGTCGTGCTGTTCCTGCTCTCGGCCGCCTCCTCCTACGTCACCGGCCAGACGATCGTCGTCGACGGCGGGCTGTCGGTCGTCGCGCCGCCCTTCGTCGAGGACCTCACCCCGCCGCTCTCGGCGGATGCCTGAGGGCGCCGAAGGGCGAGATCCGCCCGCTGCCGCCCTCGGCCCCCTCCCCACCGGCGGGGCGGGCCCGCCCGGGCGGGACCGGGGGCTGTGGTCTCCGGGGAGGATCGGCGCGCTCGAGCTCCCGCACCGGATCGTGATGGGGGCGATGCACCTCGGCCGGGAGCATCTCGACGACGGCGGGGCGGCGCTCTGCGCCTTCTACCTCGAACGGGTGCGAGGCGGCGCCGGGCTCATCGTCACCGGGGGCGCCGCGGTGAGCGAGGTCGGGGCCGGAGGGCGCAGCTACGGCATCCTCTCTTGCCGCGAGGACCTCGACCGTCTCGGCCGCGTCGCCGAGGCGGTCCATGACGCCGGGGGCCTGATCGCCCTCCAGCTGTTCCACGCCGGCCGCTACGCCTTCCCCGATGCCTTCGGGCACCGGCCTGTCGCGCCCTCGCCCGTCTACAGCCGCTTCTCCCGCTGCGAGCCGGCCGAGCTCACCGAGGCGGGCATCGAGGCGACGATCGAGGACTTCGCCGCCGGCGCGGCCTCGGCTCGGGCGCTCGGCTTCGACGCCGTCGAGGTGATGGCCTCCGAGGGCTACCTGATCGACCAGTTCCTCTCGCCGCTCACCAACCGGCGCGACGACGCCTGGGGCGGCGACGCCCGGCGCCGGGCGCGCTTCGGCGTCGAGGTCACCCGGGCGGTCCTCGCCGCCGCCGGGCCGGGGCTCCCCGTCATCCTCCGCATCTCGGGCGCGGACCTCCTCGAGGGGGGGACGCCGCCCGAGGAGGTCGACGACTTCGCCCGCTCGCTGGTCGGGGCCGGCGCCGAGGCCATCGACGTCGGCATCGGCTGGCACGAGTCCCCGGTGCCGACGACCCAGACGGTCGTCCCTCCCGGCCGCTTCGCGTCCGTCGCCAGGCGCGTCAAGGCCGCGGTCGGTGACGTCCCGGTGATCGCCGGCACCCGGGTCAACCGGCTCGATCGCGCCGAGGCCTTCCTCGAGGCCTCGGGAGCCGACTTCTTGTCGATGGCCCGGCCCTTCCTCGCCGACCCCGAGCTCGTCGCCAAGGCCCGAGACGGTCGGCGGATCAACATCTGCATCGCCTGCAACCAGGCCTGCATCGACCGCTCCATCGCCGACGGCGAGGTCTCCTGCATGGTCAATCCCCGAGCCGGCAGGGAGGCCGAGCTCCGGCGTCGCCGGCGGGCGGATGCGCCCGGGCGCCTGGCCGTCGTCGGAGCCGGGCCGGCCGGGCTCTCGGCGGCCTGCGAGCTCGCCGAGGCGGGGCACGAGGTCGAGCTGTGGGAGGCGGCAGGAAGCCTCGGCGGCCAGTTCCGCTGGGCGAGCATGGTGCCGGGGAAGCAGGACTACGCGGAGACGGTCGCCTACTACGCCGGGGAGCTGCGGCGGCTCGGGGTCGTCTTGCGGATGGAGCGACGGGCGGGGGCCGCCGATGCCGAGCTGTTGGGCGCCTTCGACGCCGTCGTCGTGGCCTCCGGCACCCGCCCTCGCCCGCTCGAGCTGGCGGGCAGCGACCTGCCGCACGTCCTCGCCTATCCGGACGCCTTCGCCGGCGGCGTCCTCGGCGAGCGGGTGGTCGTCGTCGGTGGCGGGGGGGTCGCGATCGACGTCGCCCACCTGGCGGCGCAGGGGTCGGACGGCCGGCGGCCTGCCGGACGGCGGGTGACCGTCGTCCATCGAGGGACGCGCCTCGGCGAGCGCCTCGGGCGCTCGTCTCGATGGGCACTGCTCGCCGAGCTTCGCCGTCTCGAGGTCGAGGTCGTGGGCGGCGCGACCTACGAGCGGATCGCTGAGGACGGCGTGCATGTCGTCGACTCCTCCGGCCTGCGCCGGGTGCTCGCCGCCGACACCGTCGTCGTCGCGGTCGGCCAGGAGCCGGAGCGCTCGGTCGTGCCATGGCTCGAGGCGTCGGGGAGGCCGCACGTCGTCGTCGGCGGCGCTCGTGACGTGGCCGGGCTCGACGCGGTGCGGGCCTTTGCCGAGGGCCTCGAGGCGGCTCGGGCGCTGTCGTCGAGGCTCGGTGCCTGAGGCTCAGGCCCGCTCGTCGCCCTGCTCGAGGTCGAGCTCGTCGGCGGTGAGGCGCTCGAGAAGCTCCTCGGTCCTCGGGCCGAGGTAGGGCTGGGCCCGGACCAGGGCGCCTGGGCTCAGCCCGTCGAGGAAGGAGAAGGCGACGAGCTCCACCGCGTCGACGCCCGGCGTCGTCGCGACCGTTTCGACGGCGGCGAAGATGCGCTCGAGGCGCTCCTCGTCCTCCTCGTCGGGCGCACCGTCGAGCAGGGTGGAGGTGATCCCGGCGAGCTCGCCGAAGATGCACCCCGCGCTGATCTCCTCCCCGCAGTCCTCGACGAGCTCGGCGACGAGGGGGGCCGCCTCGGGCAGCGCCTCCAGCAGCACCGAGACGGCGCGCCGCGAAGCCTCCCAGATGTCCTCGGCCCCCGAGGCGTCGAGGGAGCGACTGCGGGCAGGCCGGGCGGCCGAGTCCTCCTGCATGGTTCCTCCCGCGGGGCGACCACCCCGATCGCGGACCGTGCGCAGGGAGGCGACCTGTGGACCTCCGAACCGCTGCGAGACTATCCGCGGGCTGTCACCCTCCGCCGAGGACCTCGGAGAACGCGCCGGCGATCGCCCGGTAGCCGGCGTCGTCGGGATGGATGTCGGGGGCGCGGGTGCTGCCCGGCGGGGGGCACATCCAGGTCAGCCGGCAGACGACGGCGACGTCGCGGGGCAGCAGCCGCCCGGAGTAGCGGAGCGGCGGGGCGACCCTGCCGGTCTGGAAGGCCGCCGAGACGTTCGCCACGAGGACGTGCTCGCGCCCGTACGCGGCGGTGAGCAGCCGGTCGAACGCCTCGAACAGGGCGAGGGACAAGGCCGCGTCCGTCGTCCCCCTCGCGCCGCCGGGGCGGTAGGCGAGGGCAAGGAGCGGGTCGTAGTAGTTCATCGCCACGAGCCTCGCCCCCGGGTCGTCGGCCGAGAGCGCCTTCGCGAGCACGCCCGCGATCCTGCCCGCCACGGCCGGGACCGAGGCCTCTGCCCGGGCGAGGCAGGCAAAGTCGACCGCGGCCTGGCTGACGCAGGCGAGCACGTCGTTGGCGCCGATGTCGAGGGTGACGAGGCGGACCTCGCCGCGGTGGCGCTCGAGGTAGACCTCGGCCGCCTGGAGCTGGGAGGCTGCGCCGAGCTCGGCGCGGTAAACGGCAGCGCAGGCCGGGCGGGCGGGCGTCGAGGTCATCGAGCGCGTCGTCTCGCCGGGGCAGGCGAGGTCGACGAGGTCGAGACCGAGGCCGGACGCGAGGTCCTCGGCGTAGCCGCCGGGATAGCCGCGGTCGGGCTCACCCGTCGCGGGGTCCCTCGGTGGAAGGCTCGAGCCGTCGGTCGGCTGGTAGCCGGCGGCGAGCGAGTCACCGAGCGCGAGCAGCACACCGGAGGCGGCTCGAGGACGCGCCGCCCGAGCGGTCTCAAGGGCGCGCCGCGCCGGTGCCGCCACCCCGGCGTGGGCGGCCCCGGCGACGGGCACCAGGGCGGAGGTCGCGACGAGGGCGAGCGCGGCGAGGAGACCGGGTGCCCCGATCATCGGGCCGCGCCGCCCCTGTGCGAGGCGCGGGCGCGCTCGAACTTCTCGCGCATCGCGGCCCGGCGAGCCCGCAGCTCTTTGTAGGAGATGCGCTCGGTGCCCGCCCCGACCCCGAGCGAGGAGCGGACGCCGTCGAGGTCGACGGGTCGGGCTCGCACGTCGACGCCGATCTCCGCCGCGATCCTTCCGCCGTGCCGCTCGGCGAAGTAGGCCGAGACGGCGGCGACCTCGCCGAGCAGGTCGACGTCGGGTGCGAGGTTGGCGACCGCGGCGTCGAGGAAGATGATGTCCTTCACGAACAGCATCAGCTCCTTCGGCATCCGGGCGCCGTAGGAGAGGAGCTTCTTCGTGAGCTCCCGGAGCTGGGCGGTCAGCTCCTCCGCGCTCATCTCGACGACGTCCTGCGGCGGTGCCTCGAGGTCGAGGTCGGCGACCACCTGCTCGACGTCCACGTCGGGGGCGAGCGCCCCGAGGTCGCGAAGGGCCCGCACCTCGGCTCTCACGTCGTTCAGGGTGCCGCCCATGACGAGCCGGAGGAAGGCGAGGCGGCGCTGCTCGTCGAGCCGGCCGGTGATGCCGAAGTCGAGGAGCACCACCCTGCCGTCCTCCTGGACGAGGAGGTTCCCGCCGTGGAGGTCACCGTGGAAGACGCCGTAGAGCATCGCCCCCTCGAGGAAGGACACGACGCCCGCGCGCAGCACCTCCTCGGTCCGGATGCCCGCGGCGCGCATGCCGGCCGCGTCGTCCCAGGAGAAGCCGTCGAGGCGCTCCATGACGAGGACTCTGGGCGTGACGAGGCGCGGGTGGGGCCTCGGGACGACGATCGCCCGCTGGCCGGCAAGCGCGAGCACGTGGGCGACGTCGAGCATGCTCTCGGCCTCGAGCCGGAAGTCGAGCTCCTCCACGATCGTCTCGGCGAACAGCTCGACGAGCGCCGGCGGGTTGGCGAGGGCCGCGACGGGGATCCGGCCGACGAGGAACGGGGCGAGATAGCTCATCACCTCGATGTCCCGGCGGACGAGCGTGGCGATGCCCGGGCGCTGGACCTTGACGACGACCTCCTCGCCGCTGTGCAGCCGGGCGCGGTGCACCTGGGCGATCGAGGCGGCGGCGACCGGCTCGGGATCGACCTCGGCGAAGACCTCCTCGAGCGGGCGGCCGAGGTCGGACTCGACGATCTGCCTGACCTCCTCGAAAGGGGCCGGAGGCACCCGGTCGCGCAGCTCCTTGAACTCGGCGACGAGCTCGGCCGGGAAGATGCCCTCGCCCGAGGAGACGATCTGGCCGAGCTTGATGTAGGTCGGGCCGAGCGACTGGAAGGCGAGGCGCAGCCGGCGAGCCAGGCCCGAGCGCGAGCGCGTCCCCCCGGCACGGCGCTCGACCAGGTACCACCCGGCAAGGGCGCGGCCGACGGCGAGGGCGACTCGTGCCATCCGGCGCCCCGGAGGGAGCCTGCGCCGCCGGGTGAGGTGGGGGACCTCGGCGGCGACCTCCTCGCGCACGAGGTCGATGCCGAGCTTCCAGGGCAGCTCGTCCGGGTCGATCAGCCACGGCGGCGCGTCGCTGAAGGCGCCGACGGCGAGGTCGGCCACGGCGACCTGCCCCACGACCTGCTCGGCGCGGTCCGGGGCGGCGGGCATTCAGGCGGGCGCCGGGGCGATGACGAGGCAGCCGTTGTGGCCGCCGAAGCCGAAGCTGTTCGACAGGACGGGACCCGGCGTGAACGGGCGGGGCGAGCCGGTGACGACGTCGAGGTGCACCTCGGGGTCGAGCTGCTCGAGGCCGGCGGTCGGCGGGATCAGGCCGCGCTCGAGCGTGAGCACGACGGCGACGGCCTCGATCGCCCCGGCTGCGGCGAGCGCGTGGCCGGTCACGCCCTTGATCGAGGTGACCGGCGGCGAGGCGCTCCCGAAGACCTTCTCGATCGCCTGGGCCTCGGCGAGGTCGTTGAGGGGGGTCGAGGTCCCATGGGCGTTGACGTGGGCGACCTCGCCCGGCGCGATGCCGGCGTCCTCCAGGGCGAGCTCCATGCACGACCTGGCGCCGGCTCCCTCGGGGGCCGGTGCCGTGATGTGGTAGGCGTCGGCGGTCGACGCCGCGCCGAGCAGCTCGGCGTGGATCCGAGCTCCCCGGTGCCGGGCGTGCTCGAGCTCCTCGAGCACCAGGGCGGCGCCACCCTCGGCGATGACGAACCCGTCGCGACGGACGTCGAAGGGGCGGGAGACGCCCGAGGTGGACAGGGCGGTCATGTTCTTGAAGGCGACCTGGCCGATCGGCGGGCGCCCTGCGACGGGCTCCAGCACGGCCTCGGCGCCCCCCGCGATCGCGGCGTCCAGCCTGCCGTAGGCGATGAGCCGGAAGGCATTGCCGATGGACTGGGTGCCCGCCGCGCAGGCCGTGACCACCGTCTCGCAGGGCCCCCGCCAGCCCAGCCGCATCGATATCGCGGCGGCGCCCGCGTTGCCCATCATCATCGGGACGAGGAACGGCGAGACGAAACGCGGGCCGCGCTCGACGAGCACCGTGATCTGCTGCTGGAGCGTCGTCATCCCGCCGACCCCCGTGCCGAAGACGACCCCGGCGCGGTCGGGGTCGACCCCGACGGGACCGGCGTCCTCCAGCGCCATCTCGGCGCTCGCCACGGAGAGCTGGGCGAAGCGGTCGGTGCGGCGCGCCTCTTTCGCGTCGAACCACCGAGCCGGGTCGAAGTCCCCGACCCGGCGCTCGCCGTCCGGAGCGGGGCCGCATATCCCGTCGAAGAAGGCGTCGCTCCCGATTCCTGCGCAGGAGGCGACGCCGATGCCGGTGATGACGACGCGCCTGCGCACGGGCGGCTGGGGGCTCAAAGCTTCCCGGTGATGAGCTCGTAGGCCTGGCCGACGGTCTCGACGCCCTGGAGCTCGGTCTCCTCTACGGTGATGTCGAAGGACTCCTCGAGCGCCATGACGAGCTCGACGAGGTCGAGGCTGTCAGCATCGAGGTCGTCGCCGAAGCGCGCCTCGGGGACGATCTTCTCCGCCGGCACCTGCAGCACCTCCACGGCGCAGGCCCGGAACTTCTCGAAGGTCGCGTCGTCTGCCACCTGCTCGCCTCCTCTGCTCCGGCTCCTTCGAGCCGGGCTAGCTGTATTACCACGCGCTCGTGCTCAGGTCCTTCAATGTCCCATCCCGAGTCCGCCGTCCACGGCGAGCACGGCGCCGGTGACGTAGCCGGCCTCCGGCGACGCCAGGAACTCTACGGCGGCCGCGACCTCCTCCGGCTCGCCGACCCTGCCGAGCGGCACCTGGGCGGCGAGCGCGCCGGCCCGTTCCTCCCCGAGGGCGGCGAGCATGTCGGTGGCGACGAGCCCGGGCGCGACGACGTTGACCGTGATCGAGCGGCTTGCCACCTCCCGGGCGAGCGAGCGGGCGAAGCCCACGAGGCCGGCTTTCGCGGCGGCGTAGTTGGCCTGGCCCGGGTTGCCCGTGAACGCGACCACGGAGGAGACGAGCACGACACGGCCGGACCGGGCCCGCACCATCGGGCCGAGGGCACGGCGGACGGTGCGGTAGCAGGCGGTGAGGTCCGTCTCGATGACCCTCGACCAGCGGTCCTCGCCCATTCGCAGAAGGAGCGAGTCGTCCGTGATGCCCGCGGCGCAGACGAGCACCTCGACGGGGCCGAGGGACCGCTCGACCTCGCCGAAGGCGGCCTCGACCTCCTCCGGCGAGGTGACGTCGCAGCGCACGCAGTGGAGGGCCGATCCTCCACCTGCGGCGGAGGGGGTGCCGGCCGGGCCGGTCAGGGGCGTGGCGCCCTCCGGCGCCGCCGAGCGGTAGGTGACCACGACCTTGTCATCGAGCCGGGCGAGGCGCCGAGCCACGGCGAGGCCGATCCCGCGAGAGCCGCCCGTGACCAGGGCGACGCGGCCGCTCACCTCGCCGCCGAGGAGACTTGGCGGGGGAGGGGGGCGGTGCCGGGCAGGCGGGCGATCACCGGCCGGCACCTCGCCGGCCCCAGCGGATCACCGCGCTCGCCCAGGTCATCCCCGCCCCGAAGCCCGAGAGCAGGACGAGGTCGCCCTCCGACAGCCGCCCGGCGTCGGCGGCGTGGGCCAGGGCGAGGGGGATCGACGCGGACGAGGTGTTGCCGGTCCGGTCGAGGACGATCGCGGTCTTGTCCATCGGGATGCCGATCCGCTCGTTCACCGCCTCGATGATCCGGGCGTTGGCCTGGTGGGGGACGAACAGGGCGATGTCGTCCGCCCCGAGGCCGGCGTCGCCGAGCACGCGCTCGATCGAGAGGATCTCGGCGCGCACGGCCCGCCGGTAGACCTCTCGGCCGGCCATCTTGATGTAGCCGCCGTGGTCGGCGTACAGGAGCGGCGTCGCCGATCCGTCGACGCCGAGGTCGTAGGAGAGCACGAAGTCGTCGGCCCCGCCCCGCTCGAGCACCACGGCACCGGCGCCGTCGCCGAAGAGCACGGCGGTCGAGCGGTCCTCTTGGTCCGTGATGCGCGAGAGGGTGTCCGCGCCGATGACGAGCGCCCGGCGGTGCGTCTTGTCGAGCAGGTGGTCGGCGACCACCAGGGCGTAGACGAAGCCGGCGCAGGCGGCGTTGAGGTCGAAGGCGGTGCCCGAGCAGCCGAGCGTGTCATGGACCGCCGCCGAGGTTGCCGGGGCGGCGCGATCCGGCGTGGTCGTCGCGAGCACCAGCAGGTCGATGTCGGTGCCGTCGACTCCGGCGCTCTTCAACGCCGCCCAGCCCGCCTTGACCGCGAGCTCTCCCGTCGTGCCGCCCACGTGCCGCTCGCGGATGCCCGTCCTCGAGACGATCCACTCGTCGGAGGTGTCGAGGCGCGCCTCGAACTCGGCGTTGGTCACCACGCGCTCGGGAAGCGCGTCGCCCCACCCGGTGATCGCCGAGCCCATCAGCGGTGCCGGCTCGTCGGCTCACCCCGCCGGCCCGCGACCCGGACGGGCCGCCCCTGCGGCTGTCCCGAGACGTCGGCGGCGCCGGTCGCCACGGGCTGCCCCTGCTCCGCCTCGCTCTCCGCCCGCAGCCAGGCCACCGGCTGGCCGGTGACGACGCGCTCGCCGGGGAGGACGAGCACGCCCTCCAGGCTGCCCGCGAAGGCCGAGCGGATCTCTGCGGCCCCGGCCCAGCCGATGAGGTCGCCGACGCCGACCCGGATCGGCTCGCTGCGGCGGGCCTTGTGGCGCGCGAGGCTCGGTAGCGCCGGGGTGCAGTCCGGTGCCGGGGTGAACGGGCCGGTGGCGGGCGAGACGACGAGCCGCTCGGTCATCATGTAGCGGGCGCTCGCCCGGCTGGCCGCCGCGGCGGGGGCGGCGAGGAGGTCGACGAGCTGCTCGAGCTCCTCTGGCGTCGAGACGGAGACGGCGAGGGTGCCCTCCCGGGGCAGGACCCGCTTCGCGAGGCCGGTGAGCACGCCGCCGGGCCCGAGCTCGACGAAGGTGCGAGCCCCGGAGCCGTGGAGGGTCTCCAGGGTCTGGTGCCAGCGCACCGGGCTGCACAGCTGGGCGGAGAGCAGGCCTGGCCACTCGGCCGGGTCCAGGTGCGGCCGGGCGTCGACGTTGGCGACCACGGCGGGCGAGGGCTCGCGGAAAGTCGCGCCGGCCAGCGCCTTGCGCAGCCGGTGTCGGGCGGTCGCCATGTAGGGGGTGTGGAAGGCCCCGCCCACGGGAAGCGCGACGAGCCGCTTGGCGCCGAGGTCCCGGGCCACGGTCCCGGCGCGCTCGAGACCCTCGGCCGAGCCGGCGATGACGACCTGGCCGGGCGCGTTGTAGTTGGCGACCCAGACGTCGGACTCCGCCCGCACACAGGCGGCCTCGACCGCGTCGTCGGCGAGGCCGAGGACGGCGGTCATGGTCCCTGGAGCCTGCTCGGCGGCGTCCTGCATCGCCGCGCCTCGCTCGGCGACCAGCCGCAGGCCTTCCTCGTAGCCGAGCGCCCCCGTGGCGACGAGCGCGGTGTACTCGCCGAGGCTGTGGCCAGCCGCCGCCTGCGGCTCGAGGCCGACCCGCTCGGCGGCGTCGAGCACGACCAGGCTCTGGACGAACGTCGCCAGCTGGGCGTTCGCCGTCTCGGTGAGCGTCTGCTGGTCGGCCTCGAGGAGCAGGGAGGCGACGTCGGTGTCGAGCACGTCGCTCGCGTGCTCGACGAGCTCCCAGGAGGGATGCCGCACCCAGGGAACGCCCATCTGCGGTCTCTGGGACCCCTGACCTGGAAAGGTGAACGCAAGCAACCGACTCGCTCCCTTCGGACGAAGGTTTGGACCTTCCGGCCGGGCTCGGGGTTACGCTGCGGCGGTCCTCATGGCGCGGGCCGCTGACCGGGAACGGTACCTGATGATCGGCGCGGGACGCAGGGCCGGCCGGCCCGGCGGCCCGGCTGCACGGCGCGGCCAGGCGAAGCGGGCTGCGGGAGGGCGCTCCTGGGCCGGCAGGGTCGCGCTCGGACGGTCGGCGCAGGTGGTCCGGATCGTCGCCCGTCACGGCGCCCGGCTCGCTCGGCGGCGGCTCGAGGGGGCTCGGGGCGGGGTGGCTCGTGAGGTACGAGAGACGCTCGGAGACCTCGGGCCGACCTTCGTCAAGCTCGGCCAGGTCCTCTCGACGCGGCCGGACATCGTGCCGCCGGCGCTCGAGTCCGAGCTCGCGACGCTGCAGGACGCGGCGACGCCGGTGCCCCCGGACGCCGCCCTCAGGGCGCTCAGGCGGGAGCTCGGCCGCGACCCGGCCGTCGTCTTCGCCGAGTTCGACGAGGACCCCATCGCCTCCGCCTCGATCGGCCAGGTCCACGGCGCACGCCTCGTCGACGGCGGCGAGGTGGTCGTGAAGCTGCGCCGGCCCGGCGTCGCCACCGTCGTCGAGCAGGACCTCGTCGTGCTCGCGCTCGGCGCCTCGGTCCTCGGGCGGATCCCGGGGCTGCTGCGGCGGGTGGACGTCGTCGGCTTCGTCGAGCAGTTCGCCGAGACCATTCGCGGCGAGCTCGACTACGTCGCCGAGGGGCGCAACGCCGAGCACGTCCGGCGCGACCTCGCCGACCTGCCCGTCCACGTCCCCGCGGTCGTGTGGGACGCGACGACCCACGGCGTGCTCACCCTCGAGCGGATCCATGGGACGAAGATCGACGACCTGGAGGCGCTCGACCGGGAGGGCGTCGACCGCCCGGCGCTCGCGAGGACGCTCGCCCGGGTGTACCTGTCGATGGTCTTCACCCATGGCTTCTTCCACGCCGACCCCCATCCCGGCAACTTCTTCGTCGAGCCCGGCGGCCGGCTCGCGATGGTCGACTTCGGGATGGTGGGGACCGTGCCGGACGAGGTCCGCCTCGGGCTCGTCCAGCTCCTCCTCGCCCTGGTAGCGCACGACACCCGGCGGCTGCTCGCCTCGATGCGGCGCCTCGGTGTCGTGCCGGCGAGCGTGGACGAGGACCGGCTCGTGAAGGACCTCGATCGCCTCACCGCCTCCTCGATCGAGGTGGCCGTGGGCGAGCTGCGCCTCGCCCCGCTCGTCGCGGACCTGATGGGCGTGAGCAGGCGCCACCGGCTGGCCTTCCCCCGGGACCTCGCGCTGCTGGTCAAGACGGTGGTGATGTGCGAAGGCCTTGCTGCCCGGCTCGACCCGGCCTTCGCCCTGCCCGAGGTGCTCGTCGCGTTCGCCGCGACCGGCCTCGGCGGTGCCGGCCGGGGGCGGCCGGAGTGCCCGGAGCGGGGCTCGAACCCGCACGTCCTCTCGGACAGCGGCTTTTGAGGCCGCCGCGTCTGCCATTCCGCCATCCGGGCGCCAAAGCGCGCCCCTGGGGCCGCCGCTGCACGATACCGCCGGGCGTGCCCCGCCGTTAGGGTCGCCCCGGTGAGGCTGCTCGCCGCGGAGCTGATCCGTCTCGAGCTCGAGCTCGCCAGGACGGTGGCATCGGGCGCGGGCGAGCACCGGCGCAGGCCGGTCGTGCTCGTGCGGCTCGAGACCGACGTCGGCCGGGGCTGGGGAGAGTGCGCCGCGCTCGCGGCGCCGAGCTACACCGAGGAGCACGCCGACGGGGCGGAGCAGGTGCTCGCCGATCACCTCCTGCCGCTCCTGCTCCGCCGGGCCGGTCCCGGGGAGGGCGTGGAAGCTGCGCTTGGCCGCCTGGCGGCGGTGAGGGGCCACCCGATGGCGAAGGCAGCCATCGAGATGGCCCTGCTCGACGCCGAGCTTCGCGCCGGCGGGCGCTCGCTCGGCGTGCACCTCGGCGCGACCAGGACGGCCGTCCCGGCGGGCGCGACGGTTGGCATCGGCCCGCCCGCCGCCGTCCTCGCCGAGGTCGCCGAGGCCGTCGAGGCGGGGATCCGGCATGTGAAGTGCAAGATCGCCCCCGGTGCCGACCTCTCGATCGTCGGGCCCGTGCGAGAGGCCTACCCGGGCCTGGACCTCTCCGTCGACGCGAACGGCGCCTACCGGCTCGACCGGCGCGAGGACCTCGACGGACTGAGGGCGCTCGACGCGCTCGGCCTCTCCGCAATGGAGCAGCCGCTCGCCGCGGACGACCTCGTCGGCCACCGCGAGCTCTGCCGGCTGCTCGACACGCCGGTGCTGCTCGACGAGTCGGTCCCGAGCCTCGGGCTGCTCGAGGCGTCGATCGCCCTCGGCGCCTGCGACGGCGTGAGCCTGAAGCCGGCACGCCTCGGCGGCCTGCTCGTGGCGAGGGCAGCCGAGCGCCGCTGCGCCAGCGCAGGGCTCCACGCCGGAGTCGGGGGGATGTTCGAGACCGGGCTCGGCCGGGCTGCGTCGCTCGCCGTCGCTGCCCTGCCCGGGGTCGACCTCGTCGGCGACCTCGGCCCGAGCGAGCGCTACTTCTCCCCCGACCTGACCGAGCCGGTCCGGCTCGTCGGGGGAGAGCTCGCCGTGCCGAGCTCCCCGGGGATCGGTGCCGAGCCGCTCGAGGAGGTGCTCGAGGCCGCGACGGTCCGCTCCCGGACGATCCGTGCGTGAGCGCAGGGGAACCGAGCCGGGCCGGCGAGCCGGGGTCGTCGCAGTCCGGCCTGGTCGGGCGCCTCTACACTTGGTCCCGTGCGCATCCGAGCCGACCCGGGCCGCCAGCGCGTCGAGCGGCGCCTTTTCGAGGTCCACGCACGGCTCGAGCGTGCCCGGGCCGAGCTCGAGCTCGCCGACGAGCAGCTCGCGGCGCTCGCCGACGCGGCCGAGGAGGCGAAGATCCGCATGCTCGTGGCCGAGACGCCGCTCGCCGAGCGGGAGTGGCACGAGGCGCGCCGCCACGCCGAGGTGATGGCGCGAAGCCGGGACGCGGCGCGGTCCAGGGTGGCGGAGCTCGAGCGCGCGCAGGACGAGCTGTTGTCCCAGCTCGTCGTCTGACTGACCGAGGAGGACAGGGAGTGGGGCGGACCGTCGTCATCGCCGAGGACGAGGCCATCGTCCGCCTCGATCTGCGAGAGACGCTCGAGGAGGAGGGCTACGAGGTCGTCGGGGAGACCGGGCGGGGCGACGAGGCCGTCGAGCTCGTGCGCGCCCACCAGCCCGACCTCGTGATCCTCGACATCAAGATGCCGGGGATGGACGGGCTCCAGGCGGCGCACGAGATCAACCGGGAGCGCCGCAGCGCCGTGCTCATCCTCACGGCGTTCAGCCAGCGCGACCTGATCGAGCAGGCTCGGGACGCCGGCGCCCTGGCCTACCTCGTCAAGCCGTTCCAGAAGGAGGAGCTGCTCCCGGCGATCGAGGTCGCGCTCGGCCGCTACGCGGAGATGCAGGCGCTCGAGGCGGAGAACGCCGCTCTGTCCGACGACAAGCGCGGTCTCGAGCACCAGCTCGAGACCCGGCGGTGGGTCGACCGCGCCAAGGGCAAGCTCATGGACGACCACGGCATGACCGAGGCGAAGGCGTTCGGCTTCATCCAGCAGACGGCGATGAACTGCAGGATGACGATGCGCGACGTCGCGGCGGAGATCGTCGAGGGGCGCCTCGCCCCCTGAGGCGCCGGCGCCGCTGTGGCGCCGAGGCCGCCCGGCGGCTGGCGGCTTACGATCGCAGCGGTGGCCACCTACTTCCTCGTCGACGGGCACTCCCTCGCGTTCCGGGCCTGGTTCGCGCTGCAAGACGCCGGTATGGCGACCTCCTCGGGGCAGCAGACCCAGGCGGTCTACGGCTTCGTCTCCATGGTCACGAAGCTGCTCGGCGACTTCGCCCCCGACGGCATGGCGGTCGCGTTCGACCGTCGCGAGCCGACCTTCCGGGACGAGCTCGCGGCGGACTACAAGGCCGGCCGGCCGCCGACGCCCGAGCCTCTCGTCACCCAGGTCGAGCTGATCCGGGAGCTCGTCGAGGCGCTCGGGGTCCCCTGCCTGGACGCCGTCGGCTTCGAGGCCGACGACGTCATCGCGACGCTCGCCACCCGGCTCTCCCGGCAAGGGGACGACGTCGTGGTCGTCACGGGCGACCGCGACTCCTTCCAGCTCGTCGAGGACCCGCACGTCAAGGTCCTCTACAACCGCCGTGGCGTCAGCGACTACGTGCTGTACGACGAGGCCGGGATCAAGGAGCGCACCGGCGTCTCCCCGTCGAGCTACCCCCTTCTTGCCGCCCTGAGGGGAGATCCCTCCGACAACCTGCCCGGTGTGCCCGGGGTCGGCGAGAAGACGGCCGCCAGGCTCGTCGAGACCTTCGGCGACCTCGACGCGATCTACGCGCACCTGCCGGAGCTGTCGCCAAAGCTCGCCGAGTCCCTGGCGGCCCACGAGGACCGGGTCCGCCTGAACCTCCGGCTGATCCTGCTCGAGCGCGACGTGCCGCTCGCGCTTGAGGGGCCTCCGGGCGAGACGATGGCCATCGGGCGGGCGACGGACAGGGAGGGCGTTGAGCGGCTCTTCGCCTTCCTCGAGATGCGGACGCCGAAGGAGCGGCTGTTCGAGGTCCTCGACCGCTACTCCGGGGCCGACGGCGCGGCCTCGGGCAGGACCTCGGCGGGCCTGGTGGCCCGCGAGGTCCTCCTGCTCGACGAGCCGCCCGAGGCGGCGGCCTGGGTCCGCTCCCTCGCCGGCTCGGCCGGGCAGGTCCTCTGCGAGCCGGAGTGGTCCGGCCGGCCAGGGCGCTCCGCGCTCGAGTGGCTCGCCCTCGCCGCCCGGGGAGACGGAGCCGCCGGGCTCGTCACCGGCCCGGTCATCGGCGAGCCCGAGGTCGCCGACGCCCTCTGCTCGCTGTTCGGGCAGCGGGCGCCTCGCACCAGCGGGCACCGGGTGAAGGAGCTGATGCGGGCGCTCCTGCCCGACGGCATCGACCTGCGCTCGCTCGATCTCGACACCGGCGTGGCCGCGTACCTCGTCGACTCGACCGTCGGCCAGCCGGACCTCACCGAGCTCGCCGAGCGCTACGGCATCCCCCTGGGCGGCAAGGTCGTGTCCGAGGGCCGCCTCCCGCTGGCGGAGAGCGGCGCCGACGCGCCAGCGCCGGAGGTGGTGGCGGGCAGGCGCCTCGCCGCCCTCGACACCCTCGCCGGCCGGCTCGAGGCCGAGCTCGACGTAGTCGGTGCGAGGCGCCTCTACGAGGAGATCGAGCGGCCCCTCGTGCGGGTCCTCGCGAAGATGGAGGTCGTGGGCGTCGGAGTCGACGTCCAGCGGCTCTCCGAGATCAACGCCGAGCTCACCGCCGAGGCCCGAGCGCTCGAGGCCGAGGTGCGGCGCATCGCCGGCGAGGAGTTCAACGTCAACTCGACCCAGCAACTGCGCCACGTGCTCTACGACCGGCTGCGCCTCAGCCCGGGGCGGCGGACGAAGACCGGGTACTCCACCGACGCGGCGACGCTCGAGAAGCTGAGGGAGAGCGACGGCACCGGCTTCGTCGACGCCCTGCTGCGCTACCGAGAGGTAGAGAAGCTGCGCTCCACCTACGGAGAGGGGCTGCTCGCCGAGGTCGCCCCGGACGGGCGGATCCACGCGTCGTTCAACCAGACCGTCGCCCGAACCGGGCGCCTGTCCTCCGACCAGCCGAACCTCCACAACATCCCCGTGCGCAGCGACGCCGGGCGCCGGTTCCGGGAGGTCTTCGTGCCGGCGCCCGGGTGCAGCCTGCTCGTCGCCGACTACAACCAGATCGAGCTCCGGGTGATCGCGCACCTGTCCAAGGACCCGGGGCTCCTCGAGGCGTTCCGGTCGGGGCTCGACATCCACACCGCGACCGCCGTGCGGGTCTTCGGCGTCGAGCCCTCCGAGGTCACGGTCGCGCAGCGCTCGAAGGCGAAGATGATCTCCTACGGGCTCGCCTACGGGATGGAGGCCTACGGCCTCTCCCAGCGCCTCGGCGTGCCGGTCGAGGAGGCGACCGCGATCTTGGAGCAGTACTTCGCGGCCTTCCCCGCCGTGCGCGCCTACATGGAGGCGACCGTTGCCGAGGCGAAGCGGCGCGGCTACACCGAGACCCTCACCGGCCGGCGCCGCTACCTGCCCGAGCTCGCCTCGGACAACTTCAGGGTGCGCCAGGCGGCCGAGCGGCAGGCGATGAACGCCGGGATCCAGGGGCTCTCGGCGGACCTGTTCAAGAAGGCGCTCGTCCGCCTCGACGCCGAGCTGGAAGACGCCGGGCTGGCGGCGCGCATCGTCCTGCAGGTGCACGACGAGGTGCTCGTCGAGGCGCCGGAGGCCGAGCGGGACCGGGTCGGGGCGCTCACGCTCGACGCGATGCGCAACGCGCTGCCGCTCGACGTGCCGCTCGAGGTCCACTGCGCGTGGGGCTCGAGCTGGGCCGACGCAAAGCAGCCCTGAGGTTGCGGTGTAGCATGCTTCGTCCGTTTCCGTGGCCGCCGGAGGTGGGGGGCGCTGCCCGCCCGAAGCCGCCGGCCGGCTGATGAGCCCGAGGCGATCCCCAGCACATGCCCGACGAAGCAACGACAACCGAGCACGCTCCGGCGAGCGCGCCGTCCGCCCCCACAATGCCTGCGGCCCCGGCCGGGGGCGCGCCCGCGACGGAGGCGGCGCGTGGCGAGCAGATGGGCACGTTCGACGCCGAGGGCGTCTACACCCCGAGGACCGTCGTCGAGGACGACCTCGGCTCGCTCTCCTTCGACGACGCGGTGAACCAGACCATCGTCGAGTTCGAGGACGGCGACATCGTCAAGGGCACCGTCGTCAAGGTCGACAAGGACGAGGTCCTGCTCGACATCGGCTTCAAGTCCGAGGGCGTCATCCCCTCCCGGGAGCTCTCGATCCGCCACGACGTCGACGCCCACGAGGTCGTCTCCGTCGGCGACGAGGTCGAGGCGCTGGTGCTCCAGAAGGAGGACAAGGAGGGCCGCCTCGTCCTGTCGAAGAAGCGTGCCCAGTACGAGCGGGCGTGGGGCGAGATCGAGCGGATCAAAGAGGGCAACGGGGTGGTGCGAGGCCCGGTGATCGAGGTCGTGAAGGGGGGGCTGATCCTCGACATCGGCCTTCGCGGCTTCCTCCCCGCCTCCCTCGTCGAGCTGCGGCGGGTCCGCGACCTCCAGCCCTACGTCGGGCGCGAGCTCGAGGCGAAGATCATCGAGCTCGACAAGAACCGCAACAACGTCGTGCTCTCCCGCCGGGCCTGGCTCGAGGAGACCCAGAAGGAGCAGCGCGGCGAGTTCCTCGTGAACCTCAAGCCCGGCGAGATCCGCAAGGGCGTCGTCTCCTCGGTCGTGAACTTCGGCGCGTTCGTGGACCTCGGCGGCATGGACGGCCTCGTCCACGTCTCGGAGCTGTCCTGGAAGCACGTCGACCACCCCTCCTCGGTCGTCGCCGTCGGCGACGAGGTGACCGTCCAGGTGCTCGATGTCGACCTCGACAAGGAGCGGATCAGCCTCTCGCTGAAGGCGACGCAGTTCGACCCCTGGCAGGAGTTCGCGAGCGCCCACCGGGTCGGCGAGCTCGTCTACGGGCGCATCACCAAGCTCGTCCCCTTCGGGGCCTTCGTGCAGGTCGGGGACGGCATCGAGGGGCTCGTCCACATCTCGGAGATGGCCGCCCACCACGTCGATTTGCCCGAGCAGGTCGTCTCTCCCGGCGAGGAGCTGTGGGTGAAGATCATCGACATCGACCTCCAGCGCCGGCGCATCAGCCTGTCGATCAAGCAGGCCGCCGAGGGGGGCGAGGTCGCCGAGGAGTACCGAGAGGCGTTCGGCGAGCACGCCTACGACGCCGAGGGCAACTACATCGGCGGCTACGACTACGCCGCGTCGGAGTTCACCCCCGAGACCGAGGCCCAGGCGGCGTGGGCGGACTACGTGCCGACGTCCTCCGACGCCCCGGTCCCGGAGGGGGCCTCCGGCGAGCCAGAGCGCGCAGGCCCCGGGGCGGACGAGCAGCCCGAGGCCGGAAGCCCGGACGAGTCCTGAGCTGATCGTCGTCGCCTGCACCGGGGGGATCGGTGCGGGCAAGTCGACGGTCGCCGCCCTGCTCGCCGAGCGGGGAGCCGTGGTCGTCGACGCCGATGCCCTCGCCCGCGCCGCCCTCGAGCCGGGGACCCCGGCCTACGCGGCGGTGGTCGCGCGCTTCGGGCCGTCCGTGCTCGCCGAGCCTCGGGCCGCACCGGGCGGTCCCGGCGCCGCGCCGATCGACCGGGGCCGGCTCGCCGCGCTCGTCTTCTCCGATCCCGAGGCCCTCGCCTCGCTCGAGGCGATCGTCCATCCGGTCGTGCGTCGCGAGACCGAGGCGGTGCTCGCCGCCCATGCGGGCAGCGACGACGTCGTCGTGCTCGACCTCCCGCTGCTGCAGGCCCGCGACGGCAAGCCGCCCTACGACCTCGACGGCGTCCTCGTCGTCGACGCGCCGGAGGACCTCGCCCTCGAGCGCCTCGTCTCTGCGCGGGGCATGGACCCAGACGACGCCCGGGCGCGCATGGCCGCACAGCCCGACCGGCTCGCCCGCATGCGCGAGGCCGACTTCGTCGTGACCAACCTCGGCACCCTCGAGGAGCTCGAGGAGATGGTCGACCGCGCCTGGCAGTGGATCGAGGGGCTGCGCCGGGGGGCTCGCTGAGCGCCGGAGGCGGGCGCGCACCCCCTCGGTACCATGGCGGCGTGCCCCCCTTCCGCGTCGTGTCCGAGTTCCGACCCTCGGGTGACCAGCCCGAGGCGATCGCGGCGCTGTGCGCCGGGCTCGACCGGGGCGACCGCTACCAGACGCTGCTCGGGATCACCGGCTCGGGCAAGAGCGCGACGATCGCCTGGACGATCGCCCACGCCCAGCGGCCGACGCTGATCCTCGCGCCGAACAAGTCGCTCGCGGCCCAGCTCGCTGGCGAGTTCCGCGAGTTCTTCCCGGACAACCGGGTCGAGTACTTCGTCTCCTACTACGACTACTACCAGCCGGAGGCGTACGTCCCTTCGACGGACACCTACATCGAGAAGGACTCCTCGATCAACGACGAGATCGACCGCCTGCGCCACTCGACGACGGCGAGCCTGCTCACCCGGCGAGACGTCATCGTCGTCGCTTCGGTCTCCTGCATCTACGGCTTGGGCTCGCCCGAGGAGTACAAGGGGCGGATCCTCGTGCTCAAGGTCGGCGAGACCCACGACCAGCGGGGCCTGCTGCGCCGGCTCGTCGACCTGCAGTACGAGCGCAACGACGCCAACCTCGTCCGGGGACGGTTCCGGGTCCGGGGCGACACGATCGAGGTCCACCCCGCCTACGAGGAGACGGCGGTGCGGATCGAGCTGTTCGGCGACGAGGTCGAGCGCATCACCCGCTTCGACGCGCTGACGGGAGAGCTGCTCGGCGAGCTCGAGGAGCTGGCGGTCTTCCCGGCGACGCACTACGTCGCCGGCGACGAGAGCATGCGACGGGCGATCGAGTCGATCGAGGCCGAGCTCGGCGAGCGTCTCGGCGAGCTCGAGCGCCAGGGCAAGCTCCTCGAGGCGCAGCGGCTGCGGATGCGCACCGAGCACGACCTCGAGATGCTCGCCGAGGTGGGCCACTGCAGCGGGATCGAGAACTACTCGCGCCACCTCGACGGGCGAGCGCCGGGCGAGGCGCCCTACACGCTGCTCGACTACTTTCCCGACGACTGGCTGCTCGTCGTCGACGAGAGCCACAACTCGGTGCCGCAGCTGCACGGCCAGTACGCCGGGGACCGCTCCCGGAAGGAGGTCCTCGTCGAGCACGGCTTCAGGCTGCCGTCGGCCCTGGACAACCGTCCGCTGCGCTTCGAGGAGCTGAGCGCCCGCATCAACCAGTGCATATTCATGTCGGCGACGCCCTCGCCCTACGAGCTGTCGGTCTCGAGCCAGGTGGTCGAGCAGATCATCCGCCCGACCGGGCTCGTCGACCCCGAGGTTGTCGTGAAGCCCACCAGGCGCCAGATCGACGACCTCATCGCCGAGATCGAGGCGGTCGTCGCGAGGGGGGAGCGGGTGCTTGTCACGACCCTCACGAAGAAGATGGCCGAGGACCTGACGGACTACCTGCTCGAGTCGGGCCTGAAGGTCCGCTACCTCCACTCCAACGTCGAGACGATCGAGCGGATCGAGATCGTGCGGGACCTCAGGCTCGGTGAGTTCGACGTCCTCGTCGGCATCAACCTCCTGCGGGAGGGCCTCGACCTGCCGGAGGTGTCGCTCGTCGCCATCCTCGACGCCGACAAGGAGGGCTTCCTCCGCTCGACGACCGCGCTGATCCAGACGATGGGGCGGGCGGCCCGCAACGCTGCCGGCCGGGTGGTGCTCTACGCCGACACGATCACCGACTCGATGCGCGAGGCGATGGCCATCACCGAGCGCCGTCGAGAGGTCCAGCGGGCCTACAACGCGGCCCACGGCATCGACCCCCAGACGATCCGGCACGCCGTCACCGACCTCGTCGCGCAGTTCCGCGCCGCCGCGGGGACGCTCGACTCGCTCAGGCCCGAGGGCGGCGTGCTCCCGGCCGGCCATCGGGGCCGCGCCGACCGGTCCCGGCGAGCGGGCCGCCGGGCCGCGGCCCGAGCCGCCGGGCCGATCGCCGAGCGGACGGGCGAGCTGCCCGCCGAGGAGCTCGAGCGCCTCGTCGAGACGCTCGAGGCGGAGATGCGCCAGGCGGCCGCCGAGCTGCGTTTCGAGTACGCGGCCCGCCTGCGCGACGAGGTCCGGTCGCTACGGCGCGAGCTGAGGGAGGTCGTCTGACGGCCAGGAAGAGCGCGGCCGGCCGGAAAGCGGCGCCGGGGTCGGGAGCGATCCTCGTCCGAGGCGCGCGAGAGCACAACTTGAAGAACGTCTCCGTCGAGCTGCCTCGCGACCGCCTGATCGTGTTCACCGGGCTGTCGGGCTCGGGCAAGTCCTCCCTCGCCTTCGACACGATCTACGCCGAGGGCCAGCGGCGCTACGTCGAGTCGCTGTCCTCCTACGCCCGGCAGTTCCTCGGGCAGATGGACAAGCCGGACGTGGACTTCATCGAGGGGCTCTCTCCGGCGATCTCGATCGACCAGAAGTCCTCCTCGCGCAACCCACGCTCGACCGTCGGCACCGTCACCGAGGTCTACGACTACCTGCGCCTGCTCTACGCCCGCATCGGCGTCCCGCACTGCCCGAGCTGCGGCCGGGCCGTCTCTCGCCAGAGCCCGCAACAGATCGTGGACCGGGTGATGGCGCTCGAGGAGGGGACGCGCTTCCACGTCCTCGCGCCGGTGGTCCGGGGCCGGAAGGGGGAGTACGACGCGCTCCTCGAGGACCTCGCCCGCCAGGGGTTCGCCCGGGCGAGGGTCGACGGCGTCGTCCGAGAGCTCGCCGAGCGCGGCGACATCTCCCTCGCCCGCTACGAGCAGCACACGATCGAGGTCGTGGTCGACCGGCTCGTGCGCAAGGAGGGCATCGAGCGCCGGCTCACCGACTCGATCGAGACGGCGCTGCGCCTCGCCGACGGCGTCGCGGCCGTCCAGACGCTCGAGGACGAGGAGATCATCACCTTCTCCCAGCACCTCGCCTGCACCTACTGCGGCACCTCCTTCGACGAGCTCGAGCCGCGCAGCTTCTCGTTCAACTCTCCCTACGGCGCCTGCCCCGCCTGCGCCGGGCTCGGCACCCGTTACGAGGTCGACCCGGAGCTCGTCGTGCCCAACCCCGAGCTCTCCCTCGACCAGGGCGCCATCGCCCCCTGGTCCGGGGCGCGCACGGAGTACTTCTCGAGGGTGCTCTCCGCGCTCGCCGAGGCGTTCGGCTTCTCGACCGCCACGCCCTGGAAGCGGCTCAGCAAGGCCCAGCGCAAGGTCGTCCTCTACGGCTCGGGCGACCGTCGGGTCCATGTCCGCTACCGGAACCGCTACGGCACCCTGCGCAGCTATGACACCGGCTACGAGGGCGTCGTTCCCTGGCTCGGCCGCCGGCACGCCGAGGCGGAGTCGGACTTCCAGCGCGAGCAGGTCGAGGGCTACATGCGCGAGGTGCCCTGCGCCGCCTGCGAGGGTCGCCGCCTCAAGCCGGAGTCCCTGGCGGTCACCATCGACGGCATGAGCATCGCCGACCTCGCCGCCAAGCCGATCGGCCAGGCGAGCGAGCTGCTCGGCTCGCTCGAGCTGTCCGAGCGCGAGCAGCTCATCGCCGAGCGGGTGCTGAAGGAGATCCGCTCGAGGCTGCAGTTCCTCGTCGACGTCGGGCTCGACTACCTCACGCTCGACCGGGCGGCAGCGACGCTCGCGGGCGGCGAGGCGCAGCGGATCCGGCTCGCGAGCCAGATCGGCAGCGGGCTCGTCGGGGTCCTCTACGTGCTCGACGAGCCCTCGATCGGCCTGCACCAGCGCGACAACCGCAGGCTCATCGAGACCCTGCTCAGGTTGCGCGACCTCGGCAACACGGTGATCGTCGTCGAGCACGACGAGGAGACGATCCGAGCTGCGGACCACCTCGTCGACATCGGGCCCGGGGCGGGCGAGCACGGCGGCGAGATCGTCTGCGCGGGCGGGGTCGAGGACCTCGAGGCCTGCGAGCGCTCGGTCACGGGGAAGTACCTCTCCGGCGCCCTCTCGATCGAGGTCCCCCAGAAGCGACGGCCGATCGGCGCCGGGCGCGTCGTCGTGCGGGGGGCCAGGGAGCACAACCTGCGGGACGTCGACGTCTCCTTCCCCCTCGGCTGCTTCGTCGCCGTGACCGGCGTCTCCGGCTCGGGCAAGTCGACGCTCGTCAACGACATCCTGCACCGGGCCCTGATGCAGAAGGTGTACCGCTCCCGAGCCGTCCCGGGGCGCCATCGCGCGATCGAGGGGGCAGAGCTGCTCGACAAGGTGATCGACATCGACCAGTCCCCGATCGGCCGGACCCCGAGGTCGAACCCGGCCACCTACATCGGCGTGTTCGACAACATCCGGCGGCTGTTCAGCGAGACCCAGGAGGCGCGCCTTCGCGGCTACAAGCCTGGCCGGTTCTCCTTCAACGTCGCCGGGGGACGCTGCGAGGCCTGCGCTGGCGACGGGACGATCAAGATCGAGATGCACTTCCTGCCCGACGTCTACGTGCCCTGCGAGGTCTGCCACGGGGCGCGCTACAACCGGGACACCCTCGAGGTCCTCTGGCGCCACAAGAGCATCGCGGACGTGCTGGCGATGTCCTGCGAGGAGGCCCTCGAGTTCTTCTCCGCCCAGCCGCCGATCGCCCGCCAGCTCCAGACGCTCGTCGACGTCGGCCTCGGCTACGTCCGCCTCGGCCAGCCGGCCCCGACGCTCTCCGGCGGAGAGGCCCAGCGCGTGAAGCTCGCCTCGGAGCTGTCGAAGCGCTCGACCGGCCACACGATGTACATCCTCGACGAGCCGACGACCGGCCTGCACTTCGAGGACGTGCGCAAGCTCCTCGGCGTCCTCCAACGGCTGGTGGACCAGGGAAACACCGTGATCGTCATCGAGCACAACCTCGACGTCGTCAAGTCCGCCGACTGGATCATCGACCTCGGGCCCGAGGGGGGAGAGGGTGGCGGCACGGTCGTCGCCGAGGGCACGCCCGAGGAGGTCGCGCGCTCGGCGGCAAGCTACACGGGCAGGTTCCTCCGGCCGCTGCTCAGGCGCTGACGCGGTGTCCAAGCTGCGCCTGGACCTCCACGACGTCTACAACCGGGGCGGGGAGATCGACCAGGCGCTCGCCGAGGCGCTCGCCGAGGCCGTGAGGATCCGCGCCGCCATGGTCGAGATCATCCCGGGCAAGGGATCCGGGCAGCTGAAGAAGCGGGTCCTTCGCTACCTCGAGCGTGAGGACGTGCGCCCCCTCTACCACCGGGTCGAGAAGGACTCGCGCAACTGGGGAAGGCTGTTCGTCCATTTCCGCTGGAAGTAGCTCCGGCGCAAGGGCCGGCCGGGGCGGCCGAGGTGCGCTCCGGCCGGCCGGCGAAGGTAGCCTCGTGGTGCCGTGCTCGAGCGCCCAGAGGCGATCCCCGACGCCCCGGGGTCCTACCAGTTCAAGGATGCCGACGGGCGGATCATCTACGTGGGGAAGGCGCGCTCGCTGCGCAGCAGGCTCGCTAGCTACTTCCAGCACCCCTCCCAGCTGCATCCCCGCACGCTGCAGATGCTCGAGCGGGCCGCCTCCGTCGAGTGGATCCAGGTCCGCAGCGACGTCGAGGCGCTCATGCTCGAGTACAACCTCATCAAGACCCACCGCCCTCGCTTCAACGTCCGGCTCGTCGACGACAAGAGCTACCCCTACCTCGCCGTGACCGTCGAGGAGACCTGGCCCCGGGCGGTCGTCGTGCGCGGGGCCCGGCGCAAGGGCAGCCGCTACTTCGGACCCTACGCCCACGCCTACGCGATCCGGGAGACTCTCGACATCCTGCTGCGCTCGTTCCCGGTGAGGACGTGCTCGGACGCGAAGTTCCGGCGCCACGAGCGCCTAGGCCGGCCCTGCCTCCTCTACCACATCGAGCGCTGCTCGGCGCCTTGCGTCGGAGAGATCGACGAGCAGTCCTACCGGCGCCTCGTCGAGGATCTCATGGCCTTCCTCGACGGCGAGACCGGCGAGATCGTCGAGAGGCTCGAGTCCGAGATGCGTGCGGCCGCCGAGGCGCTCGAGTACGAGCTCGCGGCCCGCCTGCGGGACCAGCTCGAGGCCGTCCGCCTGGCGAGCGAGCGCCAGGAGATGGTCGCCGACTCCAAGGAGGACATCGACGTCCTCGGCATCGCCGAGAGCGAGCTCGAAGCCGCTGTGCAGCTCCTGCACGTCCGAAAGGGCCGGGTGGTCGGCCGGCAGGGCTTCGTGCTCGAGAAGGTCGAGCCTCTCGACCCCCCCGAGCTCGTCGCCCGGGTCCTCGAGCAGGCGTACGCCGACACCCCTCTCGGGGTCCCCCGCGAGGTGCTCGTCCCGGTCGAGCCCGACGACCTTGCCACCTACGAGGGCTTTTTGTCCGAGCGCCGGGGCGGCAGGGTCGCCCTGAGGGTCCCCCGGCGCGGTCGCCGCCGGGCGCTCATCGAGGTCGCCCGGGCCAACGCCTCGGAGCAGCTGGCCCGGCACGCCACCCGGAGGGCGAGCGACCTCTCCTCCCGGGCAGCCGCCCTGGAGCAGCTCCAGGCCTACCTCGGGCTCGCCGAGGCGCCGCTGCGCATCGAGTGCTACGACATGAGCCACCTGCAGGGGACCGACTACGTCGGCTCGATGGTGGTGATGGAGGACGGCCTGCCCAAGCGCCAGGACTACCGCCGCTTCAAGGTGACCGCGGTCCAGGGCAACGACGACTACGGGGCGATGCACGAGGTGCTCACCCGGCGGCTGCGCCGCCTCGACGAGCACCCAAGCCCACTGCCATCCGAAGCCACGCCGGAGTCGGTCTCAGCCGCCTCGACCACAGGCGCCGCTGGCGAGGGCGCCGCCGCGGGGGAGGGGGAGGTGGACGAGCTCGAGGGCGCCCGCCGCAGGCGCGCGACGAGGTTCGCCTACCCGCCTCAGCTCCTGCTGCTCGACGGGGGCAAGGGCCAGCTCGGCGTCGGCGTGCGGGTGCTCGAGGAGCTCGGGCTGACCGGGCGCATCGAGCTGGCCGCGCTCGCAAAGCAGTTCGAGGAGGTCTTCCGGCCCGGCCGAGCCGAGCCGATCCGCATCCCGAGGGACAGCGAGGCGATCTACCTGCTCCAGCAGGTGCGGGACGAGGCGCACCGATTCGCCGTCACCTACCACCGAGAGCTCAGGCGCAAGCGCGCCCGCCGGGGCGCCCTCGACGGGGTGCCGGGGCTCGGGCCCGCCCGGCGTCGTCGCCTGCTCGCCGAGCTCGGCGGGCTCCGGCAGGTGCGAGCGGCGGACCTCGAGTCGCTGAGGTCGATCGCCTGGCTCCCCGACGAAGTCGCCGACGCCGTCTACGAGCGCTTCCATCCCGGCGAGCCCCCGGCCGAGCGGGCGCTCGCGTGAGCGCCGTGCCGACGCCGCCGAAGGCGGCCAGCCCGGGCACGTCGCCGCCAAGCCCGGCAGGCACGCCGGCTGGGCCTCCTCCGGACAGCGCCTCCGCGAGGCGCAGGGTCTGGGACGAGCAGGCGGGCTGGTGGAAGAGGACCTTTACGGGAGGGGCGGACCCCGAGTACGTCCACGAGATCCTGCCGATCGCCCAGGCGGAGCTCGCCGGGTGCCGCCGGGTGCTCGACCTCGGCTGCGGCGAGGGCCAGGTCGCACGCCACCTCCTCGCCTCGGGCGCGGTGCGAGGGGGCGTCGTCGGGCTCGACCCCTCGGCCGCGCAGCTCGCCAACGCCTTGTCGGCGAGCCCACCTTCCGCCCCTGCAGGACCCTCCGGCGAGCAGCCCTTCGCAAGGGGCCGCCCCAGGGTCCCCGCAGCCCCGGCCGCCGCGCCCGTCTACTGCCGAGGCGAGGGCGAGCGCCTGCCCTTCGCCGACCAGAGCTTCGACGGCGTCATCTGCTCCCTCGCCATCGAGCACGCAGAGGACGTCGACGCCGTGCTCGAGGAGGTGGCCCGGGTCCTCGCCCCCGGCGGCTGCTTCCTGCTCCTCGTGAACCACCCGCTCTTCCA
The DNA here is from genome assembly GCA_021786195.1 of Actinomycetes bacterium. GTDB lineage: Bacteria > Actinomycetota > Acidimicrobiia > Acidimicrobiales > Bog-793 > JAKAOD01. Next base: position 6,132 of record JAJYNS010000011.1, on the reverse strand, counting down.
GGGCACCGGCAGCGGCTTCGTCGACGACCAGGTCCTCGACGAGCGCTACTGGCGGGTCGGCCCCTACCTCGTCGAGGACCTCGCCTGGGAGGAGGTCGACGCGGGGGTCTGGATCCCCTTCGCCCACCGCCCCCTCTCACGCTACGTGAACCCGCTCGGGGCTCGAGACGTCGTGCTCACTCGGCTGCTCGAGCCGCCCCCGGACCCCGAGCTGGTCGCGGGCTCGCTCGACCCCGAGCTCGAGCGGGCGATCCCGCGGCTCCTGGCGATGCGCTTCGAGCGCCGACCTCCAGGAGGGGGCAGATGGCCGAGTACCTGATCGTGACCGGGCTGTCCGGCGCCGGGAGGTCGAGCGCGGCGGCGACGCTCGAGGACCTCGGATGGTTCGTCGTCGACAACCTGCCCCCGGCGCTGCTCGGGAAGCTCTCCGAGCTCACCTCGGGCCCCGCGGCCGACCTCGACAGGTTCTGCTTCGTCGCCGGAAGAGGCGGTCCCGAGACGATCGCCGAGTGGCCGCCGGCGGTCGCGGCCTTGAAGGCGAGCGGGGCCCGGGTTCGAGTGCTGTTCCTCGACGCGGCCGACGACGTGCTCGTCAGGCGCTTCGAGGGGACCAGGCGGCGGCATCCCGTGGAGGGGGAGGGGGTGCTCTCGGCGATCCGCAGCGAGCGGCAGCTGCTCGAGCCGATGCGGGACGGCGCCGACGTCGTGCTGGACACGAGCGACCTGAACGTCCACGAGCTGCGCGCCCGGCTCGTCGAGCTCTTCGCCGGCAGCGAGGCGGCCGGCGCGATGGAGACGGCGATCGTCTCCTTCGGCTACAAGCACGGGATCCCCCTCGACGTCGACCTCGTGCTCGACTGCCGTTTCCTCCCCAACCCCTTCTGGGTCCCCTCCTTGCGCGACCTGAGCGGCCTCGACGGCGATGTCCGCAGCTACGTCCTCGACCGGCCCGAGGCGAAGGAGTTCCTCGACAGGCTCGAAGCCCTGCTCGTCTTCCTCCTCCCCGCCTACGCGAGGGAGGGGAAGTCCTACCTGTCGATCGCCGTCGGCTGCACCGGCGGCCGCCACCGCTCGGTGGCGATCGCCGAGGAGCTCGCACGGCGGATCCGCTCCCAGGGGTTCGAGCCGGCGGTCCACCACCGAGACATCGGCCGGTGAGCCCCGGACCGAGCGTCGTCGCGATCGGCGGTGGCCACGGCCTGGCGCGCACCCTCCGGGCGGTCACCCGCTACGCCTCCCGGGTCGCCGCGGTCGCCTCCGTGGCCGACGACGGCGGCTCGAGCGGCAGGTTGAGGCGCCAGCTCCAGATCCCAGCGGTGGGGGACCTCCGCAAGTGCCTGGTCGCCCTCCTCCCGGAGGGCTCGGCTATCGGACGCGCGCTCGAGCACCGCTTCGACGGCGGCGGAGAGCTCGAGGGCCATGCCCTCGGCAACCTCCTGATCGCCGCCCTCGCGGCCTCGGCCGGCGGCTTCGTCGAGGGGGTGCTCGAGGCAGGCAGGCTCCTTGGCGTCGCCGGCGAGGTGCTCCCGGCGACGAGCGGCCCGGTCGTCCTGCGGGCCGAGGCGGGTGGAAGGGAGGTGGAAGGGCAGGTGCGCATCATGGCGACGCCTGGAGTGACCAGGGTGACGCTCTCCCCAGAGGATGCCGAGGTCCCCGGTCAGGTCCTCGAGGCGATCGCGGCCGCAGACCAGGTCGTGATCGGGCCCGGCTCGCTCTACACGAGCGTCCTCGCCGCGCTGGCTCCGGCGCCGATCCGCCAGGCGCTCGCCGGCTGCAAAGCGCAGGTCGTCTACGTCTGCAACCTTCGCGAGCAGGTCCCGGAGACCTCCGGCTACGACGTGGCGGCCCACGTCGAGGCGCTCGGGGCGCACGGCCTGGCGCCCGACTGGGTCCTCGCCGACTCCTCGGCGCTCGCCGTCGGAGAGCTCCGGGACGGCCCGCGCCTGCTCCAGGTCGAGCTCGCCCCCTCCGGCTCGCCCGTCCACGACCCCGTCCGGCTGGCGGACGCGCTGGCCGGGCTCGCGAGACGGCCTGCCGAAGGTCCCTACTCTCCCGGGGCGGGGTTGCGCGAGGTTGGGGGCGTCGGCGAGATTGTCGGTGCCGAGCGCACGTCCGGGGGGCGGCGCGCGCCCCGGCGGGCATGACCGAAGTGCAGGCGACGAGGACGAGGTGGTGACGGAATGACCGTGCGTGTCGGGGTGAACGGCTTTGGGAGGATCGGCAGGAACTTCCTGCGGGCGGCGCGCGCTGTCGGCGCTGACCTCGAGGTCGTCGCGATCAACGACCTGTTCTCCAAGGAGGTGAACGCGCACCTCCTCCGCTACGACTCGACCTTCCGCCGCTTCCCCGGCGAGGTCGAGGTCACCGACCGCGGTCTCAGCGTCGACGGCAGGGAGATCGCCGTCTACGCGGAGCGCGACCCCGCCAACCTGCCCTGGGGCGACCACGGGGTCGACGTCGTGATCGAGTCGACCGGTCGGTTCACCAAGCGCGACCAGGCGGCGGCTCACCTGAAGGGCGGCGCCAGGCGAGTCGTGATCTCCGCCCCCTCCTCCGACGCCGACGCGACCTTCGTCGTCGGCGTCAACGACGAGACCTTCGACCCCGAGCGCCACGTCATCGTCTCGAACGCCTCCTGCACGACGAACTGCTTCGTGCCGATGGTCAAGGTGCTCCAGGACGCCTTCGGCATCGAGCACGGGCTGATGTCGACGGTCCACGCCTACACGAACGACCAGGAGCTGCTCGATCTCGGGCGCGACAACCTCCGCCGGGCGAGAGCCGCGGCGGTCAACATCGTGCCGACGACGACCGGGGCCGCCCGGTCCACCGGCGTCGTGCTCGAGGCGATGAAAGGCCGCCTCGACGGGATGTCGTTGCGGGTGCCGGTCCAGGACGGCTCGATCACCGACTTCACGGCGATCGTCGGGGCCGAGGTCGACGTCCCCGCCGTGAACGCCGCCTTCGCGGCCGCGGCCTCGTCCGGCCCCCTTGCGAAGGTCCTCGTCTACAGCGAGGACCCGCTCGTCTCGACCGACATCGTCGGGTCGCCGGCCTCGTGCACCTTCGACTCGCAGCTCACGATGACGATGAGCCTCGGAGGCGGCAAGACCCTCGTGAAGGTGCTCGGCTGGTACGACAACGAGTGGGGCTACTCCTGCCGGCTCGTCGACCTCGCCGCCATCGTCGGCGCGCGCTGAGCGGGCCGAGATGAGTGGGAGCCTCCCAGTCCTCGAGGACCTCCCGGAGCTCGAGGGCAAGCGAGTCCTGCTCCGGGCGGACTTCAACGTCCCGGTGTTCGACGGCCCCGACGGGACGAGGGTGATCACCGACGACTACCGGATCCGGGCGACTTTGCCGACGATCCGCTGGCTGCAGGACCACGGAGCTGCCGTGACGGCCTGCTCCCACCTCGGGCGCCCGAAGGGCCGGCCCGACCCGGCCTTCTCGATCGAGCCGGTGCGCAGGCGCCTCGAAGAGCTGGTCCAAGGTGTCGAGCTGCTCGAGAACCTCCGGTTCTCCCCGGGCGAGGAGGCGAACGACCCCGCCTTCGTCGACCAGCTCGTCGCCGGGCACGACGCCTACGTCAACGACGCCTTCGGTGCCTCGCACCGTGCCCACGCCTCGATCGTCGGTCCGCCCTCCCGGCTGCCGTCGGCGGCCGGCCGGTTGCTCGCCCGCGAGGTGGAGGTGCTCTCGTCCTTGCTCGGCGAGCCCGAGCGACCCTTCGTCGCGGTAGTCGGCGGGGCGAAGATCGCCGACAAGCTCGGCGTGCTGAAGGCGCTCGCCGCCAAGGTCGACGTGCTCGTCGTCGGCGGGGGGATGAGCTACACCTTCCTCAAGGCCCTCGGCCACGAGGTCGGCGCGTCGCTGCTCGACGAGGGCCACGTCGCCTCCTGCGCCGAGCTGCTGAAAAGTGGCACCGAGATCCTGCTGCCCTCCGACGTCGTAGCCCTCGCGCCGGGCTCTTCGATCCACCGCGCCGAGCCGGTCCCCGAAGGAGAGTCGATCGAGGTCTTCGGCGAGGACATCCCCGAGGGCTGGGAGGGCGCCGACATCGGGCCGGAGACCCGTCGGCGCTTCGCCGAGGTGATCGCCTCGGCGAGGACCGTGCTGTGGAACGGGCCGATGGGCGCGTTCGAGGACGAGCGGCTGTCGGCGGGCACCCGGGCGGTGGCCGAGGCGGTCGCGTCCTGCCCCGGCTTCACGGTCGTGGGCGGCGGGGACTCGGTCTCGGCGCTCAACAGCTACGGGCTGGCGGACCGCATCGACCACGTCTCCTCGGGCGGCGGGGCTTCGCTCGAGCTCATCGAGCTGGGCGACCTCCCCGGGCTCACGGCGCTCCGCGGGGCGTCGAACGCGCCGGCGGCCTGAAGGCGGGGCGAGGTCGGCGAGGGTGGCAGTGGCTCGCCCCGTGCTCGTCAGCGGCAACTGGAAGATGCACGCGAACCACTTCGAGGCGCTGAAGCTGGTCCAGGAGCTCGCTGCGCTCTTCCGTGCGGGCGGGGTGCCCGAGGGGCGGGAGGTCAGCCTGCACCCGCCCTTCACCTCGCTCAGGACCGTGCAGACCGCGGTGGAGAGCGACCACGTGCCCGTGGCGCTCGGCGCGCAGAACTGCCATTACGAGGAGCGTGGCGCCTTCACCGGCGAGGTGAGCGCGGACATGCTCGCCAAGCTCAACGTCGCCTACGTCATCGCCGGGCACTCCGAGCGCCGGACCCTGTTCGGCGAGTCGGACGCCGTCGTGCGTCGCAAGGTCGACGCGATCGTGGGCCATGGGATGTGCCCGATCGTCTGCGTCGGCGAGTCGCTCGAGCAGCGCCGGGCCGGCCAGGCGGCCGACCATGTCCGCCGCCAGGTTCTCGATGCCCTCTCGGGCCGCGCGCCGGAGACGATCGGCCGGCTGGTCCTCGCCTACGAGCCCATCTGGGCGATCGGGACCGGCGAGACGGCGAGCGCGGAGGACGCCGAGGAGATGTGCGCCCTGATCCGAGAGGAGGTCGGCAAGCTCGCCGGCCCGGAGGCGTCGCAGTCCGTGAGGATCCAGTACGGGGGCTCCGTGACGCCCGAGTCGGCCGGGGCGCTGCTGTCGGCGGAGAACGTCGACGGCCTGCTGGTCGGCGGTGCCAGCCTCGACGCCGAGCGCTTCGCCGCCATCGTCCGAGCCGGCGCCTAGGAGCGTGAGTCAGAACCGGCCAGCCGGCCAGATCCGACGGTCGGGCTTGTTGTCATCATGAACCACTCCCGTCTCAGGGTTGAACGATGTGCTCGACGCTGCGCGCCGCCTGGCACGGGGCTGCGGCCTGGGTGTTCACGCCGTTGCCAGCCCCAGCGCGCTGCGGGCGCCCATCAGCTTGCGTAGGTTGTGGCAGATGGCGTGGCGCGTCCACTCGCCCTGGGCGCCGTCACGGCCGCGCAGGCGGAGCTGTCCGGCGTGCTGGCGGACCTTCATCTGGCCAAAGGCGGGCTCGACGATCGCCTTGCGCCTGGCGTAGTCGGCGCGGCCCTTCTTCGTCCTCAGCCGTCGGGCCATGCGCTCGCGCCGGGTGGCGCTCTTTGGGATCGGTCCGCGAGGTGCTGTCGGGAACTGCTCGCCGTGACGCTGGCGTCCGGTGGCGACGAGGACCTCGGCATCGAGCGCTTCGGTCGCCTCGAGGTTGTCCTCCGAGCAGTGGCCGGCGTCGGCGAGGTAGGTCTCCGGGGTGTCCTCGATCCCGGCCGCGGCGAGGTTCTCCTCGGTCTTCTCGATCATCGGTATGAGCTGGTTGGCGTCGCTCGCTGCGTCGGTGACCTCGGCTGCGAGGATCACCTGGCTCTTCTCGTCGACGACCGCCTGGGCGTTGTACGCGTAGTCAAAGCCGTGGTTGGTCTTCATCATCCGGGCCTCGGGGTCGGTGAAGCTGCTTTGGGCGGAGGGCTTCGGCTTGGCCCGTGCCGCCGCCTCCTCGACCGCAGCGTCCACCTGCTCCTCGCTCTTGTTCGCCGCCTCGGCCTTCTTTCGCGCTGCCGCCTCGGCCTTCTCCCTGGCCTCGTGCTCGATCGCCTCCTTGGCGGCGCGCAGCTTCTCGAGCCGGCTCTTCCTGTAGGAGAGCTCGGCGGACAGCTCGTCGCCGCGCCGGTCGCAGCCGAAGG
>JAJYNS010000070.1 GCA_021786195.1 Actinomycetes bacterium | reverse complement strand
GAGCGCATCGCCTGCTTGAAGTGCTCCGGGTCGACCTCCGCGGGTCCCCTCCGCTCGGCGAAGTCGGGGTCGCTCTCGAGCATGCCCCCGACGAGCACGGCGTCGGGGGGGAGCACGAGGTCGGAGTGGTCGCTCACCCGGGCAAGCCTACGGACCGCCTCGTCGAGGACGCGACCGGCCGCCATCGCCACCCGGCACCGCCCTCAGCTCCCGACCGATCCCGGCGCCGGGTGGCCGCCTCGAACTAGGAATCGTAGGCCTCGAGCATCGCCTCGGGCGCCGGGGAGAGCGGCCCCTTGCTGAGCGGCCTGGTGAACTCGACCCGGCGGCCCCGGACCCGGCGACCTCGAGCGAGTGGAGGAGGAGGTCGTCCGGCTCGATCGGCTCCACCGCCTCCGGTATGCGGAGCCTTGGCGTGGCCGAGCCGGCCGTCGAAGGCGACGATCCCGAGGCCACTCTCCGCGAGCGCGATGTAGCGGCGCACGCACATCACGTCGTCCAGGCCGTAGACGCCGACGCGCCTTGCCCGGCGCGCGAGGAGCTGCGTCGCGAGCCAGGCTCCCGGGCGGTCGGCGAGGACCTGCTCTGCACGAAGCCGCCCCCGTGCTCCCGGACACGACGAGGACGTCGAGCCCAGCCTCACCCGTCGCGGCGCGCACCGCCGAGTGGCGCCGGGCTATCTCCTACTCCGAGGCCATGGGCGCGTGTCTCCTCAGTCGGGACATCGACCGCCCTCCCTCGCAATATCGGGTGCCCCTGCCGCCGCGCCCGCCCCGTACCCCCTCCGGCAGGGCGCGGATGTTACGTGTCGCCGACATTTAATCAGATATCGGACCCGGGGGGAAGCAGCCCGCCGCGGCCCGGTGGCCTGCACCCCTCGCCGGAGGTCAGTTGCGCGCCCCCTCGGCGGCGAGGCGCCCGTGTATCGGCCCCTTGCCGTCGGCGAGCCTGCCTGCCGGCCGGTCGTTCTGGACGGCGACGACTTCCGCGCAGATGGCAAGCGCCGTCTCCTCCGGGGTCCGGGCGCCGATGTCGAGCCCGATGGGCGCATGCAGCCGTTCGAGCTCTAACTCGCTCGCGCCCGCCTCGAGGAGCCGACGGCGCCGATCGGCGGTCGTGCGCCGCGACCCGAGGGCGCCGAGGTAGCCGACGGGGGTGGCGAGCGCCGCGAGGATCGCCGGCACGTCGAATCGAGCCTCGTGGGTGAGGACGCAGACGGCGTCTCTCGGCCCGAGCGGCGGCGCGAGGCTCGCGAGGTAGCGCTCCGGCCGGTCCGCGAGGACTTCGTCGGCGGTCGGGAAGCGCTCTCTCGTCGCGAACACCGCCCGGGCGTCGCAGACGCTCACCCGGTAGCCGAGGAGCTTCGCCTGCCGGCACAGCGCGGCCGCGAAGTCGACGGCCCCGAGCACGACCATGCGCGGCGGCTGGGCGAAGGTGTGGAAGAAGACCTCGACCACCGCAGAGGGAAGGCGGCCGAGCGCGGTGTAGCTCGCGAGGCCTGAGCTGCCGGAGCTCAGCATCCCGGCCGCGTCTCGGCGGGCCACCCCGTCGAGGCCGGGCGCGCCGAGGCTGCCCACGAAGCGGCCGTCGCCGAGCAGCAGCGCCGAGGCGCCCGGCGCGACGCCTGCGACCCCGTCGGGCGCGTCGAAGCAGCGCGCCGGCGCGACCTCGGCGGCTCCTTCCGCGCCCGGCTCCTCGCGCGCCGAGACGACGGTCACGAGCACCGCCGTCTCCCCCGCTCGCAGCGCCTCCTCGAGCTCGTCGTAGCAGCCCGGAAGGCCGGGCGAGACGAGCACCGAGACGGCGCCCCCGCAGCTCAGCCCGACGGCGAAGGCGTCCTCGTCGGAGTAGCCGAAGCGCTCCAGCACCGGACGGCGGGTCCGCAGGGCCGAGGTCGCAGCGGCCACGACGGCGCCCTCCACGCATCCGCCCGAGACCGAGCCGGCGACCCTGCCGTCGCTCGAGACCGCCATGGCCGCCCCGGCCGGCCTCGGCGCGGAGCCCTCCGTCCCGACGACTCGGGCCAGCGCCACCTCGAGGCCTGCCGCCCGCCAGGTCGCGATGTCGTCCATCAGCTCGCGCACGATCCGACCTCCCCGCGACTATCGTCTATCAACTTTAGGATGACCTATACCTCGGGACCCCTCGCGCCAGCCCTCGCGCCCTGCCGGCTGCGCCCATCCTCGCGCTCGGCGTCTCCGACGTCCTCGGACCGGCGGGAGGCGACGACCCCCGTCTCCGGCCGCCCGGTCACCCCGGGCCGGGCGCGGCGGGCAGGACTCCTAGGAGCGCAGCGCGGCCAGCGCCCGGGCGGCACGAGCCGCCGTCGGGTACCACGCGAGACCCGCCTGCCCGAGCAGCCCGACGCTCTCGGTCCCGGGGCGGGTGTAGGAGTAGACGACGACGGGCTTGCCGCTGGCCGAGACGACCCGGCCGAGCTCCTCGCCTTCGATCTCGAGCTGCTTCGGGCCGCCGAAGGAGCCGACGACGAGGGCCGCGCCGATCTCGGGTC
>JAJYNS010000104.1 GCA_021786195.1 Actinomycetes bacterium | reverse complement strand
GAGAGCATGGCCGGCGAGGTCGCGACCTTCGACCGGCGGCTGGCCTCGGCGGCCCGGATGCTCGGCCTGGCGGTGGAGGGCGCATGACGCCTCCCCCGCCCGTGGGGCGCGCCCGGCCGCCTCAGCGGCGGGAAGGATCGAGAAGCGGCGTGTCCGTCGCCGAGCCGTCGAGGGCCGAGAAGATGCGACCGAACTCGCCGGGGGCCTGGGCGACGCCGGAGCAGTAGTTGGAGTACCCGCCGATGCTCGGGTGCGACGCAGATCCGCACGGGGCGTCCTGGTTGGCGGACCAGTCCGACACTCTCCCGAGCCCCTTCGCCTCGGCGAAGCGGACCAGCCCCTCGGCGTCTGCCACGGTGAAGGCCTGACCGGGGACGCCCGCCTGCCCGATCTGGACTGTCGCACCCATGTGCTGCCACACCTCGGCGTCGTCGAGCGCGATGCCGTGGCTCGAGTAGATCCGCCGGAGCTGGACGAAGGAGGCGCCGAGCGCGGCCTCGACCGCTGCCAGCATCGGGGCGCCGTCGCCCGGTGACGGCCCGAAGTACATCGTCATCAGGTTCACCCCCGACAGCTCGACGCCGCCGTCCAGCATCGCTGCGACGACCCCTTCGGTGACAGGGAGCATGCCCTGGCGCGTCACCGGCAAGGTGAGCCAGACCCCGAGCGTCCTGCCGTCCCGGGCGACCTGGGCCTGGAGCAGACGCAGTGCTGCCGCCTGGCGCGCCAGCGCCGCGGCGTCGCCCTGGGCCGCACCTTCGATGTCGAGGTCGACCACCGCGAGGTGGTACCGGCCGACCACCTCCGCGTAGGCGTGCTCGAGCGCCGCCACGGAGGTGCAGGTGTCCGCGAGCGGCTGGTTGTCCTGCCCGCCGAAGGAGACGATGGGCGTCTCGCCCCGGGCGCGCATCGCCTCGATCACCGTGCCGAGGTGCAGCGCGGAGGCGTCGATGCCCGCCAGCGAGAAGTAGTCGCCCCAGGAGGGCGTGCACGGCAAGGTCGGCGAGGCGACCACGAAGCCGAAGACCGTCTGGCCCGCGGGGTTCTCCGCCCGGTCGGCCGCAGGGTACTCCGGAGGGAGGGTCGCGTCGACGTACGGGGCGTACCAGGTCGGGTAGGGGCCCGAGATGCGGGGCCGGACGGCGCGTGCGGCGGACGCCGGCGAGGAGGGCAGGCACGTCGAGACCAGGACGCCCGATGTCGCGACCAGGACGGTCAGCGTGAGGATGCAGCATGTGGGGCCATTTCGACGGCGCCACACCCAGTAGCAAAAATGAGCGCTCGATGTGGGCAGCTGCCCGGGTCCGCGCACCTGCACGCCGGCGCGCCTGTGGAGGAGCTCGGCGCTTGTGCCGTTGGGACAGGAGCAACGGCAGCGATGGCTCGCGCGTCGCCACCAGGAGGGGTGCATGTCGACAAAGTTGGCACCGTCGCGAGGACGGCACCAACGGGGAGGCGATCGTCGCAGCGTGCCGCTGCCCTCCGTGCACCCGCCGATCAGCGAACGGCGTCTCGCCGTCGGACGTCTTGCGATCCTCGTCACGGTCGTCGGGTGGTGCGCCTACTTCGGCGTCTGGCTGCTCACCGACCTGCTCACCTCGCAGCGCTCGACCGCGGTGGACCGGACGGAGTCGATCGCCTTCCTGCTCATGGTCACGCTCCTCACCGCGTCTTCCCTCGCCTACCTGTTCAGCCGGCTCGGCTTCTTCTACCGGGCCCGCAGCCACCAGCGGGCGACGCGTCGCGAGCTCGAGGAGTTCTTCGACACCACCACGCCGACGCTGACGGTGATCGTGCCCTCCTACCAGGAAGAGGCCCGGGTCATCCTGGCGACGCTGCTCTCGGCGGCGCTGCAGGAGTACCCGAACAAGCGGATCGTGCTCCTCATCGACGACCCGCCGGTGCCCCGCGGCCGCGCCGCACGCGAGCTCCTCGAGGCCGCCCGGGCCCTGCCGGCGCAGATCGAGCGGCTGCTCTCGGCGCAGGGGGCGCGCTACGAGCAGCTGCTCGCCGAGTTCGAGGACGCCGTGCGGCGCGACGAAGTGCTCGGGGAGCCCGACATGGCGCGCCTCGCGGCGCACTACTCCGCGGCCGCTTCGTGGCTGCGGAACCTCGCCTCGACCTACGGGGCTCGGGACCACTCCGAGACATTCCTCGTGAACGAGGTCGTCCTGCGCCTCGCCTCGGACTTCTCCGCGATCGCCGACGAGGTGCGCGAAGCGGCCCACCACGAGGCGGTCCTCCCCGCCGGGCAGGTCCGCCAGCTCTACCGGCGCCTCGCGTGGACGTTCCGGGTCGAGGTGAGCAGCTTCGAGCGAAAGCGCTACGTGTCGCTGTCCGGCGAGCCGAACAAGGCCTCCAACCTCAACAGCTACATCGGCCTCATGGGAGGCGCCTACCGAGAGGTCGCGGTGCCGGCCGGCGTGGCGCTCGTGTCCTGCAGCCCGAACGACGCCAATCTCGTCGTCCCCGATCCCGACTTCGTCCTCACCCTCGACGCCGACAGCGTCCTGCTCCCCGAGTACTGCCTTCGCCTCGTCCACGTGCTCGAGCAGCGCGAGCATCGCGGCGTTGCGATCGCCCAGACGCCCTACAGCGCGTACCCCGGGGCACGGACGCGCCTCGAGCGCGTCGCCGGTGCGACGACGGACCTGCTGCACCTCGTGCACCAGGGCCTTACGTACTACGACGCCAGCTTCTGGGTCGGGGCCAACGCAGTGATCCGCAAGGCCGCGCTCGACGACATCGCGGTGACCTCCTACCTCGGCGGCTGGGAGATCCGCAAGTACATCCGCGACCGCACCGTCATCGAGGACACAGAGTCGACGATCGACCTCGGCACGCACGGCTGGAAGCTGTTCAACTACCCCGAGCGCCTCAGCTACAGCGCCACGCCGCCCGACTTCGGGGCGCTGTCGATCCAGCGCCGCCGGTGGGCGAACGGCGGGCTGCTCATACTGCCGACGTTCTGCCGCCAGCGCCGGACGCTCCGGCAGGGCGGCACCAGGTTGCGCTTCGGCGAGGTGTTCCTGCGCTGGAACTACATGGCGTCGATCTGCTGGAGCTCGGTCAGTCTCCTCGCGCTGCTCGTCTTCCCGTTCAACGCGACGCTCATCAACCCGCTCCTCGGCGTGCTCGCGCTGCCGTACTTCGCCGCGATGGCCTCCGACCTGCGCTACTGCGGCTACCGGCGGAGGGACGTGGCGCGCATCTACGGCCTCAACCTCATCCTCCTCCCGGTCAACCTCGCCGGCACCATCTCGTCGCTCACCCAGGGCATCACCGCCTCGAAGAGCACCTTCGTGCGCACCCCCAAGGTGAGGAGCCGGACCGTCACACCGGCGTTCTTCCTCTTCGCCCCCTACGCGCTCCTCGCGCTCGCCGGCTACACCGCCTACGTCGCCTATCGCCACGACCTCGTGGAGGACCTCTTTTACGCGGCCTTGAACGTGCTGCTCACCCTCTACGCCATCGTGGCGTTCGTCGGGCTCCGCAACTCGGTCGCCGACGGCTGGATCCACTTCAAGAGCCTTCTCTGCAAGCGGGGGCCGGCAGCTCACCGGTAGGTTCGTCGAGCCGGTCGAGGTGCTGCGCGAGCTCGGCCGGCCCGTGCTCGCCATCCTCTCCGACACCTGCGGCACGCCCCAGCGGGCGCTCGCCTTCACGGACCTCCTCGACCGCCTCGATCAGTCGAGCCGGCTCGGGCAGGTCGTCCACAACGTCAAGGTGCCCTGAGCGCTCTCCCAGGTGATGCGCGGCTCCGAGCGCGCGTCGAGCGCGTCGCCGGAGCCGAGCTCGACGCGAGACTGGTCGGAGAGCGTGACCGAGAGGTCGCCCTCGAAGACGTAGAGGAAGAGGTCGTGGTCCTTCGTCGGCAAGGCGACCTCCCCGGAGGATGCCGGCGGCGCCCGGAGCACCTGGGCTCGCAGCTGGAGCTCGTCGTGGGAGAGGTCGACCAGCGCAGGCGCCCGGTCCGGGAGCCTGCCGACCCGGACTCGGTTCTCGCCCTCCTCCAACAGCACCGTCGGGATGCTCACGCCGAGGGCGTCGGTGATCTTGACGAGCGTCGAGAGGGAAGGCAGGTTCACGCCCTTCTCGACGGCCGAGAGGTAGGAGACCGACAGGCTCGCCCGCTCGGCGACGTCGGCGAGGGTGAGCCCGAGCTCGGCGCGCCGCTCCCGGATCCGGAGCCCGAGGCGCTCCGCAAGCGACCGCGTCCCTGCGGCAGGCTGGTCGTCGTCCGGCGCCGTCACAGCAGTGCTGGCGTGACTACCCAGAGGATGTGGGCTGGCCGGGGCGAGGTCACCCGCAGCACGTGGTCCGGGTGCGAGGAGTAGTGGATCGTCTCCCCGGGCCCGAGCGAGTAGGTCTCGGCGCCGATCCTGAGCGTGACGGTGCCCTCGAGCATGACGAGGAACCGCTCGCCGAAGTACCGGTAGGACATGTCGTCCTCGGCCGGCAGGAGCTCCTCGACCAGACCCGTGAAGGACGGCTCGAGGCGGCGGGCGGAAAGGATCGTGTAGGTCTGGCTGGCGCGGGGCGAGATCCTCAGGCGGTGCTCCCCGCACGACCGGTGCACGTGGACGGCGCTCTCCTCCGCCGAGGGGAAGAACGCCCCGACGTCGGCGCCGAGCACCGCGGCGAGGGTGGAGATCGAGCTGAGCGTGGGAGTCGTCGCGCCGGTCTCGACGCTCGAGAGGTAGCTGTCGCTGCAGCCGGCCCGCCGGGCGAGGTCCGCGAGTGTCATGCCCCGGGAGCGCCGCAGGAGCCGGAGCTGGCGGCCCACGTTCTTCACCACCTCGTCCACGGGCACCTGCCTCGGGGCTCGTCACGCAGCGTTAACCGGCGGATGTTGACGCAGATGGGCCGCGATCCTAACATTCCTGTCTCACAGGATTCTCTCCTGGGGGGCAGGAAAGAAGGGCCCGAGCGAGGGAGGTCGCCGGATGATCAGAAGCGTCCTGTACCTGCGGCCCGTCGCAGGTGATGCGAGCTCGGTCGCGCGCTTCTTCGAGGAGGAGAGGGTGCTCGAGCGAGCCGCGGCCCACCCTGGCTTCCTCGGCGGCGAGCTGCAGCTCCCCCTCGGTCGCACCGGTCCCGCGCTCGTCACGGCGCTGTGGTCGTCGGTCGCGGACTACCAGGGCTGGGTCGCCGATCCCTGGCGGGCGAGCAGCGCCTCGCGGGCGGGCGAGGTGTTCGAGGCGATCGAAGAGCCGGGCGGCGGGGGGTCGATCTACGAGGTCGCGGTGACGGCGGCGCCGGGGCCCGGCGCCAAGGGGGGCGTGCGGTGAGCCGCTATCGGGTGTCGATGGACATCGGCGGGACCTTCACCGACGTCGTCGCCTACGACGAGCTCCGGCGCGACTACTCGGCAGGCAAGAGCTCGACGACGCCGGCCGATCTGACCGAAGGGGTGTTCTCCGCGCTCGAGCAGGTCGTCGACTCCCCGGCGGACATCTCCTTCACCGTGCACGGCACGACCCAGGGGCTGAACGCCTTCCTCGAGCGGCGAGGGTCCAAGGTGCTGCTCCTCGTCACGGAGGGCACCGGTGACGTGTACCAGATCGCCCGCGGCCCCCGCTTGAACCTCTACGACCTGCACTACCGAAAGCCCAAGCCCCTCGTGCGCCGGCGCGACACGGTCGAGATCCCCGGGCGGCTCGACTACGCCGGGCGCGAGCGGACCCCGCTCGACGAGGAGGCGGTGCGCCAGGCCGCGAAGCGCTTCGACGCGGAGGGGTTCGAGGCGCTGGCGGTCGCCTTCCTCTTCAGCTACCGGAACCCCGCGCACGAGCTGCGGGCGGCCGAGATCCTCCGCGAGGAGCTCGGCGAGCACGTCTCGATCTCGCTCTCCCACCGGGTCGCCCGTGAGTGGCGAGAGTACGAGCGCACGTCCTCGACGGTCCTCGACGCCTACATCGGCCCCACCGTGCGCGGGTACCTCGAGCGCCTCGAGGGCGAGATGCGACGTCGCGGCCTCGGCGTCACCCTGCACGTCATGCAGTCGAGCGGCGGGATGGTCTCGGCGTCGGCGGCGCGAGACGTGACCCTCCAGACGCTTTTGTCGGGACCGGTCGGAGGGACGATGGGCGGCGTCGCGCTCGCCCGCCTCCTCGGGAGGCCGAACCTCATCTGCGTCGACATGGGAGGGACGAGCTTCGACGTGAGCCTCGTCGTCGAGGGCAAGCCCGACGTGTCGACCGAGACCGAGATCGAAGGCTTCCCCCTCCTCATGCCGGTCGTCAACATCCACACGATCGGCGCGGGCGGCGGCTCGATCGCCTATGAGGAGGCGGGCGGGCTCAGGGTCGGCCCGGAGAGCGCGGGCGCCGAGCCCGGGCCCGTCGCCTACGGCCGCGGCGGCACCCGCCCGACCGTGACCGATGCCAACGTGGTCCTCGGCCGGGTCGACCCTTCCTTCTTCGCCGGAGGGCGGATGCGCCTCGACGTCGAGGCGGCCCGGGCGGCGCTCGCGGCGCTCGGCGGGCGGTTCGGCCTCTCGGCGACGGCGCTCGCCGAAGGGATCTGCGACGTCGTCAACGCGAACATGGGCCAGGCGATCCGGACCCTCACGGTCGCCAAGGGCATCGAGCCCCGGGGCTTCTCCCTCGTCGCCTTCGGCGGCGCCGGCGCGATGCACGCCGTCTTCCTCGCCCGGGAGCTCGAGATCCGGGAGGTGGTCGTGCCGCCGCTGCCGGGCGCCTTCTCCGCCTGGGGGATGCTCGAGACGGCGGTGAGGACCGACCTCTCCCACGCCTTTTACTCCGGCCTCGGGCGAGCGGATCGCGAGGAGCTCGCGAAGCTCTTGGAGCAGATGGAGCTCGAAGGGCGCTCGGCGCTGTCGGGCCAGGGCGTCGCCGAGCCGGACGTCCGGGTGGAGCACTCTCTCGACCTTCGCTACGAAGGCCAGGAGTACACGCTGGTCGTCGGGCTGGACGCGCTGGAGGAGGTGCGCAGCCCTCGGTTCGAGGAGCTCGTCGCCGAACGCTTCCACGCCACGCACTCGAGACGTTTCGGGCACGCCAATCCCGGCGCGCCGATCGAGGTCGTCGCGTTGCGCACGACCGTTCTCGGCGACCTCGGGCGCCCCGACCCGGCGCCCAAGCCGGTCGAGGAGGGCCGCACCTGGACCTCCAGGCGCCGGCGCGTCGTGTTCGGCGGCGAGGAGCACGAGACCGAGGTCGTGCGCCGCGCCGACCTGCCCATCGGGGCGCAGCTTTCCGGCCCGGCGATCGTCGTCGAGGAGACGGCGACGACCGTCGTGCCGCCGGGCTCGTCGCTGCGGGTCGACCCCCTCGGCACGATCATCATCGACGTCGGTCCCTAGCGGGCGACAGCACGAGGAGCACAGGAGCGAGATGACGACCACGGTTCCGGCGACGGTCACGCAGGCGGCCCCGGGCGGCTCGGGGGAGATCGACCCGATCACGACGGAGATCATCCGCTCCGGGCTGAACGCGGCCGCGGACGAGATGAACGCCACCTTGATCCGCTCGGCCTACACGCCAGTGATCTACGAGATGAAGGACTGCTCGGTCGGCCTGCTCGACGACCGGCACCAGATACTCGGCCAGTCGGCGGGCCTGCCGATCTTCCTCGGGAACCTCGAGGTCGTCACCGAGCTGACCGAGCTCGAGATCGGCCGGGAGGGATGGCGAGAGGGCGACGTCTGGATCCTCAACGACGCCTATCTCGCCGGCACCCACCTGCACGACATGACCGTCTACGGGCCGGTGTTCCTCGGAGAGGACCTCGTCGGCTTCGCGACCTGCCGCGCCCACTGGCTCGACGTGGGCGGCAAGGACGCGGGGAGCCCGACCGACTCGACGAACATCTTCCAGGAGGGGCTGCGGCTCGGGCCGACGAAGGTCGTCAGCGGGGGGCAGGTGATCGACTACGTCGTCGACGTGCTGACGCGCAACGGGCGCTTCCCCTACCCGGCACGGGGGGACCTGTTCGCCCAGATCGCCTGCGTGCGCACGGGCCAGGAGCGGCTGGCGCGCCTCGTCGCCCGGTACGGGCTCGAGACGGTCCGCCGGGCGAGGGACCAGTTCTTCGCGCAGACCGAGCGCATCGAGCGGGCCGCGGTCGCCTCGATCCCCGACGGCCGCTACACGGCGGAGGGATCGATCGACGACGACGGCGTGGTCGCCGGCGTGGAGCGCATGGTCCGAGTCGCCGTAGAGATCGAGGGCGACCGGATGACGATCGACCTCTCGGGGACCGACGACATGGCCGCCGGCCCCATCAACTGCGGCGCGCCGCAGGCCGTCTCGGCCGCGAGGGTCGCCTACAAGCTCCTCGTCAATCCCGACCGGCCCGTCGACGGCGGGGCGTTCCGGCCCCTCGAGGTGAAGGTCCGCCCCGGCTCGCTGCTCGCCGCGGAGGAGCCCGCGCCCTGCGAGTGGTACTTCACTCCGCTCGGGCTGCTCATCGACCTCGTCGCGAAGGCGCTCTCGCCGGTCATGCCCGATCGGGTGGCCGCCGCGAGCTACGGCGACTCCATGGTCATCGGCATCGGCGGGACGGACCCGCGCACCGGTGGGCCCTACCTCGTCTACGAGCCGACCGTCGGCGGCTGGGGCGCCTGGCAGGGTGGCGACGGCCAGGACGCCCTCATCAACAACGTGAACGGGTCGCTCAAGGACGTGCCGATCGAGGTGGCCGAGACGAAGTACCCCGTCTACGTCCGCAGGTACTCGATCCGGCGAGACTCCGGCGGCGCCGGCCGGTGGCGCGGCGGCAACGGCGTGGAGCGGGAGTACCTGCTCGAGGCCGACGGGACGATGATGCTGTGGTTCGAGCGCTCGAAGACCCCCGGATGGGGCCTGTTCGGCGGGCACGACGCCAGGCCGCCGGAGGTCGTCGTCAACGAGGGGCGACCGGGGGAGCGCCGGATGCTCAAGGTCAACGGGCTCTCCCTCAAGCGAGGCGACACCGTGACCTGCCGCACTGGCGGCGGCGGCGGCTTCGGCGACCCGAGCCTGCGCAGCCGGGAGGCGGTCGAGGCCGACCTCGCCGACGGGGCGGTCTCGCCCGAGGCCGCCCGGGAGCTCTACGGCTACGCACCAGTTCATGCGGCAAGTGGGGAGAGCGCGAGCTCGAGAACAGGAGGGAACAGATGAGCAACAGACGCATCGGCGTGCGGGTGATCCTGCCCGCGGGGCTCTCGGCGGCCATGGCGGCCGGGATCGGCGCGGGGCTCGCGCCGACGGCCGCCGCCCAGCGCGGCGTGCCGGTCGCCGCGAGGGCGAAGAAGGTCCCGCACGTCGCGTTCTTCGGCTTCGCGACCGACAACTCCTTCGCGCAGGCGACCTGGAAGGGCGTCCAGCAGGCGGCGAAGAAGTTCGGGGGCAGCGCGACCTTCCTCAACGGCAACTTCTCGGCGACGACCCAGGTGTCCCAGCTCGAGGACGAGATCACCTCGGGGAAGTACAACGTCTTCGTGATCCAGGCGAACGACGGCAGCGCGGTCGTGCCCGAGGTGAAGGCGGCCATCGCCAAGGGGATCGTCGTGGTGGCGGAGTTCACCCAGGTCGGGAGCAACTACTCCGCCATCGCGCCCCAGGTCCCGGGCGAGATCTCCGTCGTCGAGTCGGCGGTCCTCAACGGCACCGACCTCGGCAGGCTCGCGATCCAGGCATGCGGCAAGCTGCCCACCTGCAACGTCGTCTACTACCAGGGGTTCCCGACCTTGCCGCTCGATGTCGCGAGGACCAGGGCAGCCCTTGCCGAGCTGAGGAGCGACCCGCACGTCAAGGTGCTCGGCGACCCCGTCGGCGGCTACCTCTCCTCGACGGGTGAGACCGTGACCGAGGACGTCCTGAGCGCCCACCCGGACGTCAACGTGATCATCGGCTCCTCCCAGGCGATGGAGGGCGCGACGATCGTTCTGCAGGACAAGCACCTTGTCGGGAAGGTGAAGGTGATCGGCAACGGAGGCTCGACCCAGGCGGTCAACTACGTGCGGGCCGGCACCTGGTACGCGACCTTCGGCATCCCGGAGGTGACCGACGGCTACGACGCCACGCTCTACGGCATCGAGAAGCTCCAGGGCGGCCACCCGCCGACGGCCGTGAACTCGGCGAACCTTGGCCCTGCCGGTGGCATGTGGACCCAGAGCGTCGTCAAGTCCCACCACCTCGTCGGCCAGTACTCGGATTGACCGCCTCGGTCGCCCCGTGACCCTGGCTCGAGGCGCCGTGCGGGCTTTCTGCGTGGGACCTGCGGGAGCCCGGCAGGCCGGCGTGCAGCCGGCCTGCCGGGCCGCGCCCCTCGGGCTCGGGTCCCGGCGGCGGGGGTGAGGCCGGAGTGCTCGAGATCTCGGGGGTGTCGAAGCGCTACGGGCCCGTCAACGTCCTCGACGACGTGAGCCTCACGCTGCGAGCCGGCGAGGTGCACGCCCTGGTGGGCGAGAACGGCGCGGGGAAGTCGACCCTCGTGCGCATCGCCGCCGGGATGGTCAGGCCCGACCGCGGCCAGGTGCTCGTCGAGGGCAGGCCGTTGCGGAGCTCGACGCCCCGCGCCGCACGTGCGGCGGGCGTCGAGATCGTGACCCAGGAGCTCACCTCCGTGCCGGCGCGCAGCGTCCTCGAGAACGTCTTCCTCGGCATGGGAGTGGCCGCCGTTGGCAGGCTCGGGCGCTCGGAGGCGTCGGCGAGGTTCCGCAAGCTCTGCGACGAGACCGGCTTCGTGCTGCCACCGGGAGCCGTCGTCCGAGAGCTGTCGATCGCAGACCGCCAGGTGCTCGAGGTGCTGCGCTGCCTCGTGCGCGAGCCGCGGGTGCTCATCCTCGACGAGCCGACCTCGTCGCTCGACGAGCAGCGCGCCGACCAGCTGCTCGAGCTGCTGCGGCGGCTCGCCGGCCGGGGCGTCGCCGTCGCGATGGTCTCGCACCACCTGCGCGAGGTGCTCTCGAGCGCCGACACCGTCTCGGTGCTGCGCGACGGGGCGCTCGTCTCGAGCGCGCCGGTCGGCGCCGAGGACGAGGCGAGCCTCATCCAGAAGATGGTGGGCCGGCCGCTCAGGGCGATGTACGCGCCGAAGGCCCCACCGCCGGAGGGCGCCGAGGTCGTGCTCGAGGCGAGCGAGGTCTGGCGGGGGAACGTCGTGCGCGGGGTCAGCCTTTCGGTCAGGGCCGGCGAGATCGTCGGGCTCGCCGGGCTGGTCGGCTCCGGCCGCTCGGAGCTCGCGAGGTGCCTCGTCGGTGCGGACCGCCTCGACCGTGGCGTGCTGCGCGTCGCGGGCGCCGGAGCCCGCGGCTTTCGCAGCCCTCGGGCGGCGGGCGCGGCCGGTGTGGTGATGGTGCCGGAGGACCGCAAGCAGCAGGGCCTCGTGCTCGGCCGCTCGGTCGCGGAGAACCTCGCGCTCAGCACCCGCAAGGGCCCGTTCCGCTGGGGCTTCGCGACCAAGCGGCGGATGCGCCAGGACGCCGCGGAGTGGGTGGAGCGATCCGACGTCCGGCCGCGTGATCCCGGGCGGCTCGTCCGCCACCTCTCCGGGGGCAACCAGCAGAAGGTGCTGCTGTCCAAGTGGCTCGCCTGCGGCCCGAGGGTGCTGATCGCCGACGAGCCGACCCGGGGCGTCGACGTCGGGGCGAAGGCGGCGATCCACCGGATGATCGCGGACGCGGCGTCGGCGGGGATCGGAGTGGTATTGATCTCCTCCGAGCTCGAGGAGCTCATGGGGATGTCCCACCGCATCGTGGTCTTCAGGAAGGGCGAGGTGGTCGCGGAGTTCGACGGCGGGACGGCGGATCGCGAGCGCATCATCGCCGCCGCGTTCGGGGCTCGGCCGGAGCGGGCGAGCCTGTGAGCGTCGTCCGCCAGAGGTCCGTCGCCGCGCTGCGCCCGGAGACCGAGGAGGAGCGGGCGAGGAGAGTCTCGGCTCGGGACTTCGGCATCCTCGTCGTGCTCGTCGCGATGGCGATCGCGCTGTCGGCCAGCTCGTCGTCGTTCAGGACCCTCGGCAACGTCGCCAACATGCTCAACCAGATGAGCTGGGAGGGCATCGCGGCGTGCGGGGCGACGCTCGCGATCATCTCGGGCGGCTTCGACCTCTCCCAGGGCGCCGTCTACGCGTTCTGCGCGATCTTGTCGGTGATCCTCGCGCCCCACCTGGCGCCCTTCGGCGCCTTCGCCGTCGCCCTGCTCGTCGGGTTCGGCTTCGGCGCGCTGAACGGCGGGGTCATCGCCTACGGCAGGATCAACAGCTTCATCGCCACGCTCGCGACGAGCTACGTGATCCTCGGTTTCGCGACCGTGGCGACGGGCGGCAACGTCGAGACCACCGCGGTCGGCGGGTTCATGGTGATGAACGACACCTACGGCGGCATCACCATCGCCGCCTGGGTCTTCTTCGTCGTGGCGCTGCTGACGGGGGTGCTGCTCGCGTTCTCGCGCTTCGGCCGAGGGCTGTACGCGATCGGCGGCAATCCCGAGGCGGCGCACCTCTCGGGCATCTCGATCCCGCTCTACCGGATCGTGGTCTTCGGCATCAGCGGCGCCTGCGCGGCCGTGGCAGGCATCATCGGCGCCTCCCAGGCCGGCTCGGCCGACCCGGGCACGAGCGTCGCGAACACGCTGGCGCTGACCGCGATCGCCGCCACGGTCGTCGGGGGGACGAGCATCATGGGCGGTGAGGGCGCGATCTGGCGTGCCGTCGTCGGGACGGTCATCCTCGAGCTGATCAACAACGGCTTCGTCCTCCTCAATCTCAACCCCGTCTACGAGGACATCGTGAACGGCGCGCTCATCCTGCTCGCCGTCGGGGTGGACCAGCTGCTGCGCCGACGGTCGACGTGAGCGACCGCACCGTGCTCTGCGAGGCGCTCGTGGTGACCGCCACGGGGGCGCCCGCCTTCGAGGGCTGCGTGGTGGTCGAGGAGGGGCGGATCCTCGACGTCCTCGAGGGGGCGGCTCCAGCCGGCCTGCACGGCGAAAGGACGCTCCGGCTCGGGGGCCGGACGCTGCTGCCCGGGCTGATCGACGCCCACGTGCACGCCGCGGCCGTCGACGCGGACATCGCAGGGCAGGCAAGGCGGCGCCACGAGAGCGAGGTCGCGCTGCTCGCCGGGCCGCGCCTGCTCGTGTCCGGCCGTCCACTCAGCCAGACCGGCGGGCACGGCGACCAGCGGGGCGCCGGCGAGCAGGCCTGCGCCGGCGGGGCCGGCCCGCACGTCGGGATGGTGCACGTGATCGCCGACGGTCCCGAGCAGGTGCGGCTCGCGGCGCGCGAGGAGCTCCGCCGGGGGGCGGACCAGATCAAGGTGATGGCAGGCGGCGGCGTGGTCTCGCCGACCGACCGGCTCGAGTCGGTGCAGTACTCACCGGAGGAGCTCTCGGCCGCGGTGGCGGCGGCGAGCGCCGCGGGCACCTACGTGCTCGCCCACGCGTACACGCCGGCCGCGATCGAGGCCTGCGTGCGGGCAGGGGTCCGCTCGGTCGAGCACGGCAACCTTCTCGACGGGCCGACCGCCCGGCTGATGGCCGAGCGCGGCACGTACCTCGTCCCGACCCTCGTCACCTACGAGCGGCTGCGCGAGGAGGGCGAGCGGCACTCCATCTCAAGAGAGAGCCTGGAGAAGCTCGAGCTCGTCGTCGAGGCCGGGTCGAGGAGCCTCGAGCTCGCCCTCGGGGCCGGCGTGCGGATCGGCTCCGGCTCGGACCTCCTCGGGCCGATGCAGCGCCACCAGGGCGAGGAGATCGCGATCGCGGCCCGGGCGCTCGGGGCGATGGGGGCGATCGTCGCCACGACGCGCACCAACGCCGAGCTGCTCGGGCTGGAGGGGGAGATCGGCACGATCGAGGCAGGAAAGAGGGCCGACCTCGTCGTCTCCGACCAGAACGCGCTCGACGACCCCGGGATCCTCGGCAGACCGGGCGGCGTCGCGCTGGTGATGCTCGGCGGCCGAGTCGTGCTCGACCGGCGCTCTTGAGGGGGAGAGGGGCGTATCGAGGTGGACGTGCTCGAGGCGATGCGCCGGCGCCGTATGCACCGCTACTTCGACCCCTCCCCCCTCGACGACGCGACCCTTCGCACCCTCGCCTGGGCCGCGGCTCGGGCCCTGGCCGAGGTCGTCCACGTCGACCGATGGGGCGGCGAGCGCTTCGAGGCGAGGCGGGCATGACGGCCCGGGACGACCAGGCCTTCCGCCTCGCGACCTTCCTCGTCACCGCCGCCCGAGACGTGGTCGACGAGCCCGCGATCTACGGGCCGTTCCGGATGGTCGACGCGGTCGACCGGCTGATGGCGGGGGTCTTCGAGGACGACTTCCTCCTCGGCCTGAAGCCGGAGCTCGAGCGGGAGAAGCAGAGGGTGATGACCGATCGGGACGCCTTCGTCTCCTGGCTCGA
>JAJYNS010000010.1 GCA_021786195.1 Actinomycetes bacterium | reverse complement strand
AGAGCTCGTGACGTTCGCCTTCCTGTTCCTATTCCTGGTCGTGCGGCCGGCAGGGCTTTTCGGCAACTCGCGGGAGTTGCTCGGGGCACGGGCCTAGATGCGGCTTCTTCGCGCGGCGCGCGCACGGAGGCTCGCTCGGCCCGTAGGGGGCGACGCGACCGTCCTCGCCATCCTGCTTGCGGTCTATCTCGTGACCGCGAGCCGCCACTCGCAGTTCGCCACGAACCAGGCGACGAGCTTCGGGCTCTTCCTCCTGCTGGCATGCGCGATGCAACTAATGCTCGGCTTCTCCAACCAGGCGTCGCTCATGCACGCAGCGGTCTACGGTGTTGGGGCCTATGTCGCCGTCGAGCTCGAGGCGCGTGCCGGTGTTCCGCCGGTCGTCGCGCTGCTCGGCGCGCTCGCGGCGGGAGCGGTCCTCGGCGGTCTGCTCGCGTTGCCGCTGTCGCGCCTTCGGGAGCACTTCTTCGCGATGGCGACCCTCGCCGGGCAGGTGATCTTCACGCAGGTGTTCCAGGACCTCGGCGGGATCACCGGCGGGGTGAACGGGGAGGCGACGGTCGATCCCCACCTGAACTCGCTGCCGCTGCTCGCGCTGATCCTCGGTCTCGGCTTCGCCGTCGTCGTCGGCACACGGGCGCTCAAGGGGTCGCGTCTCGGACGCCGAGTCCTGGCGCTGCGCGCCGACGAGACGATGGCAAAGTCGGTCGGCGTGGACATCGCTCGCCTGCGCCTGGTGATGGTGGTACTGTCATTCGCCCTCGCATCAGGAAGCGGCTTTTTCCTGGTAGAGACTTCGGGCTACATCTCCCCCGACTCCTTCACGCTCACGACCTCCCTCGCCGTGCTCGTCGCCGTGATCGTCGGCGGTCGCTCGCTCACCTGGGGTGCGCTGGTCGGGGCCGGCGCATACAGCGCCCTGAACGGCGAGACCACCAACGACCCGGGTCTGTCGGTGCTCGTGCTCGGGATCGCCCTGGTGGTCGTGCTCGCCTACCTGCCCGAAGGGATCACGGGGTTCCGAGTGCCGTCGCTCTGGCGTCGGGCTCGAGCGCGGCGCGTCGGAGAGCGTGTCGACGCCGGAAGCGAGGCAGTCGGCGCGGACGGCGGGGCAGGCGCCGAGGGTGCGCCAACCACGTCCCCCTCCCTTGCCCGTCGGGTAGGGGCGAGCTCGGCGGCGGACTGAGGTGGCGCCCCCGATGGCCCTCAGCATCCGGGGGCTTGAGAAGAGCTTCGGCAGCGTGCGCGTGCTGCGCGGGCTCGACCTCGACGTGCCGATGACGCCGGACTCCGCCGTCGCGGTCCTCGGCCAGAACGGAGCGGGGAAGACCACGCTGCTGAACATCGTCACGCGTATCGTCCCGCCGGACGCTGGCAAGGTCCGTGTGTTCGACGAGGACGTGCTCCTCCAGCCCGCTCATCGACTGGTGGAGGTCGGCATCGGCCGCACCTTCCAGATGCCTCGACTGATGCTCGAGGACAGCTGCCTGGACAACGTCATGGTCGGCGCCATTGCAACGCTGCACCGCAAGCGTCGCCGCATGCGCGCCGCGGCAGAGGTGAGCGCAGCGGCGCTCGAGCGCACGGGCCTGCTCGCCCAGGCGCGCCGGCGGGCCGGCGATCTCCCGTTCGGCACTCGCAAGCTCGTCGAGCTCGCCAGGGCGCTCGCGTCCGCTCCGCGCCTGCTGCTGCTCGACGAGCCGGCGGCAGGCCTGAGCGACGCCGAGGAGCGGCGTCTCGTCGACGTGCTCTGCGGGGTGCGGGCGAGCGGGATCGCGCTGCTGCTCATCGAGCACCGCATGGCGCTTGTCACTGCCGTCGCGACACGAGTCGTCATGCTCGACGCCGGCCGGCTCGTCTTCGACGGGACGGCCGAAGAGACGGTGGCGAGTCCCGTGGTCCGGGAGCGGTACCTCGGCGCGGGCTTCGACACCGTCGCCCTCGGGGCGGCCGGACCCGGACAGGCCGGTTGACCGCCGTGGACCCCGCTCTCGACGTGCGCGAGGTGAGCTATTCCTACGGCCCGCTGCGCGCGGTCCGGGGCGTGTCGCTCGCCGTGCACCCGCAGGAGGCTGTTGCGATCGTCGGCAGCAACGGCGCAGGGAAGTCCACCCTACTTGGCATCCTCGCCGGGCTTCTTCGTGCCGAGTCGGGCTCGCACGCCATCGGCGGCAGGATGATGGCCAGGGCGGGGATGCGCGAGCACATGCGGCAAGGCACCGTCCTCGTGCCGGAGGGCCGCCGGGTCCTCTCGAGGCTCACCGTGCGCGACAACCTGCTCCTCGGCGCCTCGTGCCGCTCGTGGCGGCGCCCCAGCGCCGAGCGGGTCGACTTTGCCCTGGAGGTCTTCCCAGAGCTTGTCGAGCTCGGGCCACGCAAGGCCGGGTCGCTCTCGGGTGGGCAGCAGCAGATGCTCGCCATCGGCCGTGCCCTGGTTGCCGGGCCCTCGCTGCTCCTGCTCGACGAGCCCTCGCAGGGTCTCGCGCCAGTCGTCCTCGAACGGCTGGTCGGATCGTTCGCAGCGCTGCGGGCGGC
>JAJYNS010000022.1 GCA_021786195.1 Actinomycetes bacterium | reverse complement strand
AGGGAGGAGCGATGGCCACAACCGGTGAGCAAGAGGCAGACGTCGTGGTGATCGGTGCCGGTGGTGGTGGCTACCCCGGGGCGTTCCTCCTGGCTCGAGCGGGGCGGAGGGTCGTGATGGTGGACCCGATCGGGAACCTCGGCGGCGACTGCTTGGCCGAGGGGTGCGTCCCGTCCAAGGCGGTGCGAGAGGCGAGCCTCGTGCGTGGTAGGGCGTCCCGGTATGCGACCTGGGGCCTCTCCGGGCCGGCGCCGGACGCGTCGTGGCCGGCGGTGCTCGCCCACAAGGACCGGGTGCAGCGGACCCGCTACGCGCAGCACACCCGAGAGCTCGAGTCCTCGACCATCCGCTTCCACACCGGAACGGCGAAGGTGGTCGCCGAGCACGTCGTCGAGATCGAAGTCCCGGACGAGCCGATCCGCCGCTACCGCTTCGAGGACCTGGTGCTCGCCACCGGCTCGGCGCCGAGCCGGCTCGGGATCCCCGGCGCCGAGCTGGCGCTCACCTCGCACGACCTGTTCCGCCTGGGCGCGGACATGGCCTTTCCCGAGCAGCCGGTGATCATCGGAGGGGGGTACATCGGGGTCGAGGTCGCCTCCATGCTCCACAACCTCGGGGCGTCGCCGATCGTCCTTGAGGCGACCGGCGAGCTCCTGCCCGGGTTCGACGCCGAGCTGGCGGCCGGCCTCCACACCCAGCTGGGGCGCCGGGTGAGGATCGTGACCGAGGCCATGGTGACCGCGGTCGAGCGCTCCGGGGAGGGCTACGTCGTGCACTACCGCCACCATGGCGACGCGGACCGGGCGACCGGCGACTCGGTGGTGATGGCCACCGGCCGACATGTCGTCCTTCCCGAGGGGATCGAGCACCTCGGCCTCGTGCCCGGCAGGCCGCCCGAGGTCGACCGGCAGCTGAGGACCGCCAACCGCCAGGTGTACGCGCCAGGTGACGTGAACGCCAGGAGCATGTTGTTCCACTCAGCGGTCCGCCAGAGCCTGGTGGCCGCTCACGTCATCCTTGCCGGAGGGCAACCGGTCGACGCGATGGCCTTCGAGGCGGTCCCGATGACCGTGTTCACCGAGCCCGAAGCCGCCCACGTCGGGCTGACCGAGGCCGAGGCGGCCGTGCGTTTCGGCGCGGTCGACGTGGGCCGCTACGACTACGGGGAGGATGCGAGGGCACAGATCATGGACGAGACCGAGGGCTTCCTGAAGCTGGTGTTCGAGGGCCGCAGCGGGCGTCTCGTCGGCGCTCAGGTCCTTGGCCTCGACGCCGCCCAGCTGATCGCACCGCTCGCCCTCGCCGTCGGGGCCGGGCACACGGCGGCGACGCTCGCCGAGGTGGCCTTCCCTCACCCGATGATCTCGGAGGGCATCAACAAGGCGGCGCGTGCGGTGCGGGCTTGACCGCCCGAGCTCGCCACGCCGCCGGGGGTGGTCTCGGCTGCGCCCGGCCGTGCCGCGTCCCGAGGCTCACCGCGCAGCGGCGCTGCGGACCGGCACGGCTGTGAGCAGGGGATGTATCGCTTTCGGCCGCTCGATCGTCAATGAGGTGTTGGTCTCCAGACGAGCAAAGGAGCGGGAGATGAAGAAGAACGTGGGGACGCTCGACCGGGCCCTTCGGGTCCTCGTGGCAGCCGGTGCGGTCAGCGCGAGCGGCGCGATCGGCTTTTCGACGGCGGGCGGGATCGTGCTGCTGGCCGTCGCGGCGATCATGGTCGTGACCGCGGCGAGCGGGTACTGCCCGCTCTATGGCCTCTTCGGCGTGAAGACGACAGGTGCCGGTGGCACCGAGGCCGCTGGGCGACGCGAGAGGCACCTGGACCAGGCGGCTTGATCGTCGGCGCGCCCTGCGTCGGGGCGTGAGCCCGGCGCTCGAAGGCGGGCCGGTCTCCTCTGCGGGCCGTGCACCGGTCGGGCAGACTACGCAGGGTGGCGGGCGATCGAGAGACCGAGAGAGGGCGTGGCGGCATTGCCGGCGCGGTGGCCAGGGAGCTGCCCGGGCTCTACCGCTACGCCCGCTCGATCACCTCAAGCGAGGCAGAGGCCGAAGACCTCGTCGGCGACACGGTGGTACGAGCGCTCGAGCGCTCGGTGCAGTACCGGGGGGACGCGTCTGTTCGCACCTGGCTGCATCAGATCCTCTATCACCTCGCCGTCGACCGGTCTCGTCACCACGCCCATGAGCTCAGCGTCGAGGACGTCGAGACCCACTGGCGTGACGAGAACTACAGCGTCGACGCCGAGGAGGTGATCGAGCGCGCCGAGTCGGCGGCGGAGCTCCGCGACGCGCTCGTCCACCTGCCGGACCACTACCGCAGCGCCGTCGTGCTCCACGACGCCGAAGGGTTCTCGGCGAGCGAGGTCGCGGCCGTCCTCGGCATCTCGCTCCCCGCCGCCAAGCTGCGGATCCGACGAGGAAGGATGATGCTCGTGAGCGCCCTGTCAGGACGAGACGAGCGGCGCGCGGCCAACGCCGGCGTGCCCCTCGGCTGCTGGGAGGCCCGGCAGCAGGTCTCGAGCTACATCGACGGCGAGCTCGGCCCTGC
>JAJYNS010000108.1 GCA_021786195.1 Actinomycetes bacterium | reverse complement strand
TCTGAGCCGGGTCACGGCCGGCCCCGCCGCTCGCCCGGCCTTCGCCGCTCATGGGCTCGGCTCGGCAAGGACGGCGGCAGGGCGGCGTCGCCTTCGCTTCTCGTGGTACATCGCGGCGTCGGCCCGCTTGAGGAGGTCGCGCGCGTTGTCGCCTCTCTTGGCCCGCGCCGTCCCGACGCTCGCGCTCACCGCGAGGCGACGGTACGCGCTGGTCTCGGCTATCGCGACCGCGATGCGGCAGGCGAGGCCCTGCGCGTCGGTGGAGTCCGGGCCGTCGACGGCGATGGCGAACTCATCGCCACCGAGGCGACCGACGAGATCGCCGGGCCGAGTCTTGCGCTCGAGGATACGGGCGATCTCGACGAGCAGCTCGTCTCCGACGTCGTGGCCGTGGTCGTCGTTGACCGACTTGAAGCCGTCGAGGTCACAGTAGAGGAGGGTGACCCGGTCAGGCGCGGACTGGATGCGAGCCGCCAGCGCCTCCTCGAACTCGGCGCGGTTCAACAGGCCGGTGAGGGGGTCGCAGCTCGCCATGCGCAACAGCTCGGACTCACGGGCGTGGTGGGCGGTCATGTCGACGAGCGTCACGACGATGCCCCGGAGGCGGCCCGGCGTCCCCCAGGCCGAGAAGGTCGCCTCGACGACTCGGTCCTCCGCCGAGGGCCGGTGGGGCATCAACCGGAAAGTGAGCGTGCGCTCTCCGCCGAGCTCGGCAAGCGACCGCAGCGTCTCGTCGACGAACGGACGGTCCTCGGTGTGCACGATCCCGCCGAGGCCCTCCTCGGCGAGCTGCACGCGGAGGTGCGAGCACAGGTCCTTGGCGGCCCCGTTGGCGAAGTAGGGCCGTCCAGTCCCGTCGAGGAACAGGATCGGCAACGGGATGGCGCCTGCCAGCGTCTCGAGCTCGTCCTCGAGGCGAGCTGCCAGGCCCGAATGGACGAGGACGCCAGGCGGGCGCAGGGCTTCGTCGGCGGGCCGGCCCGTCTCGGTGCCGGTCCGGTCCGGCCGGCCGGAGCCGGCGGTGGGGTCGCCGCCGGGCAGCTCCCGGAGCCGCACGAGAAAGCCGGCGACCGCGGGGTCGTCCAACCGGTTGACCGCTCGCAGCTCGTAGCGCTGCCACGGCCCGCCCGGCGGGCCGAGGCGCGCCGCCGCCGCGACCTCCCATCCTGGGCCCTTCTCCAGCCCCTCGAGCCCGAGCCGGACGAGCTCGGGGAGGTCGTCGGGGTGGCACAGGTCGAAGATGCGCGTGCCAGGGCGGATCCCTCCAAGCGGCCCACCGTCACCGCCGAGCGCAACCTTCAGCCTTCCCGACCGGTCGACGGCGAGGACGGCCTCCGAGAGCTCGGCGGCGAGCGCGGCGAGCAGCTGTGGCCCGGCGTCGCCCGCCACGCGCAACGACGAACCTCGGCCGTCGCCGCCGAGCCCCTGATCCGCAGGCAGGTATGTCGTCGGTGGCTCCTGCACGTGACGCCCTGGGAACGGCTCGAACGACGCCACTTCCATCAAGGATAGCGCGGGCCTGCAAGCTCGTACCCTGGGCATCCGGTCGGCCACCGAGCGTGGTCGCCGAGATGCCCTCGCCAGGCGCGGCGCGCCTCGCGGCGCCCAGGGCCTGCGACGGCTCAGCCGAGGGCGGCCGCGATGCGACCAAGCACGGCCTCGTCCAGGCGCGCGAGCACCTCGAGCGCGCCGAGGTTCTCCTGGAGCTGCTCTACGCTGCTTGCCCCGGTGATGACGGTCGAGACACGGGGGTTGGCGGCGCACCACGCGATCGAGAGCTGGGCCAGGGAACAGCCCAGCTCGTCGGCGACGGCTGCGAGGGGCCGGACCTTGGCGTTCGCGTCGGGGTCGGTGAGCCGTTCCCGCAGCCACTCGTAGCCGGGGAGCTCAGCCCGAGAACCGGCCGGGACGCCTTCGAGGTACTTCCCCGTGAGCAACCCGGAGGCGAGCGGGCTCCAGGTCGTCAAGCCGAGCCCGATGTCCTCGTAGAGCCTGGCGAACTCCTGCTCGACGCGCTCGCGGTGCAGGAGGTTGTACTGCGGTTGCTCCACGACCGGCTTGTGGAGATGGTGGCGCTCGGCGATCTCCCAGGCGGCCCGGATCTCCTGGGCGGACCACTCCGAGGTGCCCCAGTAGAGGGCCTTGCCCGAGCTCACGATGTCGTGCATCGCGAACACCGTCTCCTCGATCGGCGTCTCGGGGTCGGCCCGGTGGCAGAAGAGCAGGTCGACGAAGTCGAGCCCCAGGCGCTCGAGCGAGCCGTCGATCGCCTGGAGGAGGTACTTCCGGTTGAGCGTGCGGCGGGTGTTGACGCCGTCGTGGATGCCCCAGAAGAGCTTGGTCGAGATGACGTAGCCGTGTCGGGGCCAGCCGAGCTCGGCGATCGCCCGCCCCATGATCCGCTCGGACTCCCCGCTCGCGTACGCCTCGGCGTTGTCGAAGAAGTTCACCCCCGCCTCGTAGGCCGTCTCCAGGCAGCGGGTCGCGAGGTGGGCGTCGAGCTGCGGTCCGAAGGTGACCCAGGACCCGAAGGACAGGACGCTGACCTTCAGACC
>JAJYNS010000094.1 GCA_021786195.1 Actinomycetes bacterium | reverse complement strand
CGCTGCGGGAGCCGCCGCCGAGATCGCGGCATAGCGCAGGAAGTCCTGCTGGTCGCTCGTCGACTGGAGCTGGAGCCGGGAGAGCATGGCGAAGTCGGCACGCATCCCGCCTGATGCGCAGTTCTCGATCGTGAGGCCGGGATGGCGCTCGAGGAGGCCGTCGAGCCAGTCGAGCAGGGCACGGTTGTGGCCGAGCAGCCCGGCCCCTTCGCTGAGGCCGCCCGTGTCCGTCCCGGGAGCAGGGCAGACGTTGTAGTCGATCTTCAGGTAGCCGATGCCGAGGTCGTCGACGAGGGAGTCGACCGCGTCGTCGAGGTGGGCGCGGGCCGCCGGGTGACGCAGGTCGAGCAGGTACCTGCCCTGCTCGACGACGCGCTCGCCCCGTCTGCAGAAGAAGGCCTCGTCGGGGAGCTTGCTTGCTGCGACGCTACGGGTGCCGACGACCTCTGGCTCGAGCCACAGGCCGGGTACCATGCCTCGGGCCCTGATGGCGTCGAGCACCTCTTCGATGCCGTTCGGGAAGCGGCTCGAGGACGGCCGCCAGTCCCCGACCGTCTCCCACCAGCGCTCTCCGAGCTCCGCGTACCAGCCCGAGTCGATGCAGAAGCACTCCGCCCCCGCGCTGGCGGCCGCGTCGACGAGGGGGAGGAGACGGGCGGTCGTCGGCTCGCCCATCACGGTGTTCATGTAGTCGTTGAAGATCACCGGGAGCCGCACGTGGTCGAGGTGAGGGCGGCGGGCGGCCCTGCGGTACTCGGTCATGCGCGCGAGCGCGCCCTCGAATCCTTCTCCGCTCAGGGCGACCGCTCCAGGGACGGTCTCGAACGTCTCTCCCGGTTCGAGCACCAGGTACCAGTGGTGCTCGCGGTCGGTCGGACCGAGAAGTGCGAGGTAGGCGGCTGTCTCCGGTGAGCTGCGCGGGCCGATCGCGCCCGGCTGCTCGTCGCCGCGGCCGGTGTGCTCGCCGACTTGCCAGTGCCACCCGCCGTTGTGCTCGACCTGCCACAGCCAGGCGTGCCCCGTCCGTCGGTTCACGGCCGCCCCCATGGGCAGGTAGCCGGCGGAGGACCAGCCCCCCTGGCTTGTGAAGCCGAACATCGCCCGAGGGTCGGCGCCGTGGACCCGCCGATCGAGGTCCGGGAGCGCGTCACGAAACGCCCTGCGCTGCCAGCGGTTCTCGCTCAACCAGTCGTTCTCCGCCCAGAAGATCTCGAGGTCGCCGAGCTCGCCTCCCGGCCCGGCGAGGCCGGACCCGAGGAACGAGGTGACGGACTCGACGGCAAGGGGGCTCGAGCCGTCGTTGAGGAGCCGGGTCGTCGAGCGCAGCACCCCGGCACCCTGCAGCACCCGGTAGACCACCTCGGCCCGAAGACCCGAGCGCGGGTCCTCGAGGAGGAACGACAGCACTCGCCAGCGCCCTTCCGTGCGCTGACTTCCGCCCGCGTAGCGCATCCGAGCGCCCGTCTCGGACTCGACGTAGCGGTGGCCCGACCATGCCCGGCCGCTTCCGGCGGTGACGACGTCGAGCAAGGGCAGACCGCTCGGCGAGCGAGGCGATCCGACCCGACCAGACGCCGGGGACACCCTCCCGCCGACCCCGCTCTCCCCCCGGTCCGACCGGGCGGCGAGGCGGGTGAGGCGCGCCATCCCTTCGGGGCTGACCTCGACGCAGAGGTCGAGCACCTCGTCACGATAGGTGACTTCTCCCGCCGGCTGCGTAGGTGGCGCGGTCATCACGTCCTCCTTGCGAGCGGCAGGCGACGCACCCCCCGATCGCTTGACAGCTCTGATGTGATCGATCACAATACCTCAGGTGACCGGTCACACGGTGAACCGAGCGCCTGCAGCCGTGAGGGACAACAGCAGTGACCGGTCACCTTCTGTGAGCATACGCGACGTCGCCCGCGCCGCCGGGGTCTCGTACCAGACGGTCTCCCGGGTGATCAACGAGAGCCCGAACGTCAAGGACTCGACCCGGCAGGCCGTCCTCGAGGTGATCGAGGAGTTCGGGTACCGACCGAACAGGGCGGCCCGGGCGCTCGCGGGTGGGCCGGTGCAGTCGGTCACGGTGCTGGCGTCGAACACGAGCCTCTACGGCTACAGGGCCGCGCTCGAGGGGATCGAGGAGGCCACTCGCGAGGCCGGGTTCGGGATGGGGGTGCGCGTCGTCGAGTCGGACGCGCCCGGCGACGTCGAGGAGGCCGTGGAACGCGCCCTCGAGCCGGCGGGAGCTGTCATCGTGGTCGCCTTCGACCGTGCCGGAGCGGCGACCCTTGAACGTGTCCCGGCCGAGGTCCCCACCGTCGCGATGACGCCGGCCCCTTCCTTGCCGGCACGGGGCAGGACCCGCGCAGGGTCGCGCGGGGCTCGGCCGCGTGTGTGGATCGACGAGTTCGAAGCCGCGAAGGAGGCGACCCGCTACCTGCTGTCCCTCGGCCATCCCAGCGTGCAGCACCTCTCGATCCCGAACTGGACGGGGACGACCCGGCGGATGGAGGGCTGGCGTGCGGCGCTCGCCGAGGCGGGCGTCCGGGCCCCAAAGCCGTTGCACGGGGGATGGGGAGCGGAGTGGGGCTACGAGGCGGGCCAGG
>JAJYNS010000084.1 GCA_021786195.1 Actinomycetes bacterium | reverse complement strand
CCAGCGGGCCGAAGCTCACGACCCCGGGGTCTGCGAGGCGGTAGGCCGAGTCGAGCGAGCGGGCGGGGCCGAGGACCTCGACGGGATCGCCCCGCGCGGTCGCGAGGGCGGCCGCCGCGGCCGAGGCGTAGGCGCGGAACGCCGCGATCGGGATGAGCGCGGCCCAGTCGGCGGCCTGCTTGGCGTGGGCCTCGGCGATCTCGAAGTCGCCCCGGGCCGCGGCCGGATAGGTGGCGAGGGAGTGGAGGAGCGGGAGGTCCCACACCCGGCCCGCCTCGGTCGCCGAGTCCACGGCGAGCTCGGCGTGGACGGACGCCTCGTCGAACAGGCCGAGGCGCTGCTCGCACTCCGCCAGGAACCCGAGCGCCTGGGTGACCCGGACGGTGTCGCCCGCCCGGGAGCGGGCGAAGGCCATGCCGAGGTTCTCTCGCGCCGAGGCGAGGTCGTCGGTCCACATCTCGAGCATCCCCCGGGCAGCGAGGACGTCGGCGGTGTCGGGGACGCCCGGAGATCGCAGGAGCTTCAGGGCCTCCTCGCCGCGTCCGAGGGTGCCCATGGCGAGCGCGGCGCAGAACCATCCGAAGGACGTCGAGGCCGGGTCCGCAGCGGCGTGCACCCTTGCGGCCTCGCCCCAGGCGAGCATCTCCTCGACGTTGAGGTCGATGACGACGAGGATCGCCATGCACACCGCGATCCTGCCGGCGATGTCGGCCGGCGCGAGCCCGGCCTCGCCGCGCACGACCTGCGACCAGGCTCGCCGGAAGCCGGCCTCCGCCTCGGGCAGCCGCCCGGCGACGAGCCCGAGGTAGGCGACGACGTGGTCCCGGTAGGGGCTGTCCCCGAGCGCCCGGACCCGCTGCTCCAGCTTGAACGCCCGGCTCGCCTCGCCGGCGATGAGCCAGGTCTCGACCGCCTCGAGCAGCCGACGGTCGGCGATCGGACCGGGAGGGCTCACCTCGGCCGCCTGGCGGAGCCGCTCGCCTGCGGCCACCAGCGCGCCTGCCTCCGCCAGCGAGCGCGCCGTCGCCTCGAGCTCGGCGGCGAGCCCCTCGTCGCTTCCCCTGCAGGCGGCGAGGCGATGCTGGAGCCGGCGGTCCCCGGTGGTGAGCGCCGCGGCCCGAAGATGGAGCTCGACCAGCCGGGCGGAGCCGAGGCTTTGGTAGCAGGCGGCGCGCACGAGCGCGTGGGTGAACCGCAGCTCGAGCACGGGCCGGCCGGGCTCGGCGAGGACGCCCGCGGCAACCGCCTCCTCGATCGCCCCCGAGGCGTCGACGAGGCCGGCGAGCTCGGTCGCCTCGCCCAGCGTCGAGCTGCGGCCGAGCACCGCGACGGCGGCGACGAGCGCTCGGGCCTGCTCGGAGCAGGCAGACAGCTGGCGGACGACGATGGCGGACAGCGCTGCGGGCGGCGGCGGCGGCGCAGACAGGGGCAGGGCGGCGTCGCCGAGGAACGCGCCGGTCGTGAGCAGGGCGCGTGCGTAGAGAGGATGGCCGTCGGTCTCCTCGGCGAGCCGTCCTGCCTCGGTCTCGGTCAGGTTCGTGCCGAGGGAGGCGCCGAGGGAGCGCAGCTCTGCCGCCGAGAGGCCTCCGAGGGCGATCCTGCTCCCGCCCTGCGCCGAGACGAGGCGCTCCCAGCTGTCGTCGAGCGGGCCCGAGCGCGCCGTGAGCAGGAGCATGACCCGGTCGGCGAGGAGGCGGCGCGCGGCGAGGACGAGGGCGGCGCTCGAGGAGCTGTCGGCGAGGTGGACGTCGTCGACCACCACGACGACCGGCGCCAGCCCGCTCTGCATCGTGCCGAGCAGCTCGAGCAGCCCTGCCCCGGCGACCAGTGGGTCCAGGTCGACCGCCTGGCCCGCCAGGGTCGGCAGCAGGCCGTCGGCGCGGGCGCCGGCCCGGGCAAGGAGCCGGCCGACGAGCGAGAAGGGTGCGGCGCGCTCCGCCTCGTCGGCCCGAGCCCGCAGCAGCGTGACGCCGTCCCGGTGCAGCGAGACGAACCGGTCGACGAGCGCGGTCTTGCCGATCCCCGCCACGCCCTCGACGAGGACGAACTGCGGGTCGCCCGCAGCGGCCGCGGCGAGCCGTTCGGAGAGCGCCGAGGTCTCGAGCGCTCGGCCCACGAACACAGGACGCCAGGCGCTGTGGGCTGGTCCCTGTCCTGTCACCTCACGCCCCGATCCCGGCCGAGCCTACCGCCCTCCCCGAGGCCGCCCCCGAGGACCGCCCGAGGCACCGCTTGGGGGGCCGCCGCCCGGCCCAGGGCACCGGGTCGATCAGCGCGTCAGGGTCGCGCCGTCCTCCCCCTGCCAGGCGGCGAAGAGCCGAGCGTAGTACCCGCCGCTCGTCACCAGCTCGGAGTGGGCGCCGACCTCGACGACCCTTCCTCCGTCGACGACGGCGACCCGGTCGGCTCGCTCCGCCGAGCTCAGTCGGTGGGCCACGGTGACGGTCGTGCGTCCGACGCCGAGCGCGGCGAGGGCCGCCTCGACCGCCCGCTCCGTCCCGGGGTCGACGCTCGATGTGGCCTCGTCCATGACGAGCACCGCAGGGTCCGCGAGGGCGGCTCTAGCGAGGGAGACGAGCTGACGCTCTCCGGCGGACAGGTGCGCGCCCCGCTCGCCGACGTCGGTGGCGAGGCCTTCGGGCAGGCGGGAGAGCGCTGCGGCGATGCCGAGGCGGGCCAGCGCGGCGTGCACTTCCCGCTCGCCTGCCTCGGGCCGGCCGAGGAGGATGTTGTCGAGGACCGTGCCCCGGAAGAGGAACCCCTCCTGCGGCACGACGACGATGCGCTGGCGAAGGTGCGCGAGGCTCGTCCGGCGGAGGTCGACTCCGCCGAAGCGCACGGTTCCTTCGTGCGGGTCGTAGAGGCGGCCGATGAGCTTGGCGATGGTCGACTTGCCCGCGCCGGTCGGGCCGACGAGCGCGAGGTGCTCTCCCGGCTCGATGCGGAGGTCGACGTCGCGAAGCCCTGCGGAGCGGGAGTAGGAGAAGCCGACGCCCTCGAGCTCGAGGGCGCCCTGGCGCGGCAGCGGGGCCGGCTCTTTCGGCTCGCCCATCGCCGGCTCGACCTCGAGCAGGCCGAACACCGTCCCGAGCGCCGCGCCCGAGGACTGCAGGAGGTCGAACAGCTGGCTGAGGCTCTGGATCGAGCCGAAGAGGTTGGCGACGTAGAGCACGAACGCGGCGACGGCGCCGATCGAGGTCATGCGGAGGTGGACCAGGAGCGCGCCGGCGAGCAGGACGACGACGGTGGTGATCACGCCCGTGCCCTCGACCTTCGGGAAGAAGCGGGCCGCGAGGCGCACCGTCGCCATCTCCGAGTCGAGCTGGGCACCGTTGCGCTCGTCGAACTCGGCCGTGACGCGCGCCTCCTGGCGGAACGCCTGGACGACGCGTACCCCGGCGAGGCCCTCGTCGAAGGCCGAGAGCGTGTCGCCGATCCTCCTGCGCACCTCCGTGTAGGCGCGCGTCGAGCTCGTCCGGTAGCGCGCGGACGCCAGCACGACCGGGACGAGGCAGATGGCCGTCGCCGCGAACAAAAGGGGCGAGGTCGCGACGAGGACGGCGACGGAGAACACGAACAGGCCGGTGCTCATCGCGAGCGTCCCGAGACCGCTCTGGACGAGCGTCTCGAGGACGTCGATGTCGGCGGTCATCCGGGTGAGCAGCTGCCCGGAGCTCTCGGTCTCGTAGAAGGAGAGCGGCTGCGAGAGCAGGTGGGAGAAGACGCGCTTGCGAAGGTCGTTCAGCACGAGCTCCCCCGTCGAGGAGAGAAGGCGCGTCTGTGCTCCGGTGAGCAGGTACGAGGCGGCCGCGACCGCGAGGTAGCAGGCTCCGACGACGTCGACGACCCGCATCGAGCGGTGGTGCACGAGGCCGTGGTTGATCGCGTACTCGACGAGGCTTGGCCCGGCGAGGGTCGTCGCGAGCGCGGCGAGCAGGATTGCGAGGGACAGCAGGGCGCGACGGCGGTAGGGGGCGACCATCGCGACCGAGGCGCGAAGCAGGCGATGCCTCGTGCCCTGCGGGGTGGCGGTCATCCGGCCCGGTCCATGTCCTGGTCGTCCAGGCCCTCGGACCCGGTGCCGTCGAGGCCGAGGACCTCCCGGTAGCGCGGGTTCGTCGCGGCGAGGTGCTCGTGGGTCCCGATCGCGGTGACGCGCCCGCCCTCGACGAGCACGACCCGGTCGGCCATGGCGACGGTCGCGGCCCGGTGGGAGATGATCAAGACGGTGCTCGCCGCGCCGAGCCCTTCCAGCCCGGCGAGGATCTCCCGCTCCTTCTCGGCGTCGACGGCCGAGGTCGCGTCGTCGAGGACGAGAAGGCGCGGTCGGGCGAGGAGGGCTCTCGCGAGCGCGATCCGCTGCCGCTGCCCTCCCGACAGCCCGTAGCCGCGCTCGCCGACCCGGGTCGCGAAGCCCTCGGGCAGGCCGGCGGCGAACTCGTCCACCTTGGCGAGCCGGGCGGCCTCGAGCAGCTCCTCGCGGCCCGCGCCGGGCCGCCCCACCCGCAGGTTCGCCTCGATCGTGTCGTCGAAGAGGAAGCTGTCCTCGAACACGACGCCGACCTCGGCGCGCACCACCTCCGTCGGCAGGTCGCGAAGGTCGACGCCGTCGAGGAGGACCGTGCCCTGCGCCGGGTCGTACAGGCGGTTGAGCAGCGCTGCGATCGTGGTCTTGCCGCTCCCGGTCGGGCCGACGAGCGCGACGACCTCCCCGCCGCGCACCTCGAGGTCGAAGCCGTCGAGCGCGGGCTCGCTCGCGCCCGGGTAGCGGAAGTGGACTCCCCTGAGGCTGGCATGCCCGTCGCCCGCCGGCAGCCCGGCCGGCTCGGCCGGCTCGGCGATCGCCGGGCGGTAGCTCGAGACCGCCTCGAGGCGCTGTGAGGAGACGAGCGCCCGCTGGACCTGGACGATGAACCATCCCAACGACTGCAGCGGCCCGGTGACGACTGCGAGGTAGGCGTTGAAGGCGAGCAGCATGCCGACGCTCAGCTCCTGCCGCAGGACGAGGTAGCCGCCGAGCCAGTTGACCGCGGCCAGCTCGAGCATCGGGACGACGTTGAGCGGCGGGTTGTAGCGCGAGCGAGTCCGGACGATGCGCAGCGACTGGTCCCGCACGGCGTCGGCCTGCTCGCCGAGGCGCCGCCGGAGGAGCGGCTCCGCGCCGAAGCCCTTCACGGCCCGGATGCCGCTCGTGGTCTCCTCGACGACGCCGGCGAGCTCGCCCCTTGCGCGCTGCAGCGCCGAGAGCGACGGGCGCACGTTCGAGGCGTACCGCTTCGAGGTGAGGGCGACGATCGGCAGCGCGACGAGCGCGACGAGCCCGAGCAGATGGTTGATCAGGACGAGCACCACGCCGACGGCGACGATCGCGGCCGAGTTGGCGATCCACGCCGGCGTCGCGGCGACGAGCGCCTGGACCTGGAACAGATCGCTCGTGACCCGCGACAGGAGCTGGCCCCGGTTGACCTTGTCGTGGTAGCCGACGTCGAAGCCGAGGAGCCTGACGAACAGCTCCCGCCGCAGCTCGGCCTCGACCGCCCGGGAGGCGATCCCGTTGAAGAGCCGTCGCAGGCCTGCGGCCGTGGCCTGCACGACGCCGATCGCGCCGATGAGGCCGGCGAGGAGCAGGAGACGGTGCCAGTCGTGGCCGAGCAGGCCGGCGTCGACGGCCCGGCCGACGAGCTCGGGCACGGTGACGACTGCCGCCGTCCACACCAGCGCCGCGGCCACCGAGCACGCCTCGACGCCCCAGTGCCCGGACATCGACCGGCGAAGGTAGGAGAGGCCCTCCGGCGCCCAGCTGCGCCCCGTGGCCCCCGGCTCCGTATGCGTGCGGCGCACCCCCTCGAAGTGCCTACCGACGTGCAACATCCGACGAGCACGGACGCTCGGACCTGCTCGGCCCCGCTGCGCCTCGCCCTGGAGGGCGTGGACCGCCGACGACCTGGCCGTGGCGAGGTGCGCGCTGCCCCTCGGGGGCGCTCAGCAGGCTTGCGGAGATCCTACCGAGTAGCGAAGGCCCGGACGCGCACCCCGGCGCGTTCCAGTCCCCGCCGCACCGCCCCGGCGAGCAGCGCGGCGCCGGGCGTGTCGCCGTGAAGGCAGATCGAGCCGGAGCCGACCTCGACCTCGGAGCCGTCGACGGCCGTCACGGCCCGCTCGAGCGCGATGCGCAGCGCGCGCTCGACGACGACGGCCGGGTCGGTCAGCACCGCTCCGGGGGTGCGCCGGTCGGCGAGCAGCCCGTCGGGCAGGTAGGCCCGGTCGCAGTACGCCTCGGCGACGAACCCGACACCGAGCCGCTCGCAGGCCGCGAAGGCGGCGGAGCCGGGCAGCGCGAGCAGCACGAGCGAGCGGTCGTAGTCGGCCATTGCCCGGGCGAGCGCCTCGGCCCTCGACGGGTCCAGCGCGACTCGGTGGTAGAGGGCGCCGTGCGGCTTGACGTAGCCGACCCGGGTGCCGGCGGCGCGGGCGAAGGCGTCGAGCGCGCCGATCTGGTAGAGGACGTCGCAGTACAGCTCGTCTGGCGTCACTGCGAGATCTCTCCTGCCGAAGCCGACGCGGTCGGGGAAGGCGACGTGGGCGCCGACGGCCACGCCTCGGGCCGCGGCGGCCCGGACGGTGCGATCGATCGTCGCCGGGTCGCCAGCGTGGAACCCGCAGGCGACGTTGGCGCTGGAGACGGCGTCGAGGATCGCCTCGTCGTCGCCGAGGCGCCAGACGCCGAAGCCCTCGCCCAGGTCGGCGTTGAGGTCGATCGCCGGGGCGAGCGGGTCTGAGGGGGCTTCGGTGGCTTGAGCGTCGATCGCGCCAGCTCAGCACAGAACCGGCGCCGCTGTGCGCTCGACGACCCGGAAGCGGACCTCGCTGCCGGGCCTGGCCTGTGCCGCCAGCGCGAGCCCCTCGTCGTCGACGACGCCGACGACCGGGTAGCCGCCGGTCGTCGGGCGGTCGGCGAGGAAGACGATCGGCTGGCCGTCCGGGGGGACCTGGACCGCGCCGGCGACGAGGCCCTCGCTGTCGAGGTCCCCGGCCCTCCGGCCGACGACCGGGCCCTCCAGCCGGAGCGCGCTGCGGTTGCTCGCCGCGCCGACTCGCCAGCATCCCCTGGCGAGGGTCGACCTGCCGGCCTCGGTCAACCAGTCGTCGCGTGGCCCGAGGTCGAGCCGGAGCTCTGCGAAGGGCGGCGGCGTGGCGATCGGGACGGCGCCGGGGACGGGTCGGCCGGGCGGCGCCGGGCCGATCGGCAGCAAGTCGCCGACGACGAGGGGCCGGGGGCCGAGGCCGGACAGCAGGTCGGTCGAGCGGCTCCCGAGCACCGGCTCGACGTCGATCCCGCCACGCACCGCGACGTAGCAGCGAAAGCCCTCCCTGGCCGTGCCCACCTCGAGGCGGCAGCCGGCGCCGAGCTCGATCGCCTCCCCGAGCGCAGCGGGCCTGCCGTCGACGCGCACCGGAGCGGCCGCGCCGGTGACGGCCACGACGCAGCGGGCCGTCGCCTCCAGCCCGACGCCGGTCATCGTCGTCTCGAGCGCCGCGTGCGCCTCGTCGCTCCCGGCGGCGTCGTTGCCGACGATGCGGTTGGCGAGCCGGAAAGCGCGCCGGTCGAGCGCGCCGGAGGGTGGCACGCCGAGGTGCGCAAGCCCCGGCCGCCCGCCGTCCTGCACGGTCGTGAGCCAGCCGGCCCGGGTCACCCGAAGCGCCGGGCGTGCCCCGGTGCCGGGGACCTCTCCGATGGCCGCTGCCCCGAGCCCGGGCGTCGCGGCCGTGACAGGCCTCGTCGGGCTCCGACGGCTGGGGGGTCCTCCGGCAGCCTTCCCGGCGCGTCGGCGGCGAGGGGCGGTGAGGTCGGAGAAGCGCACCGTGGCCCCGGGGACGATGAGCGCCGGCGGGTCGCGGGCCGGGTCGAACAGCTCGAGGTCGGTGTGGCCGAGGACCTGCCAGCCTCCGGGGGACGCCTTCGGGTAGATGCCGGAGTAGGTGCCGGCGACCGCGACCGACCCCGGAGGGACTCGAGGTCGGGGCGTCGCCCGGCGGGGGACCGCCAGCTCCGCCGGCAGCCCTCGGAGATAGGCGAAGCCGGGTAGGAAGCCAGAGAAGGCGGCGACGTGGCGGAGCCCGGTATGGGTGGCGACGGCCTCAGCCCTGGTCATGCCCCAGGCACGGGCCACCTGCTCGAGGTCCTCGCCGTCGTAGCTCGTCGGCACCTCGACGGGCGCCGGGCCCGACACGCCCGCTCCTCTCGCCGGACCCGGAAGGCTCGAGCGGGTGTCGCTCGGGCGGGCGGCGGGCGCCGTCCCGGCCGGCCTGCCGGGCCCGGCCCCGAGGGCCCGGAGGACGCCGGAGAGCGCCTCGACGTCACCCGGCGTCGAGACGAGGACTGTCTCCGCGGCGGGGACGACCTCGCCGAGCGAGACGGCTCCGGCACGTCGGAGCCGCTGCAGCCGGTCGTAGACGGCGAGCGCCTCGCCGGGATCGCCGAGCTCGAGGAGCAGGGCGTGGCGGCCCGCCGGGAGGGCTCTCACGCCGGGACCCCCCGTGGAGCGTGCCGCCTGCTGCGCCACCGTG
Source organism: Actinomycetes bacterium (assembly GCA_021786195.1). Taxonomy (GTDB): domain Bacteria; phylum Actinomycetota; class Acidimicrobiia; order Acidimicrobiales; family Bog-793; genus JAKAOD01. The sequence continues at coordinate 6,242 of JAJYNS010000084.1, read as the reverse complement.
GGCCTGCCCGGGCGAGAAGGGCGGCGAGAAGCGCGGCGAGGGCCGCTGCGCCGCAGGCTGCGGCGAGCCAGGTGCCGACGGTGAAGGCGGTGGGCTGGTAGGAGAGGAGGACCACGTGGCGCCCGGGCGGCACGATCGCCTGCAGCATCACGTCGTGCCACCTCCTGAGCTCGAGCGGCCGCCCGTCGATCGTGGCGTGCCATCCGGGCACCGCGCTCAGCCTCAGCCGGAGCACGGAGCGCCGCCGGGCGGAGACGACCACCCGAGCCGAGCCGTCCGTCCCGAGCTCGATCCTCACGGCCCGCGCCTGCCCGAACGGCCCCCCCGGCACCTGCGGCAACGCGGCGAGGGTCGCCCGGGAGGAGGAGGGGACGGCGTACAGCCCTTCCCCGTCGATGAAGGCGACCCTCCTCGTCCCCGCCGGCCCCGGCGCGCCCGACGGCTCGACGACGTAGGCGACGCCGAAGAGGCGGGCGACGGCGACCGACCAGATCTGGCCGCAGAACAGCCCGGGAGGGCTCGTCGGCGTCTGCTGGGTCCCGGTGGCCGCGCCGTAGGCAGCCGAGTAGGCCTTCGGCACGATGGGGTCCAAGACGGCGAGCTCGTCCACCCCGTAGACGACGTTGGCGTCCGGTGCGATGGCCACCGCCGGCAGGGAGCTCCTCGTGCACGACCCGATCCCGACGAGGGCGCCCCCGACGTCGCGGCGGAGCTCGGCGACGGCCGTGCTCCGGGGGAACCCGACCCTGCTCGAAGAGGGGATCCCGGCGCCGGTGGCGGCGAGGAAGGCGGTCTCGAGCGCGAGGAGCCCGGCGAGGCCTGCCTGTCCTCGCCGGGCGCTGTGGCGCGAGGCTCCCCGCCGGCGCCAGGCGAGGAGCACCCCGAGCCCGGCGAGGCTGGCCGCCGGCCAGCCGAAGCTCTTCGCCCGGGTCGCCCGCTGCACCGGGTCCAGGTGGCCGACGTTCAGCCAGAGCAGGAGGGCGAGGACGGCGAGGAGCAGGCCGAGGGCCGCGATCGACAGGGCGAGCGCCCGGTCGCCCGAGCCTGCCGTCTCTCGGGCGGAGCCCGGGCGCGACCCCGAGGCGAGCCTGTGCGCGCCGAAACCGGCGAGCATCGCGAGGGCGAGGTCGAGGATCGGCGTCGCGAGCAGGATGCGGAAGACACGCAGGTAGGGGACGAGCGACATGAGGTCGACCACCGGCCGGACGAACAGCAGCACGAGGACGAGGCCCGCGAGCACGGTGAAGGCAGCCACCTCGGCCCGCCGTCGAGCGAGCGGCAACGCCACGAGTGAGAGCGCCACGGCGATGACCCCGACGTAGATCATCGAGACGTAGAGGTTGTCCGGCCCGATCAGGGTGGAAAGCGCAGTCGGCAGGCCGTTGTAGTCGCCGAATAGGAGGTGGGCGAGGTCGTAGGCGGGCAGCCCGGAGACCGCGGGCCCGGTGGAGCGTGCCGAGGCGAACGCGAGCTGGAGCCCGGGGAGGTAGACGGGGGCGGCGAGCGCGAACCCTGCCGCGAGCGCGATCGCGTGACCGGCCAGGCTGCGGCGCACCACTCGTCGCTCCGACCGGGCATGGGGGAGCAGCGTCAGGGCGAGGAAGACGGCGAGCGCGAGCAGCGCGAGGATCGCGATCTGCGGCTCGCCCGAGCAGAAGAGCGCGGCGAGGGCGAGGGCCAGCCAGGCGACGTCTCTCGCCCGCTGGCCGCGCCTCGTCACGAGCACCGAGGCCGCGAGCACCCAGCCCAGCCATGCGAGGCAGCCGGACTCGTAGGCGCCGAGCCAGACGGTGACGGCGCCGGAGAGCTCGTAGATCGTGCCGCAGTACAGGGCCGGGAGGCGCGGCAGGCCGAGCGCCCGACCGAGCACGTAGGCACCCGAGCCGGCGACGAACAGGCGCGCCGCGATGGTCGCGGTGTGCGCCAGGCGCAACGGGAAGAGGTAACCGAGCGCCACCTCCGGGCTGAAGGGCGCCGACTGGAAGTTGAAGGCGAGTGGCATCCCGAGGAGGCTGTAGGGGTTCCACAGGGGCAGCTGGCCCGAGTGCACCTCGCGCCAGGCGAGGACCTGCCAGGGGATGAACTCCTCGATCTCGTCGGAGTCGACGGCGTTGTGGACGACGGCATGAGGGACCGAGGTGAGGCCGAGCCGCCCGAGGATGTCGTAGGGCCCGAGCAGGCTGCCGTGGGCGAGCGCCGGCGTGAGGTAGGCCGCGGCGACGAGCACGAGCCAGGCGAAGGGCGCCGCGGCGGCAAGGAGACGACGGGCGCCGACCGCCCGGGACTGGGATGGCACGGCGGGCACCTTTGCGGAAGCCGAGCCCGCCGTCAACGACCGTTCGAACCCGCCGCCTGGCCGCCGTTAGACGACGATCGGCGCGGCGGTCGCGCCGGCGGAGGTGGCGCTCGTGAGCACAGCGCGTGCGGGGCTCTCCGAGCTCGAGCTGCCCGGGCCCGCTGACGGCGCGCCCGGGCGGCTCGCCGCCCTGCGGCCGGAGTTCCCCGCGATCGCCGAGTACGGCTTCCTCTCGGACTGCGAGAACAACTGCCTCGTCGCCCCGAGCGGCGCGGTCGAGTGGATGTGCCTTCCCCACCCCCACGACCCGAGCGTGTTCGGGACGATCCTCGACCGATCGGCGGGATCCTTCCGCCTGGCTCCGGAGGACCTCGCCACGCCGGCCAGTCGCCGCTACCTGCCGGGGACCACAATCCTCGAGACGACCTGGCAGACCCGCTCCGGCTGGCTCGTCGTCGTCGACTTCCTCGCCGTCGGCCCATGGCATCGCACCGGCGACCGGTCGCTGCTCCACCGCCGCACGCCGGGCGACTTCGATGCCCGCCACGTGCTCGTGAGGCTTGCGAGGTGCGTCCACGGCACCGTCGACCTCGCCCTCAAGTGCGCGCCCTCGTTCGAGTACGGGCTGGTCGACGCGTCCTGGGAGTACAGCGGCGACGGCTACGAGCGGGTCGTCGCGGCGGGGCCCGGGGCGTTCGACCTCTCGCTCGCCGGCAGCCTGCGGCTCGGCCTCGAGGGGCGCAACGTCCTCGCCCGCCACCGCATGCGCGAGGGCGAGACCGCCTTCGTCTCCCTCGGCTGGTCCGGACGACCGCTGCCGAGCGAGGTCGAGGAGGTGCTCGCCTGGCAGCGCGAAACGGAGGAGTTCTGGAGGGCCTGGCTCGACCGGGGCGCCATCCCCGACACCGCGACGCGAGGTGCCCTCGAGCGGAGCGCGCTCACCCTGAAAGGGCTCACCTACGCGCCGACCGGCGCCTTGCTCGCCGCTGCGACGACCTCGCTCCCCGAGCAGCCCGGCGGCCGGCGCAACTGGGACTACCGCTTCGCCTGGGTGAGGGACTCGGCGTTCGCGATGTGGGGGCTGCACGCGCTCGGGTTCGACGCGGAGGCCGAGGACTTCCTCGCGTTCTTGGGCGACATGCTCGACCAGGACGGCGGGCCCGCCGGCGGCGAGGGCCACGGCGCGATGCGCGTCCTGTACGCCGTGAACGGCGCCGCCCAGCTCGGCGAGCGGGTGCTCGAGCACCTTTCGGGCTACGACGGCTCGGCGCCGGTGCGCGTCGGCAACGACGCGGCGGTCCAGGTCCAGCACGACATCTACGGCGCCGTCGTCGACTGCGTCTACCAGCACGCCCGCAACCGGGACGCGCTCTCGGAGCGGACCTGGCGGATCGTCGTGCTCGCGGTCGAGGCGGCCCTCGCCGCATGGCGGGAGCCGGACCGGGGGATATGGGAGGTGCGGGGCGAGCCGAGGCACTTCACCTTCTCCAAGGTCATGTGCTGGGTCGCCGCCGACCGGGGCGCGCTCCTCGCCGCCCTGCATGGCGACGCCGGAAGGGCCCTTAGGTGGCGGGCGGCCGCGGAGGAGATCCACGCCGACGTCTGCGCCCGCGGCCTGGACGCGAAGGGGCGCTTCACCCAGCACTACGGCTCCGAGGAGCTCGACGCCTCGTTGCTCTTGATCCCGCTCGTCCGCTTCCTCCCGGCCGACGACCCGCGCTGTCGGGCCACGGTGCTCGGGGTCGCCGAGGAGCTGACCGTGAACGACCTCGTGCTGCGCTACCGCACCTCCCGCACCGACGACGGCCTCGAGGAGCCGGAGGGGAGCTTCACGACCTGCTCGTTCTGGCTCGTCTCGGCGCTCGTGGAGATCGGAGAGGTGGCTCGGGCCCGTGCACTGTGCGAGCGGCTCCTCGCGGCCTCGAGCCCCCTCGGGCTCTACGCGGAGGAGCTCGACGTGCACACCGGTCGGCACCTCGGCAACTTCCCCCAGGCGCTCACCCATCTCGCGCTGATCAACGCCGTGCTCCACGTCGAGAGCGCCGAGCAGTCCTTTCGCCCCCAGGACGGCCAGGCCCTCTTGCGGGGCCCGAGCCGCTAGGGCGCGGTCCCCTCCGCCCTGGCAGGAACGCCCGGGCGGTGGCTACCGTGCCCGCATGCTCTCGACCCGGCCGGGCACGGCCCGAGACGTCGGGCGCCTCGCCCGCACCACCCGTCGCGGGCACCTCGCCCTGCTCGTCGCGGCGGCGGCGCTCGGCGCCGGGGGACTGTTCGTGCTCCTCTACGCGACCTCGGTCCACGCCGTCCCGGGGAACTCCGACGGCGCGACCGTGATCCTCGAGGGCAAGGCGCTCAGCGCAGGGCACCTCACGCTGAACCACTGGTTCCTCTCCCTCGACTCCTTCTGGTGGGTCGACGTGCCCTTCTACGCGCTCGCCGTGCTCGCGGTCGGCGTGCGCCCCGAGCTGCTGCAGGCCGTGCCGGCGGTCCTCGGCGCCCTCGTCGTCGCCGTCGGCGCCTGGCTCGCGGCCGGCCGGAGCCGGGGCGCCGCCGCGCTCGCCGGCGCCGGCACGGTCGTCGCCGTCCTCGCGCTGCCCTCCCACGCTCTCGCCTTCTTCCTCCTGCAAGGGCCCTTGCACGTCGGCACGGCGCTGTACGCCCTGCTCGCCTTCGCCTGTGTCCGCCGCTACCGTCCCGGCCGGGTCCGTTGGGTCCTCGCCGTCGTGCTCGTTGCCGCCGGCACGCTCGGGGACCTCCAGATGCTCGTATTCGGCGCGGCGCCGATGCTCGGCGGCGGCGTCCTCGCGATGGTGCGCCGGCGCGAGCTGCGGGCCGGGGCCGCCGCCGTCTCCGCCGCCGTCTGCGGTGCCGTGCTCGCGCTGGCCGGTCGCGAGCTCGCCAAGCTCGTCGGCACCTACACGATCAACTCGCCCGCGCCGGGGGCGTCGCTCCGGGAGATGGCGACCAACCTGCGGCTTGTCGGCGTGTACGGCGCCCGCCTGTTCGGGCTCGGCAGCGCCGGGTTCGGCTCCGGCGGGATGCCGGCGGCGCTGCTCGCCGTCCACCTGGTCGCGCTCGCCGCGCTCCTCGCCGGGTTCGCCATCGCCGCCGCGCGGCTCGTCGCCGCGCTCGTCGCGGGGCGGCGGGGGGCCGAGGAGGACGAGGAGGCGTGGCGGCTCGACGACATGCTGCTGCTCGCTTTCCTCGCCGACCTCGCGATCTTCGTCTACCTCACTCCAGCGCCCCTCCCCTCCTACGCCCGTTACCTCACCGCCTCGGCGATCTTCGGCGCCGTGCTCGCCGGGCGGGCGGCAGCCAGGCTCGCCGCCCTGCTCGCTCGAGGCGTGCCGGCGGCGGCCCTTGCGGGGCTCGGCGTGGTCGTCGTCTGCCTGCTCGCCGCCGGGACGGGGTACGCCCTCGGGCAGCCCGACCCGTCGCAGCCGGCGAGCGAGCTCGGCACCTACCTCGCCGCCCACGGCCTCACCCGGGGGATCGGCGACTACTGGAGCGCGTCGATCGTGACGGTCGAGAGCAAAGGCGCTGTCGTGGTCCGTCCCGTCACCGGCCTCCCGGCCGGAAGGATCGTGGCCTACACGAGGAACTCCTCGAGCACCTGGTACGAGGGGAAGACCTTCCAGTTCCTCGTCTACAACCCCGCGCTGCCCTTCGGCGGCGTAGACGAGCAGAGCGCCTCTGCGACCTTCGGCCCGCCCTCGGAGAAGACCGCGGTCGACGGCTACCTCGTGCTGCGCTGGCCGCACCCGCTCTCGGCGCCGGTCCCGCCCGGCGCCTGAGCTCAAGGCGCGCTCAGGGCAGCCCGAGGTACTGCTCCACGCCCCGGGCGATCCCGGCGGCGATGGCATGCTGGCCGACCTTGCTCGCCGCGATCGTCCCTTCGTAGGGGTCGGTGATGAACAGCGGCTCGATGATCGTCCCCGGCATCGTG
>JAJYNS010000019.1:12864-15092 GCA_021786195.1 Actinomycetes bacterium | reverse complement strand
CTCCGAGCCACGTCTTCGCTCTGGACGACCTGCAGCTCGTCTATCCCGACGCCCGGTTCGTGTTCGTCCATCGCGATCCCCTCAAGGTCATCCCCTCGGTGGCACGGCTGACGGAGGTTCTCCGCGCCCCCTTCGCACGCCACGTAGACCGGGAAGGTATCGGACGCCAGGTCCTCGACGACTGGGCTCGCGCCGGCGAGCGCCTAGTCGAGCTCGACAGGCGCAAGCTCGTCGACGACGAGCGGGTCGTCCACCTGAGGTACACGGACCTCACCGCCCGGCCGCTCGACACGGTCAGCCGCATCTACCGGCACTTCGAGCTCCCGCTCGAGCCGGCTGCGGTCGCGGGCATGAGGCGGCTGGTGGCGGACAGCCCCCGCGGCGGGTACGGACGGAACCACTACAGCCTCGAGGCCTACGGCGTCACGCCGGCGGAGGTCCGCGACAGGTTCGCCGACTACGCCATGCACTTCGGCGTCTCCTCCGAGGGCGTCCGGACCGAGGGAACCGCCGCGTGACACGCGAAGACCGGGCGCGAGCCCTCCGGCCGCCGGGAAAGGGACTTTCGGCCCTGGAGCGGAAGGGACGGCCAACGTACCCTCGGCGCGTGATTGGATCAACGGCTGTTGATGTATCTCGCGTAAGCGGGCCGCGCCCTCGGGCGCGAGGTCAGGGTCGTGACCACGAGCCCGACCCCGCCCTTCTCGCAGGGAACGACCCGAGGGGACTTCCCGCCGACCTCGACCTGGCACCTGACGCGGCGCGACTGGTCCGGCTGCTCGCCGACCCCAACCGGCGCCAGATCTTCCTTCTCCTCATGCTGGGCGAAGTCTGCAACTGCGAGCTCGCGAACGCGCTCCAGCTGCCCCAGAACCTGGTCTCCCATCACCTCCGTCAGCTACGCGAGGCGGGGTTCGTGCAAGAGCACCGCGACCCGCAGGACGGGCGCTGGATCCACTACACCGTGGACGCCGAAGCCCTGAGCAGCGCCTGGGGCGGCCTCAGCGCGGCACTCCGCCCGAAGAGCACCGGGGCGCGCCTCCCCGCATGCCACGCACGCGGCAAGACGGACGGCGACCGGGTCGTCCGAGCCACCGCCTGCGGGCACGCGGCGCCCGTGCCCGGCCCGGCATGAGCTCGGCCGGGGGACGAGAGGGAGGACACGATGGGTGACCCCGCTTTGCTCGCCTCGACGAGCCCCGAGCCCGGCCCCGGCCGGCTCCAGCCCGTGCCGGGACCGGCTGCGAAGTCCCGGATGAAGGCGCTCCAGGACCACCTGAACAAGTGGCTGATGGCCTACGTGGCCGGCGCCATGGGCATCGGGGTGCTCCTCGGGCACCCCCACGCCGAGACCGCGTGGATCGGCGCGCACAAGGGCGACGTGAGCACGCTCAACACGGTCGCCGTGTTCATGATCATCTACCCGATGATGGTCAACCTCCGCTTCGGCGGGCTGTTGAAGGCGGGCAGGAACCTTCGCGCGCTGGTGCTGGCGCTCGCGTTCAACTTCGTGTGGGCACCGCTTCTCGGCTACGGCCTCACCCATCTGTTCATCCGGAACGACCCTGCCCTGGCGCTCGGGTTCCTGCTGGTCATGGTCGTCCCCTGCTCGAGCATGGCCCTCGGCTACACCGGCCTGTCCAAGGGCAACCTGGAGCTCGCCACCGTCGTGGTCTCGATCAGCTTCCTGCTCGCGCTGGCCGCCGTGCCCGCCTGGATGAGCCTGTTCGCGGCGAACTACTCGTTCCCTCTGCCGATGGGAAGCCTTCTCAGGACCATCCTCGAGGTCCTGCTCGCCCCGATGCTGCTCGGGCCGCTCACCCGTGCCGGCTTGACGCGCTGGCTCGGGCCGAGCCGTTACCAGCGCCTCCAGCCGCTGTTCCCCGCCGTCTCGCTCATCGCGATGCAGGCCATCATCTTCCTCATCTTCTTCTCCAAAGCGGAGATGATCGTCAGCAAGTGGTCGACCGTGCTGATGCTGCTCGCGCCGAACGCCCTGTTCATCGCGATCACGATCATCCTGCTCTCCTGGCTGAACAGGCGGCTCGGCCTCTCCTATGAGGACAACATGGCGGTCGTGTTCACGAGCACGGGCAAGAACAACGGGACCGCGATCGCCATCGCCTCGATGGCGTTCTCGCCGATGGTCGCGATCCCGGCGGCGACGATGCCGATCTTCCAGATCATCCTGATGGTGGTGTACCTGAAGATGGCGGGGCCCGTCCGCC
>JAJYNS010000019.1:0-12264 GCA_021786195.1 Actinomycetes bacterium | reverse complement strand
CCGACGCTCCAGGCGCGCATCGCGGCCTCGGCATTCATGGTGAAGCGGGCCGCCGGGGTCCCGGCAAGCGAGATCCCCGAGGCCGAGCAGCTCGAGCTGGTCGGCCTCGTATGGGACGCCGCCGAGGAAGAGGTGCTCACGATCGGTCCGGTCGAGCCGACAGGCTGGCGACCGGCCGACGAGGTCGTCCGTTTCACCGTCTGCCCCGGTTGCGGCGAGCTCGTCGCCGAGCCGTACCTGAGGGTCGTGAAAGGCCAGCAGCTCTGCGTGGGCTGCTCCGCCTACGAGAGCTGAGCCGGAAGTGGACCCTGCCTTCGAGCCGGGCTCCGGCTCGCCTCCTACGCGTCAGGTCCGGTGCGGATGGTCGCGCTGACCGCGCTGACCGTTCTTCTGGTCGCTACGGTCTTCGCCGCCCTCGGCCAGGGTGGGGCGCTGCTGTACACCCCGATGCTCCACTGGTTCGGCTACGACCTGAAGTCGGTCGTCGTGCCGCTCGCGCTGTTGATGGCCGGGCTCACGACGTTGCTCGCCCTCGTTCCCTTCGGCAGGAAAGGGCTCGTCGACTGGGTCGGCGGTCTGCCGATGGTGGCGGCGGCGGTCGCGTCCGCCCCGCTCGGAGCGCTCGTCGCCCACCATGTGCCGGCGAGGGTGCTCCTCTACCTGCTCGGCGTCGCGGTCGCGCTCGCCGCAGCCCGGATGCTGCTTTGTGCCACACGGCCGGACCCTGAGGGCCCCGTCCCCCTGACTCGGCGGATCGCGCTCGGCGGCGGCGCCGGCGCGTTCGTCGGCTTCGCCTCGGGGATGCTCGGGATCGGTGGTGGCTTCATGGTCGCTCCGGTGCTCATGTGGCTCGGCTACGAGACCAAGCGAGCCGCCGCCACCACCGCCTACGTCGTGACCTTCTCGAGCTTCTCGGGCTTCGCCGGACATGCCGCCCACATGACGGTCGAATGGCCCCTCCTGGTCTCGGTCCTGCCGGCGGTCGTCGCCGGCTCGCTCGCCGGCTCGTGGTTCATGGCGTGCCGGGCCAGGCCCGCAGCCGTGAAGTGGCTGTACAGCTTCCTGCTCCTCGGCGTCGCAGCGAAGTTGCTCGCCTGAACGGACCCGCGTCGAGGCCACGCGTGCCTGCGGGCCCAGCCCTGAGGAGGGACGTCACCACGATTGCCAGTCGAGCCCTTTGGCACTACCACGGCCGGCTCTCGACTGGGATCCTCGGGCCATGGCCGTTGCCGCCTCGCCCGCCGACCAGGGTCCGGAGCATCCTCCGACCGGGCTGACCGAGGAGGAAGCCGCCGAGCTCCTCGCGCGCTTCGGTCCGAACGCCCTCGCCGGCGAGCATCGGCACCTGGTGCGCAAGCTCGCAAGCAAGCTCACCGGTCCGGTCCCCTACCTGCTCGAGGCCGCGGTCGTGCTGGAGCTGGCCGTCGGCAAGGTCACCGAGGCCGTCATCGTCGCCGCCCTCATCGTCTTCAACGGCGTCCTCAGCTTCGTCCAGGAGGGCCGCGCGGCAAACGCCCTGTCGCTGCTGCGGAGTCGCCTGGCGGTCCACGCCCGAGTGCTGCGCGACGGCAGCTGGCAGTTGATCGACGCGACGCGCCTCGTGCCCGGCGACGTGGTCCACGTCCGGGTGGGCGACATCGTCCCTGCGGACCTGGCGGTGAGCAGCGGGGTGGTGTCGGTCGACCAGTCCCTCCTCACCGGGGAGTCCGCCGACGTCGAGGTGTCAGCGGGCGGCAACTGCTACTCCGGGTCGATCGTCCACCGGGGGGAGGCCACGGGAACGGTGACGGCCACCGGGTCGAGCACGTTCTTCGGTCACACGGCGGACCTCGTCCGGACGGCGAAGACACCAAGCCACCTCGAAGAGACCATCTACAAGATCGTCTGGGCCCTGCTCGCGCTCGACGGGGCGCTCGTCGTGGCGATCGTCGCCTACGGCCTCGTCACCCACCTGCCGGCGAGCGAGCTGCTCCCCTTCGTGCTGATCCTGGTGGTCGCCACGGTGCCCGTCGCGCTGCCGGCGACCTTCACTCTCGCCACCTCCGTCGGGGCCCTCGAGCTCGCCCACGGCGGCGTGCTCGTCACCCACCTGTCGGCCATCGAGGAGGCGGCCGCCATGGACCTGCTCTGCACGGACAAGACGGGCACCATCACCGAGAACCGCCTCTCCGTCGTCGCCGTGCGCCCCTTCGGCGGGCACGCCGAGGCCGACGTGCTCGCCCTCGCCTCGGTTGCCTCCGACGAGGCGACGCAAGACCCCATCGACCTGTCCATCCTCCAGGCGGCTGCGGCCGCCGGCGTGCAGAGCCCGGGCCGGCGGCTTCGCTTCGTCCCCTTCGACCCCGAGACGAAGCGCTCCGAGGCCGTCGTCAGCACCGGGGACACCGAGCTCAAGGTCGTGAAGGGCGCCCCGGCGGTGGTGTCCTCCCTCCTCGGGGACGGGGCTCGAACGGCGGGCGAGGCCGAGGAGGCGGTCGCCGAGCTCGCCTCCGGAGGTGCCCGGGTGCTGGCGGTCGCGAGCGGCCGGGACGAGATCGAGCTGGTCGGCCTGCTCGCCCTCGGCGACCCGGTTCGGCCTGACTCCGCCGCCCTCGTGGACCACCTCGCCGACCTCGGGGTGCGCGTGGTCATGGTCACCGGCGACTCGGCCCCGACGGCGCTCGCTGTCGCCAGCCAGGTCGGGCTCGGCACACGCCTCGGGTCGGTGGAGGACCTTCGCGCCAAGAGAGGCGACGCGATCGACTTCGACGTCGTGGCCGGCGTGCTGCCGGCCGACAAGCTCGCGCTGGTCGAGCGGGGGCAGCGCTCCGGGCACGTCGTGGGCATGACGGGCGACGGCGTCAACGACGCGCCGGCGCTCAAGCGAGCCGAGGTGGGCATCGCCGTCTCGAGCGCGACGGACGTCGCCAAGGAGGCGGCCAGCGTCGTGCTCACGAGCGAAGGGCTCTCGAACGTCGTCGCCGCCGTGGAAACCGGCCGGCGCGTGTACCAGCGGATGCTGACCTACACGCTGAACAAGATCGCAAAGACCTTCCAGGTCTCGCTGTTCCTCGGTCTCGGGCTGCTCGCGACCGGGACCTTCGTCACCACCCCGCGCCTCGTGCTTTTGCTGCTGTTCGCCAACGACTTCGTGACGATGTCCCTCGCCACCGACCGGGTCGGCTTCTCGCCCACTCCGGACCGCTGGCGCGTGCGCGCCCTGTCTCTCGCCGCGCTCGGCGTCGCCCTCCCCTGGTTGGTCGTCTCCTTCGCCACCTACCTCGTCGGGCGGCACCTGCTGCATCTCGGGCTCGGCGCGACCCAGACGCTGGTCTTCGTGATGCTGGTGGCGACCGGGCAGGCCACCGTCTACCTCGTGCGTGAGCGCGGCCGGCTGTGGGCGTCTCGCCCGAGCACCTGGATGCTCGTCGCCACCGTCGCGGACGTCATCGTGGTGACCGTGCTGGCAACCCGAGGGATCCTCATGACCGCCGTCCCCCTCGTCGACGTCGTCGTCCTCCTGGCGTCCCTGCTCGCAACGACTGTCGGGCTCGACTGCCTGAAGGGCCCCCTGCTGGCACGCGTGCGCACAGAGGTGACCGGCTCCTGACCCGATCTGCCCCTCTGCAGACCGAAGGGCGGGCCCGGCAGATGTGGGCCGTCCCTGCGGTCCGGCTGGGCGCTCAGCCCGACACGTCGGGGCCCGCTCGTTCGACGCTGATGCGCAGGAGGACCCTCCTCTCCTCGCGCATCGCCTCGCGGTAGCGGTCCCAGTCGGTCTCCCCGGCTGCGCGCCGGTAGTAGTCGACGAGGGGCTCCATGGCCTCGGGAAGCGAGAGCACCTCGGTCGGCCCCTCCACCTGCACCCACTTGCCGGGCCATTCCGCCCACACGCACAGCGCGGCGAAGGGTCGACGGCGTAGGTTGCGCGTCTTGTAGGCGGCCTCCCTGGAGCTGACGACGACTCGGCCTTCCCCGTCGGTCACCGCGAGCACCGGCGAGAGCTGGGGCATCCCGTCGCCCCGCCAGGTCATGAGCACACCTTGGTGGTGCTCGGCTATGAACTCCCTCGCCCGGTCCAGGTCCACCGACCTCACCTCCCTCTGCTGCCTCTCGACGGGCCGCCGCCTCGCCACAGGCGCTCGATGGACCCGCCAGACCCGTCCGGGCCGCTCAGCGGCGAGGCGCGGTGCCCGCCGCCTGCGACCCGCAGAGGCGCGCCAGGCCCCGTGGCAGCCCCGATCCCTCAGGGCACGCGCACGTCGTGCCGCTGCGCCGCGAGATCACGCTCTTCTGCCGTCAACGACGCCACGTCGACCGGGGTGACCAGGCTCCAGTGGGGACCGACCGGGCATCTCTGCAACCTCCACCAACCGAGCCGAACCGCCTTGAAGGAGCCTCCAGGGACCCAGAAGGTCGTGAACAAATGGCCGTCCCGGCAGCGCACGACGGTGTCCATGCCGAGCAGGGAGCCTCGTCGCCTCGCGACGACGGCGGCTTCGAGGGCCGTCAACACGAGCGCCGCCACAAGGCCCACCCTGCGGCGGACCCTTCGCCGCTTCGCCTGCACGCCAAGCTCTGCCATGGGACCTTCTCCGAGGGGCCACCTCCAAGCCTACAGCGGGCGCTGCTCCTGCACGGCATGGCTCGGGTGCTCGGGGGCGCAGGCCACGGGGCAGCGGCGGCGGGTCGATCCGCCCCCTCGTCCCGTGTCCTCGAGGATCCGCGATGCTGGTGGCATGGATGCCGAGGACAGGGTCGTCATCCGGCGGGCGACGGCACAGGACTTCGAGGAGTGGCTCGCGTTGTTCGAGGCCGTCGCCAAGGAGGGACGGTGGATCGGCCGGGAGGCTCCTTTGGATCGCGTGGAGCGCCGGGAAGCATTCGAGCGCGGCCTCGAGGCTGCCGACGCGCTCTTGCTCGTCGCCGAGCTGCGGGGCCGGCTCGCCGGCACCCTCGGGGCCGGCCTGAGGCTCGGCATCGCCGAGTTCGGGATGCTGGTCGGGGAGCCCTGGCGCGGCCGAGGGGTCGGCTCGAAGCTGCTCGAGTCGTTCCTCGACTGGGCACAGGAGAAGGGCGCGCACAAGGCGTCGCTCCAGGTCTGGCCGCACAACGAGACGGCGATCGCCCTCTACGAGAAGTTCGGCTTCGTGAAGGAGGGGCGCCTACGGCGTCACTACCGGCGCCGCAACGGCGAGCTGTGGGACTCGATCCAGATGGGCCGAGTCCTCGACCAGACCTCTCCGGGCTCTCCCTACGGCTGATCCCGCACCGCCTGCAGGCCGGGCCCCGCCTCCCGGCGACGCCGCTGCGGCCTGCGGGTGCCGTGCCCGAGGCCGACGGCACGCTGCATGAGCTCGGTCAGCTCCTCGTAGGCGTCGGCGGTGAGCCCGCCGAAGAACTCCTCCGAGGCCGCAGAGACCAGCGAGTGCGCGTCCCCGAGCAGCCGGCGCCCCCTGCCGGTGAGACGCAGCTCGTGCACGCGACGATCGGCCGCGCTGCGCCGGCGCTCGACCGCGCCGAGGCGCTCGAGCTCGTCCACGAGCTCCACGGTGCTCGCCGGCCCGATCAGCAGCTGGTTGCCGAGCTCGGACTGGGAGCAGCGCAGCCCGGACAGGATCACCAAGGAGACGTAGCGGCGCACGTCGAGGCCGAGCGGGGCAAGCCAAGAGTCTCCGAAGCTCTCGAGCTCCTGCTGCAGCATCGTCGCCGACCAGAGGAGGCAGCCCGAGAGCGGGGAAGGAAGGTCGTCGAAGCCTCGGCCCCTCGCGAGCTCGGCGAGCAGCCTCGAGAGCCTGGCGCGCTCTGGGACGCTGAGCGATCGGGTCAGCGCCCGGCCGACCAGGTCCGCCCGGCGGCGCAGCTCCCTTGCTCGCGCGACGCCTTCGTCGGCGAGCTCGAGCGCATACCGGCGGCGGTCGCTCGAGTCGCGGACCCGGCGCACCTCGCCCCGGGCCTCCAGGTGGTCGATCAGCTTCACCATGGTCGAACGGTTGATCCTCAGCCGGTCGGCCAGCTCCTGCTGGCTCTTCGGCCCGCACTCCTGCAGCAGGGAGAGCACGGCCAGCTCTTGTAGCTCGTGCGCCTGGCACCCGCCGGCCCCCTCCTCGGCCTCCGCCTCCTCGGCGGCGAGCCGAGCGGCCTGCTTGCGGAACCTCCTCAGCAGGTAGCCCAGATAGCTGGCGACCTCGGCCGGGGTCTCCGAGGCCCCGAGATCCTCTTCAGGGCCTCGGAGCACCTCTCGGGTCACGTCGAGATGGTAGCTGACGATCAGGCATGATGATCGAATTCACACCATATAGTTCGGCAACTTGACGATTTGAGCATTGACAGTTACTGTCTCCGGGCGGTCGCTCGAGGCAGCCATGAAGCCGGAGGATGGGATGGATCGTAAGTGGTGGACGCTCGTAGCGGTATGCGTCGGGATCTTCATGCTGCTGCTGGACCTCACGATCGTGAACGTCGCCCTGCCCGACATCGCGCGCGACTTCCACGCCACCCTGCCCGACCTCCAATGGGTGATCGACGCCTACGCGCTCACCCTGGCGGCGCTGCTGCTCACCTCGGGGTCGCTCGCCGACCTGCTGGGACGCCGGAAGGTCTTCGCCGTCGGCATCGCGGCGTTCACGATGGGCTCGCTGCTGTGCGGGACCTCCACCGGACCGCTGTTCATCATCCTCGCACGCGCCTTCCAGGGGATCGGCGGGGCGGTCATGTTCGCGACCTCGCTCGCCCTCCTCGCCCACGCCTTCCGCGGGCGAGAGCGCGGGGTCGCCTTCGGCGTCTACGGGGCCGTGACGGGCATCGCCGTGGCGGTCGGCCCGGTGCTCGGCGGGGTCATCACGAGCGGGATCTCCTGGCGTTGGATCTTCTTCGTCAACATCCCCATCGGGATGGGGGCGCTCGCGATCACGCTTCTCAAGGTCGACGAGTCCCGCAACCCCGAGGCCGGCCGGACCGACTGGATCGGCTTCCTCAGCTTCTCGGGCGCGCTCGCCGCCCTCGTCTACGGGCTGATCGAGAGCACGACCAAAGGGTGGGGCAGCCTCGGCGTAGTCGTCCCTCTTGCGTCCTTCGCCGCCCTGCTGGCAGCCTTCGTCGTGGTCGAGCAGCTGCAGAGCCGGCCGATGTTCGACTTCGGGTTGCTGCGCATCCCGACCTTCACCGGCGGGCTGGTCGCGGCCTTCGGGATCAACTCCTCGGTGTTCGCGCTCTTCACCTACCTGGTGCTGTACCTGCAGGACGCCCTCGGGCTCTCGGCCGTGGCCACCGGCGTGCGCTTCCTGCTCCTGACCGGAGCGACCTTCCTCACCGCGGCGGTGGCGGGCCGCCTCACCTCCCGTGTGCCGATCAAGTGGCTGATCGGACCGGGGTTCGTCGTCTCGGGAGTCGGCACCCTCCTCATGGCGGGGCTGGCGCCGAGCTCGAGCTGGACCCACCTCATCCCCGGGTTCGTCGTCGCGGGAGTGGGCATCGGCCTCGTCAACGTGCCCCTCGCCTCCACGGCCGTCGGGGTCGTCGAGCCTGCACGTGCCGGCATGGCCTCGGGCATCAACTCGACGCTGCGCCAGGTCGGGACGGCAACGGGCATCGCCCTGCTCGGCTCGCTGTTCTCCGCCCGGGTCCGCGCCACCGTGGTCTCCTCGCTGGCCGGGACGCCGCTTGCGCGCTCGGCCTCGGGGGTCGCCGACCAGCTCACCGGCGGGAGCGCCAGCCTCGGCTCCTCCGGCTCCAGCCTGGCGGCGCCCACGGGGTCGCCGCTGCAGAGGCTGGTCGGCCATGCCGCGCTGGCGGGCTTCGTGCACGGGCTCAACGAGATCCTCTGGGTCGCGACGATCGTCGCCTTCACCGCCGGAGCGCTGTCGTTCGTGCTGATCCGCCAGCGGGACTTCAGCGCCGCGCACCGCGGCGTGGCCGACGAGGTCCTCGAGGCCGGTGGGGATCTGCTGCCCGAGCCGCTGCAGGCGTCGGCCGGCGCCGGGCTCCGCGGCGCTGCCAGCACGCCGAGCCTCTGACGCGGCCCGGTCCTCGGGCGGGGGCCGGTGCCGGCTCGCCCGCCCGAGGGCGCCGCTCATCCGTACCCGTGGCCGACGCCCGTGTTGATCAGGCTGGGCAGGCTGTGGTGTATGAGGGAGCCCCACGCGTCTGCGCAGACCTCATAGCACTCGTGCTCGGGGAGCAGGCCCAAGTGGGCGAAGCGGACCTCGGTGCCGCCGGCGCCGCCGTGGATCTCGAAGCTGATCGAGGTCCCGGTCCATCCGGACTGGTCCTCGACGAAGCTCATGTGGTTCTCGAGGACGAGCCACACGACCTTCTCGTCGGGGACTCTCTCGACGACCCGGAGCCTGCAGGTATGGACACCGGGCACGCGGTAGGTGAACTCCTCGCCGACCTCGTCATTGCCCCCCTCCACGTTCGGCCCCCACCATCCCCGCACGTTGTTGACGGCCTCGAAGACCTCCCTCGCGCTCCGGTCCACCAGGAACGACGTGGTATAGCCCTCCATCGCTCTCTCCTCCTCTCTCGGCCCTCACGTCGCTGCCGCGCCCCTGGCCGGGGTCCCCGGGCCGGGCCGGAGCGACGTCGCGGGCGGGCCTTGGCCCAGCTGTACAACTGATCGAGCCGGGAAAAGTCGTCGCGTGGCCGGGGAAGGTCCCCGAGGCGCCCTCAGCTCGCCAAGACAGGCGGCAGCCCGAACACGGCGAACAGCTCCGGCTCGAGAAACGCGTGGATCTCGACGATGCGCCCCCGGGCACACTCGAGCACCTGGATGGCGAACGCCTCCGGCTCTCCCGACTCACGGCCGGGCCGGTAGACGCCGAGCGCCGGAGAGCCGTTGGCCACGAGCGGGACCACCTGGTCACGGCCACCTTCGCCCGCCATGGCGGCCAGGAAGCGACCGATGTCGGCGACCCCCTGCAGCCAGAGAGCGAACGGCGGCATCGTGAGTAGGGCGTCCTCGTGGAGCAGCGCCACCAGCGCGTCGACGTCGTAGCGCTCGAAGGCCTGGACGTACCGAGCGAGAAGCTCGAGGTCGAGCTCACGGCGCCCGGGTGGGCCCCCGTCGAGGCCAGCCCTGCCCATCGCGGCACGGGCCCGGCGCAGGGTGCTGTTGACGGCGTCGG
Organism: Actinomycetes bacterium; assembly: GCA_021786195.1. Classification (GTDB taxonomy): domain Bacteria; phylum Actinomycetota; class Acidimicrobiia; order Acidimicrobiales; family Bog-793; genus JAKAOD01. The sequence goes on along the minus strand of JAJYNS010000019.1, from coordinate 3,160 downwards.
CGCTGGACCCGAGGAGCCCGGCTACTTCCTCGGCCTTCCACCTCAGCACGTCCCGCAGGATGAGCACGGCCCTCTGGCGAGGCTGCAGGTGTTGCAGGGCAGCGACGAACGCCAGCCGGATCGACTCCCGCCGCACGGCGGCCTCGGCCGGCTCGGCATCTGTGGCCTCGATCAGGCTGTCCGGTATGGGTTGCACCCAGGTCGCCTCCGGCCTGGGCAGGCCAAGTGCCAGCTCATGGGAGGCCCCCCATCGCTGCCCGCGGACGGCCGGGGCGATCGACGCCGGCAGGGCCCGCCGGTTCCTGCCCTTCAAGACGTCCAGGCAGACGTTGGTCGCAATCCGGTACAGCCAGGGGCGCAGGCCGGCCCGCTCGTCGAGCCCGGACAGCCCGCGCCAGGCCCGGACGAAGGTCTCCTGCACCGCGTCCTCGGCGTCGTGGGGCGAGGCCAGCATCCTGTAGCAGTAGGCGGTCAGTTGCCGGCGGAAGGGCTCGAGCTCCTCGAAGGCAACGGCCCCGGGCGACCGGACCGGGCTCACCACCTCGTTCTACACGCTCCGGCCCGACCGCGCTGGGTGTCGCGTGTGCGCATCTGGCATCGTGGGTCGAGGTCCACCACTTCATGCCCCGCGCCGCCTCCGGTGCAGGGCATGGGTGCAAGCGGATCGAACCTCACCGCCGCCCTTCGATGCGAGACACGGGCCAGCTGGCGATCTGCCCGCACCTCCGCCCGGGCACCGATCCGGCTCTCCGGGATCGGCTGGAGCGCCTTGGCCACCTCGAGGTGATGGTCCCGGTGCACCTTGGCCGTCGCGTAGGCCCGAACGCCTTGGCGGAGAAGTTGTCGCGGGCAAAGGGAACGACGCGCTCGGCGCGGGGCTTGTCGTGACTCATCGGACCATCCCCGCTGTGAGAAAAGCTCAGGGCCGTCTTCACAGGGCATCGCTTCGAGCGCCGAGCGTTCCCGCGCTGCCTCGAGCTCGTCGAGCAGCGCGGCGAGCGCTTGGTCGAGGCACCCGGCCCGGCCCGTCGCCGTCGCCGGCTACGACGTGGAAGGAGACGTCGCGAAGGCGAAGCGCAGGGGGCGCTTGACCTGGCGGTTGCGCCAGACGAGCTGTTCCCGACCATTGACCTTGACGAGCACCCGGACCCGCTCGGTGCTGATGAGCTGCCCGACCGCCACCGCGTGGACCGTCTTGCCTATCAGGCGCACGTCGGTGAAGTGCCGGAACACCAGCGCACCCCGATGCTCCGGCTCGACGAGGACGAGCACACCGGCGTAGAAGGCGACACGCCGTTCGACGGTGCGCTCATGACCGTGGATGACCTGTTGGACCCGCACCGTGCGCAGGTCACGCTGGAGGACGAGGTGGACACTGCCGAGGCCACCTCGGCCGTCGAAGCCGAAGTCCGAGGTGAGGCTGAGGAGCACCTTGCCGCTCGTGGCCATGCGGGTGCCATTCAGGCTCGCTGGGCTCGCGACCTTGTAGTGCAGGGCGCCGGAGAGGACGCTGGAGAAGTGGTAGTCAGGACCAGAGGGCGGGACCACGACCACCTTCGGAGGCTGCACGCTCAAGGTGAGCGTCTCGGTCGTGAAGCCACTGGCATTCGACGCCTCCACTGTGAAGGCGTACGTGCCCCCCTTGGTCGGCGAGCCGGAGATCAGGCAGCTCGAGGAGAGGCTGAGACCCGGCGGCAGAGAGCCGCTAGCTAGGGTGCAAGTTGGCGTTGGGATGCCCGAGGCCGGGATCTGGAAGCTGCCGCTCGTGCCCTCGGTGAAAGTCACCGTACCTGGCCCAGCGCCCTGGCCACTGCCGAGCAGCGGCGGGCTCGGAGCTGGCCCGGGGCTCGGCGCGCCACCGCCGCCACCACTCGATGGCAGAGCCGTCACCGTCAAGGTAAAGGCCTGGGTGGCACTCGGATCCTGGCCGTTTGCGGCAGTCACCGTGATGGTGAAGGTTCCGGCCGTCGTCGGTGCGCCCGAAAGGAGGCAGGCGCTCGAGAGCGTCACACCACTGGGCAGTGTCCCGGTCTCTGTGCAGGTCGGCGCCGGTGTCCCGGTGGCGACGATCTGGTAGCTCCCAGGGGCGCCGACAAGGAAGGTCGTTGACGCCCCCGAGGTGATCGTCGGAGCGACCGGCTTCGTGCCGCCTGAGCAGATGTCCCCCGTCGGGCAGTTCGAGACCGCCGTGCCAGGCGCCTGGACGGAGAGAGTCGTGCCCTGGCTGACGGTGCCCGCCAAGCTCGTGGCACCGAAGACCGGGTGATAGGTGCCCTCAGCAGAGGTTTGCACCGATCCGGTGAGAAGCGCCGTCCCGTTGCCCTGGTCGGTGAGGGAAAGACCCGCCGGCAGGGCCGTCGCCGTCAGGCTCGGGGCAGGGTAGCCGTCGATGGTCGTGATCTGGAACGAGACGCTCGTGCCCGCGTCAAGTGCGATCGTCGCCGGGCTGGTGAAGGTGGCCTTCGAGTCGACCACGAGGTTGAAGGTCTGGGCCGCGGATCCGGCCGAGCTCGAAGCCGAGATCCCGAGCTGGTAGCTGCCGCCCGTGCCCGAGGCCGGGGTCCCCGAGATCGTGGCGGTCCCGTTGCCCTGGTCGGTGAGGCTCAACCCCGAAGGCAGCGTGCTCGAGGGCGACAGCGACAGGGTCGGCGTCGGGTACCCGCTCGCCTGCACGGTGACCGAGCAGGTCGAGCCGACCGAGCAGGTCGTCGAGGACGAAGAGGTGATCGAGGGGGCCTCGTCAACGGTCAAGGTGAAGCTCGTCGAGGAAGCCGAGCCCACTGTGTTCGAAGCTGAAACCGTGATAGGGAACAAGCCACCCTGGGTCGGCCTCCCCGAGAGGACACCGGAGGAGGACAGGCTCACCCCGGTCGGCAGCGGACCGGACTCGGAGAACGTCGGCGCCGGATAACCGCTCGCCGTGAAGTCGACCGGGGTCATCGACTGGCCGGCCAGCGCCATCGCCGAGGTCGAGGGCTCCGAGATGCTCGGCGGAGCATCGACGTACAAGGTGAACGTCTCGCTCGCTTCGGGGGACATGCCGTTCGACGCCACCAGGGTGATCGGGTACGCCCCGAACTGTGTCGGCGCACCCGAGAGCGTGGCGTCACCGCCCCCGTTGTCGGCAAAGCTCACCCCGGCCGGGAGCGCTCCGCTCTCG
>JAJYNS010000120.1 GCA_021786195.1 Actinomycetes bacterium | reverse complement strand
AGCTCGGGGGGGAGGACTCGAACCCCCAATGACAGGGCCAGAACCTGTTGTGTTGCCGATTACACCACCCCCGAATGGGTGCAGCAGGATCCTAACAGCAGCACCCCGGTCAGTGCGCCGCCCAGGGCGCGTTCGCGTAGCCGATCACCCGACCCACGGCGACGCCCGTCGCCTGCCGCCAGAGCTGGCCCAGCTCCTCGTAGAAGGCCTTTTCGCTCCCGATCGCCGGCGAGACGACCGCCGACAGGCCATCGTGGGACGCAGCCCCCTTGGTCCACAGGGCGTCGATCGCGTCGGTCACGACCACGACCCTCGCGCCCCTGCCGAGCTCCGCCTCGACCTGCGACAGCCCGGTGGCCGCGTCGGGGGCGCTGAGCTGGACGACCGCCGCCGCGGGCACGCCGCGCTGCTCCAGCCAGCTCGCCATGACCTGGGGCTCCGCCGCGTTCGCCCCCTGCGCCGGGGCGCCGACGACGAGGATGGTCGGGGCCCGCCGGTCCTGGTACAGCGCGAGCGCCTGCTCGAGGCGCGCCGAGAGGTCCGCCCCCGGCTGGGCGCCGTCGGTCGGGGCGCCGAGCACGACGACGGCACGGGCCCCGGGGATGACGACGCTCGCCGAGGTCGGCAGGTGGGATGCTGAGACGACCTGGAAGCCGCTCACGACGACGTAGACCACGGAGGCGAGCACGGCGAAGTAGGCGAGCTTGAAAGCCCATCTGATCGGCGCGAACAGCAGCACGAGCGGTCTCCGTCCGCCGCCTCGACCTCAGCCGGCCCCGCCGGCGGGCTGCGCCGCCCCGCCCGGTCCGGTGCCGGCGGGCGTCCCCGCCCCGGCTCCCAGCGCCGAGAGGACGCGTCCGAGCGCTCGCTCGCGCCCGAGGACCTCCAGCGACTCGAAGAGGGGCAGGCCGACGGCACGACCCATCGTCGCCACCCGCACCGGCGCCTGCGCCTTGGCGAGCTTGCGCCCCGACGCCTCGGCCGCGGCGGTCACGACCGCCCTGATCGACCCCGCGTCCCAGCCGCATGACCTGAAGCCCTCCGCCACCTGCTCGAGCAGCGCTCGTGCCCCGGGGTCCCTGCCGATCGAGGTCGCACGGTCGTGGTCGTCGACGACGAAGGGATCGGCGAACAGGAAGTCGACCATGCCGGCGACTTCGCCGAGGGTCGCGACGCGCTCTTTGACCAGCGGGGCGAGGCGCTCGAACTGCGCCCGGTCGAAGCGCCCAGGCGCCCAGGGCCCGCTCGGCGGCTCGAGGAACGGCAGCGCCCTCCGCAGGAACTCCTCCTCGTCGAGGGCCCGGATGTACAGGCCGTTGAAGTGCAGGAGACGGCGCTCGTCGAAGAACGCCGGCGAGTTGTTCACGTCCTCGAGACGGAACTCGGAGACGAGCTCCTCGAGGTCGAGCACCTCCCGGCCGTCCGCCGGAGACCAGCCGAGGAGCGCCAGGTAGTTGCGCATCGCCTCCGGCAGGATCCCCATCGCCCGGTAGTCCTCGACCGAGACGCGGTCCCGGCGCTTCGACAGCTTCTGCCGCTTCTCGTTGACGAGCACCGGCAGGTGCGCGAAGACCGGCACCGGGCCTGCGCCGAGCGCCTCCCAGAGCATGACCGCCTTCGGCGTCGTCGGGAGGTGCTCCTCGGCCCGGATCACGTGGGTGATGCCCATCGAGATGTCGTCCACGACGACGGCGAGGACGAAGAGCGGGTCGCCGCTCGACTTCACCACGACGAAGTCCTCGATCGTCGAGTTGGGGAACTCCACGTCGCCCCGCACGACGTCGTGCACCAGGGTCACCCCCTCGTCGGGGGTTCGGAACCGGAGCGCTCTCCCCGGCCCGGGCGTCAGCGCGCGATCGCGGCAGTAGCCGTCGTAGCCGGGGGTCGTGCGCCCGGGGTTGCGAGCCTCGACGTCAGCCCGGCTGCAGTCGCACGCGTACAGGCGGCCGGCGGCGAAGAGCTCGGCAGCGGCCTTCTCGTACAGGGGCAGGCGCTCCGATTGGCGGTAGGGGCCCTCGTCCCAGGAGATGCCCAGCCACTCCAGGGCCGAGAGGATGCCCGAGATCCAGGCGTCGTCGCTGCGCTCACGGTCGGTGTCCTCGATCCTCAGCACGAAGGTCCCGCCGAGCCGCCGTGCGAAGAGCCAGTTGTACAGGGCCGTGCGGGCCCCGCCGACGTGGAAGTAGCCCGTCGGGGAGGGCGCGAACCGGACGCGGGGAGAACCGCCCGTCGCCTTCACTCCTCTTCGAGGCTGATCGCCCGCGTCGGGCAGCCGGCGACAGCCTCCTCGAGCAGCCACCTCAGCTCCTCCGGCGGGTGCTCCTCGAGCACGTAGAGGAACCCGTCGTCGCGGACCTCGAACACCTGCGGGAGGATGCCCGCGCAGACCGCGTTGCTCCCGCACCGTTCGTAGTCGACGACCACCCGCATCGCTCCCTCCTTCACTGGCCGGCCCTCGTCCGCAGGCAGCCGGCTCGCCGGGCGGCCCCGGGCAAGAGCGTACCCAGCGCACACCTTGGCGGGCGGCAGGTCCGGTACGCTTCCTCGCCCGTGCAGACGCCGCGTCCCCGCCTGAGGGCGCTGCTCGTGGTCCTGCTGGTCGCCGCGTTGGCCGCCGGCGTGGCCGCGGCGAGCGGCGCCTTCTCCCCAAGCGGCCC
>JAJYNS010000110.1 GCA_021786195.1 Actinomycetes bacterium | reverse complement strand
GAGCGCCTCGACGATCACCGTCCCGGTGCTCGCCTCGTAGGCGGCGTCGACCTCCTCGCCGGTGAGGGCTCGAGAGAGGGGGACGGCGAGCGGCGAGAGGTCAGCGTGCGTCGTGCCGAGCACGGGAATGGGCCGCTCCGCCTGGGCCCAGGCGGTCGCCCAGGTCGAGTGCGTGTGGACCACCCCGCCGAGCTCGGGGAAGGTCGAGTAGAGCGCGAGATGCGTCGGGGTGTCGGTCGAGGGCCGGCCGCCCTCGACGACGCGGCCGTCGAGGTCCACGACGACCATGTCGGCGGCGGTCATCGTCTCGTAGGGCACGCCGCTCGCCTTGATCACGACCAGGCCCCGCGCCCGGTCGATCCCGCTGACGTTGCCCCAGGTCAGCTTCACCAGGCCGGCCGCCGGGAGCGCCAGGTTCGCGCGAAGGACCCTCGAGCGCAGCTCCTCCACCGCCGAGCCGCTCACCTTTGCACCACTCCCTCCCGGCAGCGCCCGGGTGCCACTTGCACCCCTCGCACTTCCCGCACCCCTCGCACCCGTCCCTCAGCCACCGGAGGCCGGAGCCGACGGGCCGGCGACGCTTCGGCGGATCTGCTTGAGCGCGTGCAGCCACTCCACCTTCTCCCGGCCGAGCTGGTCGTGGAGCGACCGGTAGACGGAGTAGACCTCGGCGTAGGTCGCGCCCGCCTCCCGAGAGGGCCGGTAGGTACGGGCGACCGGCGGCCTGAGCGCCGCGACGGCCTCGCCGACTCCGCCGAACCCTCCCTCCTCCGGGCCCGCCGCCACCGCCCCGAACAGCGCGGCGCCCCGGGCGGGGATCTGCGGCGAGGCCGGGACCTCGACGGCACGGCCGGTCACGTCGGAGATCAGCTGCATCATCACCGGGCTCTTCTCCGCGATCCCTCCGCAGGCGACGATCCGCTCGATCCCCAAGCCGTGCTCCTCGAAGTTGTCGACGATGCGCCGGGTCCCGAAGGCGACGGACTCGAGCAGCGCCCGGTAGACCTCCTCAGGCCTCGTCGAGAGGGTGAGGCCGGCGAGGACCCCGGAGAGATCGGCGTCGGCGAGGATGGACCGGTTGCCGTTCCACCAGTCGAGCGCGACGAGCCCGGTCGATCCCGGGGCGAGCGCCCCGGCAGCGGCCTCCAGCGCGGAGTACCGGTCCGTCCTCGCCACCGGCGCGCCTGCCGCGGCGCCGTTCGCGCCCGGGGCGAGCAGGCGGTCCACGTACCACGCGAACATGTCGCCCACCGCGGGCTGGCCCGCCTCGTAGCCGTAGAGGCCCGGGAGGATCCCCTCGTAGACGACGCCGGTGATCCCGGGCATGCGCACCTCGTCGGGGTGGACGACCATGTCGCAGATCGAGGTGCCGACGACCATCACGAACACGCCGGGGCGCTCGACCCCGGCGCCGGGTACCGAGACGAATGAGTCGACGTTGCCGGCGGCGACGGCGATCCCCGCCGGCAGGCCGACACGGGCGGCGACCTCCTCGCGAAGTCGCCCGGCCCGGGCGCCGAGCGGGACGAAGCGCGTCCCGAGCTTGGCCGCCGGCGCGACGAGCTCGGGGTAGGCGGCCTGGAAGTACTCCGTCGAGGGAAGGCCCTCGCGCTCGGACCAGAAGGCCTTGTAGCCGGCGGCGCAGGCCGAGCGCACCTCCGCCCCGGTGCAGTGCCAGACGATCCAGTCCGTCGCCTCGACGAAGGCGTCCGCGGCGTCGTAGACGGCTCGGTCCTCGTAGAGGACCTGCAGCAGCTTCGGGAAGTACCACTCCGAGGAGATCCTCCCGCCGTAGCGCGACAGGAACGCCTCGCCGCGCTCCTCGGCCACGGCGGTCAGCCGGTCGGCGTAGGCCTGGGCGGCGTGGTGCTTCCAGAGCTTCGGCCAGGCGTGGGGGTGGCGCCTCCAGCGCTCGAGCGTGCAAAGCGGCGTCCCGTCGGCGAGGGCGGGCAGCACGGTGCAGGACGTGAAGTCCACCCCGATGCCGACGACCCGTCCCGGGTCCACCGCCCCCGAGGCCAGCGCCGCGGGGATGCCGCGCTCGAGCACCTCGACGTAGTCGAGCGGATGCTGCAGGGCCCAGTCCTGGCCGAGCGCCTCGCCCGTGTCCGGCAGGACCTCGTCGATCACCCCGTGGGGATACCGGACCTCCTCCGAGGCGAGCTCCCTCCCGCTCGACAGCTCGAGGAGCAGGACCCGGCCCGACTCCGTGCCGAAGTCGACCCCGACGGCGACAGGCCCGCCGTCGGCGCGGTCGGCTCCGGCGCTTTCCCTCGGTATGCTCACCCCGGCGAGCCTAGGGTTCGGCGGCCGGATGTGCACGCTCACTATGCCGCCCAACCGCCAGGCGCCTCGCGCCGGGCACCGTAGGCGCGCCAGCCAGCGCCCGCGGCGAGCAGGAGGGACAGGCCGGCGAGGCCGAAGGCGTCGCGAGCCCCGGCGGCCCCCCCGATCTCTCCGGCCACCCAGCCGGTGAGCGGTCCGGTGACGACGGCGAGGCCCGGCAGCGCCATGACCCAGACGCCCATGACCCGCGACCGCAGCTCCGGAGCCGCCCTCAGCTGGACGAGCGAGTTCGCGAGCGCGACGAACCAGATCGAGAGCGGGCCGACGACGGCGAGGGCGAGCAGCTCGGCCGGCATGTCCGGCATGGCCGCCGCGCCGAGCACCGCGGCCCCGGTGGCGGCAGCGAGCCACCTCACCCGCCGCGGCGGCGGGCAGGCCGGGCCGGAGCCTGCGAGGACGGCGCCGAAGAGCGCCCCGCCCCCGAAGCACGCCATCATCCCGCCGTAGCCGCCGCCTCCGGCGTGGAACGAGCGCGTCGCCATCAACGGCAGCGCGACCCCCATGTTGAGCAGCATCCCGCTCGCCCCGGCCATCAGGACCCCGTAGCGGATCACCGGGTCCGCCAGGCGTAGCGGAGGCCCTCGACGAAGCTCCCGCGCTCCCGCCCCACCCTTGCGCGCCGAGCGGTCGCCGCCGCCGCGGCCGGGCTCGGCACAGCCGGCCCCCCGGCCACCCGGGCCCGGGTTGGCCCGGCGGCGAGCACGGCGATGGGCAGGAGGAAGGTCGCGGCGTTGACGTAGAAGCAGACGGCGACGCCGACGGCGAGCCGATGAGCACCGGCAGCATGGACGCGGCCGACACGACCCCAAGGTCAATCCCGTTCCCGGAGATCCGCAGCACGAGCCATGCCTGGGCGACCGACTGGGTCATCGAGCCCGCGTTGGAGACGACCTGGCTCGAGAACCAGCGACGGAACTCCCGGACCTTCAGGCTGGCGATCGCCTGGTGCCAGGGCCGGGCTGCCGGCGCGCCATCGGCCGGGGAGGGGTCGGGCTGCGGGTCGTCGCCCTGGGCGAGGAAGGAGAGCCCGTCCGGGCGGCCGCCCGGGCGGCCGGGCTCAGGTGCGCGCCGCGTCCCAGACCTCTCGCGTCAGCCTTCGGAGGCGCTCGCTCGTCCCGGGGACCACCGCCACCGGCCGGTCGAGGTCCCGCACCCCCTCCGGAAGCGAGGCGAGGCCAGCCTCCACCCGCTCGCGCAGCGCCCCAAGGTCGTCCCCGGGTCGCGTCCGCCGCCCCTCGCGCATCACGGGCTCGAGCAGCGCGACCTGGCCCGGCGCCGCCACCTCGTCGCGGCAGCCGATCACGTCGAGAAGGCCGGCCGCCCTGAACACCTGCTTCGAGCCCGGAAGCGTCTCCTTGCCCTCGGAGAGCTTCGCCACCGGCCGCCCCGCGTACTCCACGAGCTTGTAGACAGTGTCGAGATAGGGCGCGTCGGCAACGACCCCGAGCTTCGTGCCCACGCCGGCCGCGTCGATCGGCGCGCCCTCCTCGACGAAGCGCCGGAGGTCTCGCTCGTCGAGGCCGCCGGAGACGAAGATCTGCACGAGCGGGAGCCCCGCCTCGTCGAGGCGGCGGCGAGCCTCGCGTGCGAGCGCCCCGAGGTCGCCGCTGTCGATCCGGACCCCGGCGCGCCGCTCCAGCCCGAGCCGGCGGATCGCCTCGATGGCGTGGTCGATCCCCGACTTCGGGTCGTAGGTGTCCACGAGGAAGGTCACCCGACCGGGGTGCGAGCGCCCGAAGGAGACGAACGCCTCGAGCTCGTCCTCGAACGCGACGACGTAGGAGTGCGCCATGGTCCCCGAGGGCGTCAGGCCGAAGCGGCGGGCCGCCTCGACGTTGCTCGTCCCGACGAAGCCGCACATCGCCGAGAGGCGGGCCACGGCGAGCCCGGCGTCCATGCCCTGGGTCCTCCGCAGGCTGAAGTCGACGAGGCTGATCCGCTCTCCGGCCGCCAGGCGGCAGCGCGCCGCCTTTGTGGCGAGCGCCGTCTGGATCGTGAAGGTGTTGAGGAGGTAGGTCTCGACGAGCTGGGCGACCGGCAGGGGCGCGCTCACCTCGAGCAGGGGCTCGCCGGCGAGGACGACCGTGCCCTCTGGCACCGCCCAGACCTCGCCCTCGAAGCGGAGCTTCGCGAAGGCGTCGAGGCTCTCCTCGGAGAAGCCGATCCCTGCCAGGTACTCGAGGTCCCCATCCTCGAAGGCGAGCCGCTCGAGATAGGACAGGGCGTCCTCGAGCCCGGCCGCCACGAGGAAGCCGCGGCTCGCAGGGAGCTCGCGCACGAAGAGGCTGAAGGTCGCGACCCCGGTCATCCCCTGGCGGAGGTAGGCGGCCGCCATGTTGAGCTCGTAGAGGTCGGTGAGCAGCGCGAGGGGCATGCCACACTGTGCCATGCCCGAGGTGCCGGACCTGTCCGGACGCGTGGTGGTCATCACCGGAGGGAGCTCGGGCATCGGCGCCGCCGCCGCCGCCGCTCTGGCGAGGCTCGGCGCGGCGGTGGCGATCGTCGGCCGCTCGCCGGTGAAGACGCAGGCCGTCGCTGCGGCGACCGGCGCGGCCCCGTTCACCTGCGACTTCGCCCAGCTCGACCAGGTCCGGCGCCTTGCCGGCGAGCTGGCGGCCGCCTACGCGCGCATCGACGTGCTCGCGAACAACGCAGGGCTGCTCTCCCGGCGCCGGGTCCTCACCGCCGACGGCCACGAGCTCACGCTCCAGGTCAACCACCTCGCGCCCTTCCTGCTCACCCACCTGCTCGCCGAGCGCCTCGGAGAGGGGTCAAAGGTCCTCGTCACCTCGAGCCGGATGCAGCTCGTCGGGCGCATCGACCGGCGTGACCTCGCGCCCCGCGGCGACGGAACCGAGCGCACGCCCCGCTACCGGCCGCTGCGCGTCTACGGGACCACGAAGCTCGAGAACGTGCTGTTCGCCTCGGAGCTCGCTCGGCGCTGGGGAGGGCGTGGCGTCGCAGCGGCGTCGTTCAACCCCGGGACCGTGCGCACCGACTTCGGGCGCCGGGGCGGCCTCGCCGTCGCCCTCGCCTACCGCAGCCCGATCCGCCACCTCCTCCTCTCCCCCGCCGAAGGGGCGGACACGCTGGTCTGGCTCGCGTCGACGCCCGCCGGCGAGGCCTGGCGCCCGGGAGGCTGCTACGAGCGCCGCCGCCCGGCTCGCTCCCACCCCCGGGCGAGGGACCAGGGCCTGGCCGCCTGGCTGTTCGACCGCTCGGCAGAGCTCGTCGGGCTGGCCTGAACCGAGGCGCACCGCCCGACCCTGGCAGGGGCGGGCCGTCCCCGCGCACGGTCGTGCCCGGCGGAAACGTTGCATCAATTGAGCGTACATACGTACAATAGGCGGGTGACCCCTCTCGACTTCGTGGTCTCCCTGGCGCTGATCTCGGTCGCCGCCGGGGTCCTCGGGTCGCTGATCGGCCTCGGGGGCGGGGTGGTGATCGTCCCCGTCCTCACCCTCCTGTACCACGTGGACATCCGCCTGGCCATCGGGGCGAGCATCGTCTCGGTGATCGCCACCTCGAGCGGGGCCGCGGCCGCCTACGTCCGGGAGCGGATGACCAACCTCCGGGCGGGGATGTTCCTCGAGATCGCCACGACCACGGGGGCCGTCAGCGGGGCCTACCTCACCACCGTGCTTCCCGCCCGCTTCCTGTTCGTCTTCTTCGGGCTCGTCCTCGGCTACTCGTCCTTCGCGACCTTCCGACGTCGCCACGCGGACCAGCCCCTCAGCGTGTCGAACGACCGCATCGCCAACTACTTTGACCTGCACGGCTCCTACTACGACCCTGCGGAGCAGCGGGAGATCCCCTACAAGGTCGTCGGCACGACTCCCGGCCTGGGCCTGATGTACGTCGCCGGCCTGGTGAGCGCCCTGCTCGGCATCGGCTCGGGCGCCTTGAAGGTACCGGCCATGGACAGCGCGATGCACCTTCCGATGAAGGTCTCCTCCGCGACGAGCAACTTCATGATCGGGGTGACCGCCGCGGCGAGCGCCGGGGTGTACTTCATCCGTGGCCAGATAGACCCCGTCATCGCAGCCCCGGTCGCCGCCGGGGTGCTCCTCGGGGCCACCTTCGGCGCTCGGGTCCTCGGCCGGGTGACGAGCAGGACCGTCCGGCTCGTCTTCGTCGCCGTCCTCGTCGTCATCTCCATCGAGATGCTCCAGAAGGGGATCTTCCCGTGACCGAAGCGAGCGGACCGGCGCACACCCCACCTGCTGGGCCCCGGGCCGGGCAGGTCGCCGAGGGACTCGCCCCCTCGGGCACCCGCCGACGGCTCAGCGCCGAAGAGGCGGCCGCGATGGAGGAGAAGGTTCGCAGGGTCGAGATCGCGATCAGCCTGGTGCTGCGGACGGGCGTCCTGCTGAGCGTGGCCGTCATCGCCACCGGGCTCGGCCTGATGTTCGCCCACCACGCCGCCTACGTCCCGGTCACCGGGCACTTCTCCTACCGGGAGCTCACGTCCAGGTCGACGCCGTTCCCGCACACCTTCGCCTCGCTCGGGCGGGCGATCACCCGCGGCGAAGGGCGAGGGATCGTCGTGCTCGGCGTCTTGATCCTGATCCTCACGCCCGTGCTGCGGGTGGCGGTCGGCGTGCTCTCCTTCGTCTACGAGAAGGACCTGCCCATGACGCTCGTCACCCTCTACGTCCTCGCCGTCCTCGTCGGCTCCTTCTTCCTCGCCGGGGCCTGAAGGCGGTGGCGGACGTGCTGGACCGGGCGAGCCCGCTTCCCCTCTGGGCCCAGATCGCCGACGACCTGCGGCGCCGCCTGCTCGGCGGGGAGTTCGAGGCCCGTTTCCCGACCGACGAGGAGCTGACCCGGGACTACGAGGTCAGCCGGCAGACCGTGCGGGAGGCCGTGCGCCACCTGACGGCCGCGGGCCTGGTCGTCCGCCAGCGGGGCCGCGGCTCCTCGCTCGCGCCTCGCGTGCTCGAGCAACCGCTCCACTCCCTCTACAGCCTGGCCTCGACCGTCCGGGCGAGCGGCGCCGAGGAGCGCAGCCAGGTGCTCTCCGCCGAGCGCCGTACGGCCACCGCCGAGGCCGCGGCGCAGCTCGGCACCACCGCCGGCGAGCAGGTGGTGTTCGTCGAGCGGCTCCGCTTCGCCGGCGCCGACCCGATCGCCTGGGACCGGTCCTGGCTGCCGGCCGACCAGGCCGCAGCTTTGCTCGACGCCGACTTGTCCTCAGGGGGCCTCTACGACCTCCTCGCGCTCCATTGCTCGCTGCGTATCACCGGCGGCTGGGAGCGCATCCGGCCGGTGGTCCCGGAGCCGGGCGAGCGCAAGCTGCTGCGGCTGCCCCCGAAGACGGCCGCCTTCTCGATCCAACGGCTCGTGCTCGCCGGCGAGCGCCCGATCGAATGGCGCGAGAGCCTCATCCGGGGAGACCGCTACTCGCTGGTCGCCCGTTGGCCGACGGACCCACGGCCCCGGCCGGACGCCGGAGGCTGATCGCGGCAGGGCGCCTCAGCGGCTCGCCGGCTCGCCGCCCGCGAAGCCCGGGCGCTCGGCGACTTCGATCTGCACGGCGAGGCGGGTCTCGATCATCGGGCCGAGACGGTCGGCGAGCAGCTCAAGGTGGGCCGGATGGTCGAGGTAGTCGCGAAGCCCTTCCGGGGAGGCGACGAGGGCGACGACGGCGAAGTCGCCGTTGCCCTCCCGCAGCCCGAGGTCGGCACCGTAGCGGTAGTCGAGGAGCGAGCCCACCTTGCTCCGGAAACGTTCGAGGTCTTCGCAGAGCGCGGCGACGTCGGCGTCGCCCACGCCCGGCTTCCAGCGGAAGGTGACGACGTGGAGGATCACCTCGGCCCGCCGGCCCCCCGCCGGGTGGCGGCCCGCCCGCCGTCCCAGTCGGTGTAGGTGTAGCGGTTCGGGATCAGCTCCGCCGCGGGCAGCTCGGGGTGCATCGCCGCCCGGAAGGCCTCGTCGCCGAGCGTGCGCCTGGTGTGCTCGACGGTCGAGGCCACGGCCCGGCGCGCCTTGTCGAGGTCGACCCCGACGAGCTCGCCCCCGAACTTGACGATGCGCCCGTTCACCATCACGGTGTCCACGTCGCCTCGCTGCGCCTGGAACACGACGTGGCCGAAGGGGTGGATCACCGGGAACATCGCCGGCGACCGGTCGTTCTTCAGGAGCACGATGTCGGCCTTCTTGCCAGGAGCGAGACTGCCGATCTCCTCGGCGAGCCCGAGGGCCTCCGCCCCGCCGAGCGTCGCCCACCGCACGACCTCCTCTGCCCGGAGGGCGTTGGAGACGACCGTCTCGTTGCGGGAGTGCGCCTCGAGGTGCTCGCGGGAACGGTCGGCGCCGAGCGTGGAGCGCATCGCGGAGAACATGTCGGCGCTCCACCACACGCTGGTGTCCATCGAGAGGGAGACCGGGATCCGGTGCCGCCTCAGCTTCCAGGTCGTCGGGTAGCCCTGGCCCGCGCTCTGCTCGCTCTCGGTCGAGACCGACGCGTAGGCGCCCGAGGCCGCGATGCGCTGGTAGGAGTCGTCCGAGAGCGTCGCGGCGTGCACGTAGGTCACGTCCTTGGTCATGAAGCCGTGCTCGGACATGAGCGCGATGCCGGCGTCGTTCGTCGCCCCCCACACCCCGGCATGCGTCGTCGCCCTCGCGTCGAGCTCTCGGGCCGACTCGAAGGCCCCCTTCTCGGGGAAGGAGGGGTCGCCGGTCACGTCGAAGGCCAGCTGGAAGCCGAGCATGTCCGAGCGGGTCTGGAACTCTCGAGCGACGAAGGCGCGGAACTCCCGGGTCTTGGACCACTCCCAGGGAGCACCGAGCAGGTTGCCGTAGGCGAGGACGAAGCGCCCCGGCACCTCCCTCAGCGCCTGCAGGGCCGCCTCGCCGTGCTCGATCGTCTGCAGCCCGTGAGACCAGTCGAGCGTCGTCGTGACGCCGGCGTCGATCGCCTCGATCCCGGCGAGGAGGTTGCCGGCGTAGATGTCCTCGGGCCGGAAGATCTTCCCCCAGTTCAGGTAGTAGAAGACGAAGTACTGGGTGAGGGTCCAGTCGGCACCAAAGCCGCGGAGGGCCGTCTGCCACATGTGCCGGTGCGTGTCGACCATGCCCGGCATGACGATCCCGCCGGCGCAGTCGACGACCACGGCGCCCTCCGGCGTCGCCAGCTCCCCGCCGACGGCCGAGATGCGCTCGCCCTCGACGAGGACGTCGCCGGGATCGAGCACTCCGGCCCGGTCCATCGTGAGCACCGTGCCGCCCTTGAACAGCACCGGTGCCCCGGGCGGGACGCCCTCCGAGGGCGCCGGCCCGGCGGGGCTCGCGGGAGGAGCGGACGCGGAGGGCCCCGGCCCTCGGACCTCTTCCGCGCCGGCGCTCATCGCCCCTCCTCGATCTCCGGCTCCACCCGGGTGCTCGAGGTACGGGAGTTCTTGTGCGACTCCGCCTCCCTCGTGGCCGGGAGGGGCCCGTCGACGGTGAAATAGCGCTGGCCTGCGACGAGCAGCTCCTCGGCGGGGAACTTCGTGATGACCTCGCAGCCGTCCGCCGTCACGAGCACTTCCTCCTCGATGCGGGCGGCGGACCAGCCGTCGGAGGCCGGCCAGTAGGTCTCCAGCGCGAAGACCATCCCCTCTTCGAGCACCTCGGGGTGCTCGAAGGAGGTGAGCCTGCTGAAGATCGGCTTCTCCCAGATCGAGAGCCCGACGCCGTGGCCGTACTGCAGGGCGAACGCGGCGAGCTCGTCGGGGAAGCCGAACTCGGTCGCCTCGGGCCAGACCTCGCAGATGTCCGCCGTCGTCGCTCCGGGCTTGACCCGGGCGATCGCCTCGTCGATGTACGAGCGGCACCGCCGGTAGGCGTCGCGCTGGGCCCGGGAGGCGCTGCCGACGGCGAAGGTCCGGTAGTAGCAGGTCCGGTAGCCGTTGAAGGAGTGGAGGATGTCGAAGTACGCCGGGTCGCCCGGCCGGAGGATCCGGTCGGAGTAGACGTGAGGATGCGGCGAGCAGCGCTCGCCGGAGATCGCGTTCACCCCCTCGACATGCTCGCTCCCGAGGTCGTAGAGGACCTTGGAGACCAGCCCGACGCACTCGTTCTCCCTGATGCCCGGGCGCAGCGCGGGGTAGAGCTCGTCGTAGGCCGCGTCGACCATCGAGGCCGCCGAGACGAGCAGGGAGATCTCGTCCTCGGTCTTGGTACGCCTGGCCTCGAGGAACACCTGCTGTCCGTCGACGCAGGAGACCCCTGCCGCTTCGAGCGCGGCGAGGACCGGCATCTCGACGATGTCGACGCCGACGGGCTCGTTGGAAAGGCCGTACTTGTCGAGCTCGCGGCGCACCTGGCGGGCGAGCTCCTCCGAGCGCCCGGCCGCCGGGGGGAAGGCGCCACGCAGCGTCGATATCCCCGGCCGCGAGCCGTGCTCGGGCGCGAGCGCCGCCACCGCAGCGACCGAGGACGCTCCCGAGCCGTGGTCGAGCCAGGGGTTGTAGAGCACGTGGTGACGCGCCGCGGAGCCGAAGTCCCAGACCACCGGCTCTCCCCCTCGAGGCAGCAGCGCGAAGCGGATGAGCTTGTCGAGCGCCCAGGTCCCGATGTGGGTCGAGGTCATGTAGCGGATGTTGTGGAAGTCGAAGCTGAGCAGAGCCCCGAGGTCACTCGCGTCGAGGTGCGCGCGCAGGCGCTGGAGGCGCTCGCGCCGCAGCCGGTCGAAGTCGACCCTCTGCTCCCAGTCGACGGCGTTCAGCCCGAAGCTCTTGGTGCCCATCTCTTCCTCCGTCCTCTTGCGTCCCCAACCTTGCCAGCTCGTGCGTGCAGGCGCGGCGACGGCCGCCTGCGACGGCCCCGCGGCGCGCCCGCCGCGTGTCTCAGGTCCGCCTCAGCCTCGTCCACGCGTCCAGCCCCACGGCGAGCACGAGCAACGCCCCGAGCGCGATCTGCTCGTAGAGAGGGTCCAGCCCGAGCAGGTCGAAGCCGTTGCCGACGAGCGCGATGAACAGCACCCCGACAACCGAGCGCCAGACAGCGCCCTGCCCGCCGAGGATGCTCGTCCCGCCGACGACGATGCCCGCGAGGACCGTGAAGGCGAGCGTGGTCCCGGCAGACGACTGGGCGGAGAGCACCCTCGAGGCGTCGATCACGCCTCCCAGCGCGGCCGCCGTCCCGCTCAGCGCGAAGGCGACGATGCGGACCTGGTGAACTCGCACCCCTGCGAGCCGCGCCGCCTCGGCGTTGCCGCCGGCGGCGTACATGTACCGGCCGGTCGTCGTGCGCGCGAGCAGGAAGCCGAGCGCGAGCACGACGAAGAGCGTGACCCAGGTGGACGTGCGCACCGTGAGGAAGCTCGTGCGGGCGAGGTCGGCGAACGCGGGCCGGTTGAAGTCGGTGATGATGTTGCCGCCGGTGGCCAGGCCGGCGATGCCGCTCACGACGTAGGAGGTGGCGAGCGTCGCGATGAGGGCGTTGACCCGGAAGATCGTCGTCACCACGCCGTTGACCAGGCCGACGGCGAGCCCGATGAGCAGCGCCAGGGCGATCGCCAGCCAAGGGCTCGTGACGAGGGCGAAGTGCGCGGCGGCGACGCCTGCCAGCGCGTAGACGGCGCCGATCGAAAGGTCGATCCCTCCCGACACGAGGACGAGGGTCGCCGCTGCCGCCGGGATGAGCGTCGAGGCCTGCTGGTCGACGATGTTGAGCAGGTTGTCCTTGGTGAGGAACGGCGGGCTCGTCACGGCGAGGACAACGAA
This sequence comes from Actinomycetes bacterium, assembly GCA_021786195.1. Classification (GTDB taxonomy): domain Bacteria; phylum Actinomycetota; class Acidimicrobiia; order Acidimicrobiales; family Bog-793; genus JAKAOD01. Next base: position 3,292 of record JAJYNS010000110.1, on the reverse strand, counting down.
GAGCCCGATGAAGGGGAGCACGATCCCGCCCCGCCGCAGGTCGACGGCCCCGAGCACCCGGGAGCGGAGCCCTCCCGGAGGGCCGCCGGCCGCCGCGCCCGGCTGGGTCGACCGGCGCGGCTCGCTGACCTCGACCAGGGTCATGACGCCATCCCCGCCACGCCGGCCAACCCCTCAGGGTCGAGGAGCGCCGCGGCGACGACGTCCTGCTCCGTCGCGGTCGCGCCCTCCAGCTCGGCGACGAGCCTTCCCGAGCGCATCACGAGGATCCTGCTCGCGATCCCGAGGACCTCCTCGACGTCGGAGGAGATGACGAGCACCCCACGTCCCTCGGCGGCGAAGGCCGTGAGCAGGTCGTAGATCGCTCGGCGGGCCCCGACGTCGACGCCCCGGGTGGGCTCGTCGGCGACGAGGACCTCGGGCTCGCACAGCAGCACCCGGGCGAAGAGCAGCTTCTGCTGGTTGCCCCCGGACAGCGCGTTGGCCGCCACGCCGGCGTTGGCGGCGCGCACGTCGACCCGGCGCAGGGCCTCGGTGGCGGTCCGCCGCTCGGCCCGCCGACGGACGTAGGAGAGCCGGCTGAGCTCGTCGAGGACGGAGAGCACGGCGTTCTCTCGCACCGGGCGATCGAGAAGGAGCCCTTGCTCCTTGCGCGACTCCGGGATCATCGCGAGGCCCCGGGAGAGCAGCCGGCGAGGGCTGCGCCGGCCGAGCCGGCTGCCGGCCACCTCGACGCTCCCGGAGACGCTTCGCCGCAGCCCGACGATCGCCTCGGCGAGCTCGGTGCGGCCCGAGCCGACGAGCCCGGAGAGCGCGACGATCTCCCCGGCGCGCAGCTCGAGGCTCACGTCCTCGACCCCGGGGGCGCGCAGGTGGCGCACCGAGAGCACGACCGGGGCGCCCTCGGACGGGGTGACCCTCGGCGGAAAGGTCTGCTCGAGCGGCCGGCCCAGCATCGCCTGGACGAGCGAGCCCTCGCTCTCTCCCGCCGCCGGACCGCTCCGGACGACCCGGCCGTCGCGCAGCACGGTCACCTCGTCGGCGACCTCGAGCACCTCGCGGAGGAAGTGCGAGACGAGCACCACGGTTCGCCCCCTCGCCCGGAGCGAGCGGATCATCTCGTGCAGCCGCTCCACCTCTGCCGGGCCGAGCGCGGCGCTCGGCTCGTCGAGCACGAGCAGCTCCGCGTCGCGAGCCAGAGCTCGCAGGATCTCGACTTTCTGCTGGTCGGCCGTCCGCATGCTCCCCGCCGGCGCCGAGTCCGGGACGCCGAAGCCGACGGCGTCGCACAGCTCTCGGTAGCGGCGGCGGAGCTCCCGGCGGCGGACCACCCCGCGGCGCCGGGGCTCGATGCCGAGGTAGACGTTCTCGGCCGCGCTGAGCCCGGGCACGATGGCGAGCTCCTGGGCGATGGTGGCCACCCGGTGCGCGAGCGCCTCCCTCGGGCTGTGGAACCGGACGGGCCTGCCGAGGAGCACGATCTCCCCGGAGTCCGGGGTGATCACCCCCCCGATGATCTTTCCGAGCGTCGACTTCCCGGCGCCGTTCTCCCCGACGAGGGCGTGCACCGAGCCGGCCGAGACCTGGATCGAGACCGACTCGAGCGCGCGCACCCCGCCGAAGCGCTTGCTCACGGCGCGCAGCTCGAGGTGCGCGCCGCCCTGCCCCTCCGGCATGCCTACCCGGGCCACTCGGCGTGGAACAGCCCCACGTTGGCCTTGGTGATCACCCCGCCGTCGGGCAGCTCGGCGACGGGGTCGACCCCGCCGGCCGAGACTCCGGTGCGGATGAAGCTCGCCAGGTCCTCCACCGCGAGGCGCCCCTCAGTCGCCGGCAGCTGGGCCACGTCGCCGTACCAGGCGCCGCTGCGGATCCCCTTCAGGGCCGCCGCGCTCGCCCCGTAGCCAACGAGGATGACCTTGCCGGTCTTGCCGGCTGCGGCAACCGCCTGCTGGGCTCCCTCGATCCCCTGGTCGGACCCGACGATCAGGGTCAGGTCCGGGTTCGCGGTCAGCATGTTCTGGGCTGCCGTCAGCCCGTCGCTCGGGGTGAAGAACGACTGGCCCTCCGCGACGATCTTGATGTTCGCGTGGCCCTTGATCTGCGCCATGAACGCGCCGTGGATGGCCTCGTCGAGGGCGGACGCCTTGATGTCGTACATGTAGCCCACGTTGCAGGGGTTGTGCGTCTTGCAGGCCGTCACGACCAGCTGACCGAGCTTCGTGCCGATCTCGGTCGGGACGAACACGACGTTCGCAGCGAGCCCCTTGACCTGAGGCTGGTCGGTGTGCAGGTTCGGCCCGAGCTCTTGATCGAGGTCGGCGACCGCGATGTGCTTGGCGATCGCCTCCCGCACGAGACCGAGCAGCCCGGTGCCGAAGATCGGCTGGACGATGACCCCTTGGTACTGGTGCGCGGTGATCACGTCCTGCAGCTGGGAGTATTGCGTCGTCGGGCTGTTGTTGGCGTCGAAGACCGTCAGCACGACGTGGTCTCTCTTCGCCTGGGCCCTTGCGGCGGCGAGCATCGGCGCGTCGTAGCTGTTCTGCACGGCGAAGGACAGGTAGGCGACGTGCAGCGTCTTCTCCTGTGACCGTGCGGCGCTCGCCGGCGCCGCGGCGAGCGCGCCGAGGCCGAGCACGGCGGCGACCCCCGCCGCTCCGGCCCCGAGCAGAAGCCGGGTCCGGTTCCGGGGCGTCGATCTCATGTGTTCCCCCTCCCTCTCACGGCCGGGCCTGCCGCAGGTCCCGGCGTCTGCCGGACCCTCCCTGGCCCGCACGCTTCCCCCTCTGGCCCCTCTGGCCGTCGTGCCGGTGAGCCACGCGACACGGGGTCCCGCCGCGTCGCGTGGCTCAGTATCGTGGTTTTGAACACCCTCGTCAACTGCCCGGCACATGTGCACTGTGACTGCACGCGCTCAGCCCTTGGCGATCCAGCCTCCGTCGCAGACGAGGGTGGTCCCGGTGAGGTAGCGGCCGGTCTCCTCCGAGGCGAGGTAGAGGATGCTCGTCGCGAGGTCCTCGGCCGAGCCGATGAAGCCGAGGGGCGTCTGGGACTCGACCCACGAGCCCAGCTCCGGTGCGCCCGCGTACTGGTTGGTCAGCATCGGCGTGTCGACGAAGCCGGGCGCGAGGACGTTCACCCTCGTCCGCGGGGCGAGCTCGATCGCCAGCGACCGGCAGAACGCCTCGAGGGCGCCCTTGGTCGCCGAGTAGGCGGCGCAGCCGGCGAAGCCGGCGTGGGCCACGGTCGAAGAGACGAGCACGATCGCCGAGCGCTCACGAAGCTGGGG
>JAJYNS010000119.1 GCA_021786195.1 Actinomycetes bacterium | reverse complement strand
TACCACACTCTCCTGCATCGCCCGTGGATACTCGTGGCTACGCCATACGCCCCACCAGGCGGCACTGTTGCGTGCCTGGGCAGGGGTTTTCAGTCAGCGCGGTGGGGTCGGCAGGCGTAACTTCCGCCTAGGGGCCCGAGACGAGCCGCACGCGAGCCAGCTTTCGGCTCGTCGTCTCTCGGCCCTTGGTGCCGCCGCCTACGCGAGCCCGACCGGGGCCGCGCCCTGAGCGGCCAGCGCTTCGACCGCCTCCCGGGCGTTGCCGGCGACTCCGAGATGGACGGCGATCTTCATCGTCCTGAGGATGCGCAGCATCTCATCGCCCATATGGTGGGCGAGCACGACGTCGACGTGCTGCTGGCGCAGGAAACGGGCGACCCTTGCATGGTGAGCCCGTTCGGAGCCGGCCTGCCTCAGCGAGCCCCACTTGACCTCGTGCTCCTGCCAGTCGGTGACGACGCCGTTCTTCACGGTTGCAACCGCCAACCGGTCGGCTCGGCCCCATCGCGGGTCGACGAGACCGCCGCCGGTGAGGGCCACGCAGACGATCATCGCATCAGGCCCTCTCGGAACCCGAGACCGGCCCTCGCGGGCCACGGCGGAGGTCGTCCAGGTCGGCTCGCACCGCTCGCACCTCGTCCTCCAGCCCCGCCAGGTACCCCTCGAGATCGTCCGTCTCCAGCAGACGGCTCGAATGCCGTGGGCCGCAGCCGTGCCAGGGATCCGCAGGGTCTCGACGAGGCGGGGGGTAGCCGTGCCCGCATCCGTGCCCACATCCGCACTTGGCCCAGCGGCTGCCATAGTGCCAGCAATCCCTCATCCGGCCTCCTCTCGGTCGACCGAACGATCACGATATATCGAGAGGGTCTCGGGAAACAGGGTCCTTCGTCCCTTCCGAGGGAGAGCCGGCCGACGCGGCGGCTTCGCAGCTGCGACCAAGGTCGCCAGAAGGCAGAAGAATGTGACGAAGAGCCCTTTCTGTCGCTGCGGCGGGAAGAATGCCGTAGCCCGTATAGGAAGGACGGTTCGCGCGAGCCTGGAATCGTTGCCTGGCCCGCAGGAGCACCGTCGATCGGTGGCCGTGGCAACTGGCGTCTCACAAGCGAGCGGGCGCGACGATCCGGCTCGAGCAGCGGGCACGATGCCTTGCCGCGAACGCCGACGACCTGCTGCGCCGCCGGTGCCTTGTTCGAGGCGTTCGCCTCGATCTGCCCGAGCAAGGAGGAGAGCCAGATGGCCGGCAAGGAGAAGCTCGTGGTCATCGCAACCCACGGCCCGGACGAGCCCGAGCTCGCGACGCTGCCGTTCGTCATGGCCGCCGCCGCGGCGACCTTGGACGTCGAGGTCGTGATGGGGTTCCAGGCCGACGGCGTCCGGCTGGTGCGGCAGGGAGTGGCGGAGACGGTGTCCTCTCCGGAGTTCACGCCGCTGTTCGAGCTGCTGAAGACGCTTCAGGAGTCCGGAGCCAAGTTGCTCGTCGGCGCGCCCTGCATCAAGAGCCGGAACATCGCGCCAGAGGAGCTTGTGGGGGGGACCGAGGTCGTGATGGCGGGCCGGTTCGTCTCCGAGATCGTCTCGGCGACGAGCAGCCTCGTGTACTGAGCGAGCCGCGTCCGAGAAGGAACATTCCGAGAAACCCGAGAGAGGAGACACCCATGACCATCGTCTTGAGCGAGAGCGACCTTGCCGGGATCGAGATCGCGACCGTCGTCGACGCCCGAGGCGTCGCTTGCCCCGGACCGCTGCTCGAGGCGAAGAAGGCGATAGGGAGCATCGGGGTCGGACAGGTGCTCGAGCTCTGGTCGAGCGACTCGCAGACGAAGAACGACGTGGAGATCTGGGCGAGGAAGGTCGGGCACACCTTCCTCGGCACCACCCCGGTCGCGGGCTACGACCGGGTGTTCATCCGTCGAGCCAAGTGATGACCGGCTGCCGCCGGGCAGGAAGATGCAGGGGGCGGTGACGTGACGGGGGTTCTCGAGACCTCGCCGGTGGGCGCCGGATCGCGGGCGCGCCCGGCGCACAGGACGGCGAGCCCGAGGGTCCTCGTGTTCTCCACGAACCTGATCTCCGATCCCGGGATCGACCTCGCGGGCAGCTCGCACATGCACTACTCGCCCGAGGTCGTCGTGCTGAGCCTTCCCTGCACCAGCGGCATCAAGCCCGCGTGGATCCTCTACGCGCTCGAGCGGGGGTTCGACGGGGTGTTCATCGCCGCCGAAGGTGAGGAGTGCGGCTACCTGTCGGACTGCTCCAGGCGCTCGGCCCGGATCGTCGAGCGGGCGCAGGGCCTCCTCGCCGAGAGGGGCATCGACGGCAACAGGATCAGGATGACGGCGATCTGTTCGGTGTGTGCCGAGTCGTTCACCAGGCAGGTCAATGCCTTCACCGAGATGCTCGCGAGCCTGGAGGCGTAGGTGGACTACGACATGCTCGTCGTCGGGGGCGGGATCGGAGGGATGGAGTCCGCCCTCAAGCTCGGTGACATGGGCTACAGGGTCCTCCTCGTCGAGAAGGAGCCCAGCATCGGCGGCAAGATGATCCTCCTCAGCAAGGTCTTCCCGACCCTCGACTGTGCGAGCTGCATCTCCACGCCGAAGATGGGCGCGACCACGCACCACCGGAACGTCACCGTGCAGACCGACTCCGAGGTCACCCGGATCGTGCGCGACGCGGCCGGCGACTTCCAGGTCACCCTGCGCCGCAACCCGAGGTTCGTGG
>JAJYNS010000030.1 GCA_021786195.1 Actinomycetes bacterium | reverse complement strand
GAGATCCTCACCGCGGACCGCGAGCTCCAGGTCCTGTTCCGGGGCGACGTGCGGATTCCACGGGTTTTGGCCACCTGATTCCGCCGGGTTTTGGCCACCCGATTCCGCCGCGAATTGGCCACCCTGTTCCACGGGTTTTGGCCACCCTGTGAGGACGCCGCCAGCAGCTTCGTGAGGCTCGTCGCATCGGCCACCCTCTCCTCGATCGCGTCCGTCGTCGAGGAGAAGAGCCGGTGCCCCGTCCCCGTGCTGCCATGCGCAAGATCCGAGAAGTCCTGCGGCTCCATGAGGCCGAGCACCTGAGTGCCCGGGCCGTCGGCATCGCCGTCGGCCTGCCCCGCACGACCGTCCGCCACTATCTCGGCCGGGCGGAGGAGGCCGGTCTCTCCTGGCCGCTTCCTGACGCCCTTGACGATCGCGAGCTCGAGGAGCGCCTGTTCGGGAAGCGGTCCGCTCCACCACCGGCGACCCTGCGTCGTCCGGAGCCCGACTGGGCGGCCGTCCACCGCGAGCTCCGCCGACCCCACGTGACGCTCATGCTCCTGTGGACCGAGTACCGCGAGCGCTGCCCCGACGGCTTCGGCTACTCCTGGTTCGCCGAGCGGTATCGGACGTATGCCCAGCACCTGGACGTCGTCCTCCGCCAGGAGCACCGCGCCGGCGAGAAGCTCTTCATCGATTTCCCGGGCGACACGATCCCGATCGTCGATCCGAAGACCGGCGAGATCACCCGCGCCGAGCTCTTCGTCGCGGTCCTCGGCGCGTCGAACTACACGTATGCCGAAGCCGTGCCCAGCCAGGCGCTCCCGCACTGGGTCGGCGCGCACGTCCGCTGCTTCGCGCACCTGGGCGGCAGCCCGGCGATCCTGGTCCCGGACAACCTCCGCTCGGCCGTCACGAAGGCCGACCGCTATGAGGCCGACCTCAACCGGACGTACGAGGAGCTGGCCGCCCACTACGGCTGTGCCGTCATCCCGGCTCGGCCGTACAAGCCAAGAGACAAGGCGAAAGCCGAGCAGGGCGTCCTGGTCGCGGAGCGCTGGATCCTTGCGGCGCTCCGGAACCGGACGTTCTACAGCCTCGCCGAGGCGAACCGGGCGATCGCGATCCGGGTGGCCTGGCTCAACGCGCGGCCGTTCCGCAAGCTCGATGGATCGCGGCTGACGCTGTTCGAGGCGCTCGATCGGCCCGCCCTTCGGCCGTTGCCCGAGCGGCCGTACGAGTACGGCGTCTGGCGGCGGGCGAAGGTCTCGATCGACTACCACGTCGAGCTCGAGCGCCACTACTACAGCGTGCCCTATCAGCTCGTCGGCGAGGTCTGCGAGGCGCGCCTCTCGGCGACGACGGTCGAGCTCTTCGTCCGCGGCCGCCGGGTCGCGAGCCATGCCCGATCGGCCGAGCGCTTCAAGGCGACGACGACCGCGGCCCACATGCCCGAGGCGCATCGCCGCCATCTCGAATGGACGCCCGGGCGCCTGGTCGCCTGGGGCGAGCAGGCCGGTCCTGCGACGGGACGCCTGATTGCCGAGCTCATGGCGCGCCGACCCCATCCCGAGCAGGGCTACCGAAGCTGTCTCGGGATCCTGCGGCTCGCTCGGCGCTACGGCGACGAGCGCCTGGAGGCGGCGTGCGCCCGCGCACTCGTGATCGACGCCCCGACGTACCGGAGCGTCGACTCGATCCTGAAGCACAACCTCGACTCTCAGCCTCTGCCGGCCCCGAGTCCCACCCGTGGCCGGCCCCGTCCCGAGCACGCCAACGTCCGCGGCCCCAGGTACTACGAGTGAGAGAAGGAGAACGATGCTCACGAACCCGACCCTCGATCGGCTCTACGCGCTCAACCTCTCGGGCATGGCCCGGGCGCTCGCCGAGCAGCGCGAGCAGCCAGGCACGTACGGACCCTTGAGCTTCGAGGACCGTCTGGGCATGCTCGTCGACCGCGAGGCGACCGATCGCGAGAACCGCCGGCTCGAGCGCTATCTGCGGGCGGCCAAGCTGCGTCTCTCCGCGTCGATCGAGGACGTCGACTTCCGAGCCTCGCGCGGGCTCGATCGCGGCGTGCTGCTCGATCTCGCCGCCTCGCGCTGGGTCGCCGCACACCAGCAGGTCCTCATCGTCGGGCCGACCGGTGTCGGCAAGACGTACCTCGCCTGCGCCCTCGCCGTGGGGGCGATCCGGGCCGGCCACAGCGCGCTCTATCTGCGCACGCCGCGGGCCCTCACCGAGCTTGCCACCGCCCGGCTCGACGGAAGGCTGCGGCGACTGCTCGCAGCCTGGGCCCGGATCGACGTCCTCGTCCTCGACGACTTCGCGATGCAGCCCCTCACCGACGCCCAGGCCGCGGACCTCCTCGAAGTCATCGAGGACCGCTCCGATCTGCGCTCGACGATCGTCACGAGCCAGCTCCCCGTGGCGCTCTGGCACGAGCATCTCGGCGAGCCGACCGTCGCCGACGCGATCCTCGATCGCCTCCTCCACGGGGCACACCGGCTCGAGCTGCATGGCGAGTCGCTGCGGCGCTCCGAGCCGGCGGCCGCGGCGATCGTCGAGACGTCTTCCGATGGCCGTTGAGCGCGTGCCAGACTATGCCGACCGAAACGAGAAGGAGGTGAGGACCAGGGGATGAGCTGACGCTTCGCGTCGGCCGCTGGCGCGGCCTCCGAGGGGTGGCCAAAACCCGTGGAACGACGTGGCCATTTCAGCGTGGACTGACCTGGCCAATTCCGTGGAATGCGCA
>JAJYNS010000093.1 GCA_021786195.1 Actinomycetes bacterium | reverse complement strand
TCGGTCTCTTTCGCCGACATCGGCGAGTGGCCGGGGCCGTCGAAGGGCCCAAGGCCTGGGACGGCCTCGTTCGCGCTGCGGTGCCCGGTGGCGACGACGAGGAAGTCGTAGGGGTGCTCGCCCGCGTCGGTCGCCACCACCTTGGCGGCGGTGTCGATGTGGGTGACGGTCTCGTTCGCGAAGCGGACCTGCTTTCGGGCGAGCGGGCCGGCGAGCGGGAAGGAGATCTGCTCGAGGCGCCGCCGGCCGGTGGCCAGCCACGGGAACGACGGGACGAAGCGGAACTGGTCGTCTCTGGCGAGAAGGGTGATCTCGGCGCGCTCGGGGGTGAGGCGTCGGCGGAGCTCGTAGGCGGTGGTCAGCCCCCCGAAGGAGCCGCCGACGACGACGATGCGCACGGCGCCCATCAGAAGCTCACCACCTTGTCGGCCCAGATCGTCCAGTCGGTCGCCTCCTCCAAGGTGGAGCGACGGGCGCCGTCGACGAGCAGCTCGTCGGCGAGGCCCCGGGCGTCCATGCAGGTGCCGCAGCAGCCGATCTCCCCGCCGTGGCGCAGCACGGCGGTGACCATGCGGTCGAGGTGGTAGTAGCCGTCGGGGACCTTCTGGTTCCTTATCGCGCAGCCCACAGCGTCGCCGAAGAGGAACACCCGCACCTCGACGGCGTCGCGCTTGGAGAGCGCCCCGGCGAGGCGCAGGCCGTTGTAGGAGCGTTCGGTCCCATAGGGCGGGTCGTTCAAGACGACGAGGATCCTCATCGGGGCGTTCCCCTCTTCGTGTTGGGGATGGACGGTGACGGCGCGGTAGCGACAAGGGCCTCGTGGGCGCGGGTGAGCAGCTCGACGGCCGTCGCGATCTCGTCGGCGGTGGTGCCGCGACCGAGCGAGAGCCGCACCGCGCCGAGGGCGACCTGCGAGTCGATGCCCATGGCGAGGAGGGTGGCGTTCGGGGTGTGCTCACCGGCGTGGCAGGCAGACCCGGTGGATGCCGCGATCTGCGGCACCCGGGCGAGGAGGTCGGCACCGAGGACGCCGGGGAACGAGACGAGCAGCGTGTTCGGTAGGCAGGCGTCGTCGGGGGTGTGGCGGCGGAGCCCGTCCACCTTCGCCGACAGTGCCGCCCACAGCTCGTCGCGGAGCTGGGTGATCCGAGTGGCGTCGTTCGCGAGGTGGTCCATGGCGAGGCGGGCGGCTGCGCCGAGGCCGACGATGCCGGCCACGTTCTCCGTGCCCGGCCGAAGCCCGCCCTCTTGGCCGGCCCCGACGACGACGGGCGAAAGGGGCGTGCCCCGGCGGACGTAGAGCGCCCCGACGCCCTTTGGGCCGTAGCATTTGTGGCCGGCGATCGAGAGCAGGTCCGCGCCCAGGTCGTCGACCGAGACGGCGATCTTGCCGATCGCCTGGGCGGCGTCGGTATGGACGAGCGCGCCCACCTCGCGCGCTGCCGGTGCGAGCTCGGCGACGGGCATGAGCGCGCCGGTCTCGTTCTGGGCGAGCAGCACGGTCACGAGCGCCACATCGTCACCGAGGGCGGCGAGCGCGGCGTCGAGATCGAGGATCCCCGACACGGCGACGGGAACACGGGTGAGCGACCATCCCGAGGCTTCGAGCAGCGCCAAGGGCGCGGTGGTCGCCGGGTGCTCGACCGCCGAGGTCACGATGCGGCGCCGAACCGACGGCGCCCGTGCGGCGACGCCCCGGACGGCGAGGTTGTTCGACTCGGTGCCGCCGGAGGTGAAGACGATCTCGTCGGGCGCGGCGCCGATGAGGGCGGCCACCTGCTCCCGGGCCTCGTCGACGGCCCTGCGGGCGGCGCGCCCGATCAAATGGTCGCTCGAGGGGTTGCCGTAGGCGGTGCGCAGGTAGGGCAGCATCGCCTCGAGCACCTCGGGCGCGACCGGCGTCGTGGCGTTGTGGTCGAGGTAGACGATCTCGTCGGTCGCTTCGGGCCTCATCGGCGCCGGCCCGGCCTCGCCTCGTGACCGTCTGCCGGTGCCGTGGCGGGCGTGTCGCGCCTCGAACGGCCGGCCGGCGGGCTCGGGGCGGCAGCGGGGCGCTCGGCGCCCGTCGTGACGGGGAGGCCGGCCTGGCGCCACTCGGGGAGGCCGTCCTCGAGACAGCGCGCCCGCAGCCCTCGGGCGCGAAGCGTCGCGACCGCCTCGGGCGCGAGCAGGCACAGCGGCCCCCGGCAGTAGGCGACGACCTCGAGGCCGAGATCGAGCTCGCCGAGGCGGGCCTCCAAATGCTCCAAGGGCAGCGAGATCGCCCCGGGGATGTGACCGGCCGTGTACTCCTCGATCGGGCGCACGTCGATGACGACCACGTCGCCGGACCGCGCGCGCTCGAGCAGCTCGGCACGGGTCACCCGCTCGGCGCTCTCGCTGCCCGCGCCGATGGCGCGAAGGATCTGGTCGACCTCCGCTAGGCGTGCCCAGCCGAGGTCGCTGAGGGCGGTGACGAAGCGGCAGACCTCCTCGCCGGCCGCCCGGTAGTAGACGCGGGTTCCCTCCCGGCGGGTCTCGACGAGGCGAGCCTGGCGCATCACCTGCAGGTGCGCAGAGGCCGTCGAGAGCTTGAGGCCAACCGCCTGGGCGAGGGCTTCGACGCTGCGCTCGGCCTGGCAGAGCAGGTCGAGCAGCTCGATGCGCTTGGGGTGCACGACCACCTTGCCGATGCGCGCCAGCTGCTCGTAGAGGCCGGCCCGTCCGTCGGCCTGGGTCTCATGTTCCATCGATCTATGGATAACAGAGCATCGTCGATAGCACAAGCGGCCCCTGCTCCGGGGCCGGAGACCACTCACCTATGTAA
>JAJYNS010000046.1 GCA_021786195.1 Actinomycetes bacterium | reverse complement strand
GCCAGCTCAGCGTCGGCGGTCTCCGATCAAGGCCTTCGATGAAGGTCACCTCGCTGGACGTCAGCAACCTCCTGTCCTTCGGGGAGTTCCATCTGGACTTCGACGACCGACTGACGGTCCTGGTGGGTCCGAACGGAGCCGGCAAGACCAACATCGTCCGCGTCCTCGATCTCGTCGCCAAGCTCGCCCTCGGGACGGGTTCGGGGGACCTGACTGGCAACCGCCGGCTCGCCCTCGGCGAGCAGCATGTCGACAAAGCCAGCGAGGTCTGCTCGGACGACACCGCCCCGATGGCGCCGAGGTAGGCCGCGAGCCCGAGCTCGCCCAGGGCGTGTGGGGCGGGCGCGGGTCAGTAGTGGGGCGTGGGGACGAAGGCGCGCCTCGGGGCTGCAGGCAGTGGGCGCCGCGCTGTGGCGCGGTCGCCGGCCGCGAGGAGACGGGCGGTGGCGAGCACGGCGAGCAGGGCCGCCGCGGCGCAGAAGAGGTAGAAGACCACCGTCAGCCCGAGGGTCGCGTGGTAGCCGAGGGCGGCCGCCCGCCCCGCGCTGAGCCCGAAGAACGAGGGCGGTACGGGCTCGGTCCACTGGGCGACGGCGGAGGCGACCTGAGCGGAGAGCGCGACGGCCACTCCGGCGACGAGCGCGCCGCCGAGACGGGCCGAGCGGGCAAGCGCACCCGCAACGCCGGCGGCGGCAACAGCGACCATCGCCAGCACGTTCCCGGCGATCACCGGTGCCGGGTTGGCGAAGGCGTTCCCGGCCGTGAACGAGCTGACTCGGCCAGTCGAGGCGAGGGTGACGACGAAGTGGTCCCAGGGCGGCGCGAACAGTGCTGCCGCCGCGACCGCCCCGACCGAGCCCGCGATGCCGGCCGCCAGCCGGCGAGGCGACGCGGCGCCGGGAACGATGCCCGCGCGCAGCGGCGCGATGCCGAGGCCGAGGATGCTGCCGCAGGTGGCGAGCAGCCAGGACACGAGCGCGAGGACGAGGCCCGCCCCGCCGACGTGCGCGCCCTGGGCGATGACGGCCCCGGCGTCGGCGAAAAGCAGTCCGGCCTCGACCAGCGCGAGGCCGACCCCGGCGAGGGCGCCGGCCAGCGACCAGCCCTCGGGTGCCGCGGCGACGAGCACCGCCGCGACCGACCAGCCGGCGAGGGGCAGGACGTGGCCGGCCAGGGAGTCGGCGGACCCGGCAAGCGAGGCTCCGGAGAGGTAGACGGGGAAGAGGCTCGCGACCCCGACGCCGACGCCGGCGCCAAGGAGCAGGGATGCAAGCTGGCGGCGCACGGGCCAGAGGCTACCGGCGGCACCTTGGAGCGGATCGAGAACACGCTGGGTGGCAGCTGAGCAGATGCCCCGTGACGAGCCGCGGGCGCCCGCCTGCCGCGCAGCCGAGGGAGCTCGCGAGGTCGGGACCCGGGCCGGCAGCCTTGGACGAGGCCGGCCCGCTTCGGTACGGTCGGGGGACGGCTGCAGCCACGACGCGTAGCTCGAGCGCGCCGCCGGAGCCGGGAGGGGAGACGAGATGGCGAGCGCCTGGCGCGAGTGCGCGATCCGAGCCGAGACGACGACTATCCGGGGCCATCAGGGTGACGAGATCGAGGCCTACCTTGCCCGCCCGCTCGACGTCCCTCGTCACGGAGGGGTCGTCGTCATCCACCACATGCCGGGGTACGACGAGGCGACGAAGGAGATCACTCGCAGGTTCGCGGTCCACGGCTACTCCGCGATCTGCCCGAACCTGCACCATCGCGAGGCTCCCGGGGCGAGCCCGGACGACGCGGCGGCGGCATCTCGCGCGGCCGGAGGCGTGCCGGACGAGCGCCTGGTGGGTGACGTCGCCGGGGCGCTCGCGGCGCTCAGGGCGCTCCCGGGCTCGAACGGCAAGGTCGCGACGATCGGCTACTGCTCCGGTGGGCGGCAGTCCTTCCTCGCTGCCTGCAGCCTTCGGCTCGACGCGGCGGTCGACTGCTATGGCGCCTTCGTCGTCGGCCGGCCGCCGGAGGGGCTCGGGCTCGAGGTCGGTCCCCTCACCCACCTCGTCGGTCAGCTCTCCTGCCCGCTCCTCGGCCTGTTCGGCAAGGAGGACTCCCACCCTTCGCCGGAGGAGGTCGGCGAGCTCGCGAGGCTGCTCGAGGCGGCGGGGAAGACCTTCGAGCTCCACAGCTTCGACGGGGCGGGCCACGCCTTCTTCGCCGTCGACCGCCCGAGCTACCGGGTCGACGCGGCGAAGGAGGGGTGGCGGCTGATCTTCGAGTTCTTCGGCGAGCATCTCGGCGGCTGACGCAGGCGGGCAGGCACGAGGAGGCGGCGATGTGCACCTATCAGACCGAGCTGTTGGAGGTGAGCGGGAGCGGCAAGGGGGCCGGCGGCTGGTTTCCCCTGGAGCGCGCGATGGTCTACTTCGACCATCCGGTGCACGCGGCTGCGGAGCACTCCTTGAACGTCGACTTCCTCAGCCCTACCCGCGGTCCGGCGGCACGCCTTGCCGTCGAGCTCGACCCGGTCGCGGCCAGGGAGCTCGCCCGGACGATCCTCGCGGTGCTGGACCGGGTGGAGGCGCCGGCAGGGGCTGGCCACGCGCCCGTTCAGTAGGCGACGAGGCCTCGGAAGCTCGAGCCGAGCACGAGGTAGACCTCGTCGTTGGCCAGGCCCCGGACGACGGCGAGCCGGGTCGTGCCGGTGAGGTAGGAAGAGACGGTCTCCGCGGCGGTCAGGCTGCCGGCCGAGTACTCGGCGACGTTGTCGACGTGCTCGAACGACGAGGCGTTCCCCGTCCCGTTGATGAGGAACCCCGCGGCGCGGAGCTCTCGGGCCGTGGCG
>JAJYNS010000138.1 GCA_021786195.1 Actinomycetes bacterium | reverse complement strand
CCGCTTCGCTGGTCGGGCGGTCGGTCGGTCGGGCCCACTGACTGGCAGCAGCAGCACTAGTTGCACACACACTGCCACTACCGACCGGGTAACCGGCACGGCTGCGGCCGCCAGTGCACTGTAGCCCCGCCAGCCGCCCTCGTCCGGTCGGGGCCTCGCTCGGCCCGGGAGGCGAGCGGGGCGCAGGCCTTCCCGTGGCGGGGCTAGCCTGGCGGCTGCGAGGTCGGGTAGCTCAGTCGGCAGAGCGCGCGCCTGAAAAGCGCGAGGTCACCGGATCGACGCCGGTCCCGACCACGGAGAAAGGTCCTCTCTCAGGGCCTTTCTTGCTGCCTCAGGGTTGCCTGCCGTGCCGCCGGCCGGCAGTCGTGCCGCGCACGCGCCCCTGCCGGCTGCGAGGTCTGGACGCTCTCCATCTCCCGGCTCCTCTGGAGCTCGGCGACGAGCTCGACGGCGAGACGCCCGATGCCGCGGCCTTGGCGGTGCGCGAACTGCACGTCGCCGACTCGACCACCATGCTCACCGCCCAGGCGCTGCGGAGGGTGCTGGAAGGCGTGGTGATGGACGCCGATGCCGACGGCAAGGGCATGCCCCTCAGCGTGGTGGTGCCGACTTCAGTCCGGGTCGAGGCCGGGTGGGACCGCCCGGCACCTTCTTGGTCGTTCGCCAACTCGTTGCGCATCGCCGACCAGCCGCTGGACATCGGGGTGGCCGACTGCGCAGCTGGCATGAGCGCGAGGTTGCAGGTGTCGGTCGCCGACGCGCACCTTGGCGTCACGATCGCCGCGGCACCAGTCTTGACGTGGTGACGGTGCTCACCAGCAACCCGCAGGACCTGAGCGCTGTGTCCGGCGGTCGCCGGGTCAACGTCGTCGCGCTCTGAGCTCGCCGACGAGAAGAGGTTCGGGGGCAGAGGGCCGAACAGGCGGTCGGCGAGCGCACTCGGGCGGCGAGGCTCGACCGGTACCGTGTTCCGCTCCAACTACAGGCATGGTATGGCAATAATATGAGTGGTACGCGCACGGTTGTCGTGGGTGGCCGGGGCCGGCTGGTCGGGCTCGCCAGTTGGGCTGAGGAGCCGGAAGGTGCACGGTCCGGCCCGCGCGGTCGACGCTCCGTCATCCCGCACATCTGGGCCAGGCAGCGCCCGGCCACGACTTGCGGAGCTCCCGGGCGAGGGAGCACTGGACCAATGGGGCTTGACGGCAGGCTCGTAGCGGGAGTCGAGCGCGGGAACCGCCATGCATGCCCAGGACTTTGGCATATCGAGGAGCACGTCACAAGAGAGAACCGGCGAGAAACTCAACCCCGCCGTCGGCACCGGGCGCAAACTTGCCCCGGTCTGCACCGATACTCGCGCTGAGCCGACCGTGTTGCCCGCCATCTTGGCCGTGTTCTGGCCCCCTCGCTCGTCTGGTAACATTCGTGCACATGAATGCAAAACGGACGTCTCGCCCAGAGACCGCAGATATCCGCCAGTGGGCCCGCAGCCGGGGCATCGCCGTCTCGGATCGTGGGCCGATCCCCGAGGCGGTGCTGTCGCTCTATCGCGCGACGCCGTCCGTCGTGCGCGCCTGGGCTCGCCGCAACGGCCTCGCCGTCGCCACTCGCGGGCCGCTGCCCGCGGGGGTCCTCGAGTCCTATCTCGCCCGGCCGGAGCTGGTGCGGCGCTGGGCCGCGACGAAGGGGATCCCGGTCTCGCGTCGAGGGCGCATCCCGGAGAAGATCGTCACCCGCTATCTCGAGCCCTATCGGCAGCTGACAAGACAAGCCGGGTAGCTCGGGCCGCGACAGCGCCCCAGCGCCGGGGCGAGAAGGCAGGGGCGGCCCGGTCGGGGGTGCGCATGGTCCGGTTCATCCACTCCGCCGACTGGCAGATCGGCATGAGCAGGCACTTCCTCTCGCCGGAGGCCCAGAGCCGTTACAGCGAGGCACGCCTCGAGGCGATCCGGCGGATCGCCGAGCTCGCGGCGAGGGAGTCCTGTGACTTCGCCGTCGTGGCCGGGGACGTCTTCGAGAGCAACCAGCTGGACCGCCAGGTCGTCGCCCGGGCCCTCGACGCGTTGGCCGCCTTCGAGGTCCCCGTCTTCCTCCTTCCCGGCAATCACGATCCACTGCTGAGCGCAGGGTCGCTCTGGGACTCCCAGAGCTTTCTCGCCCGCTGCCCCGCCAACGTCGTGGTGCTCCGGGACGACCGTCCCTTGGCGGTCCCGGGGTGCCCGGCGGAGGTCGTCGGCGCGCTCTGGCGGACGAAACGACCCGTGGAGGACCTCGTCGCCCGGGCGCTCTCCGCCCTCGAGCCGGCGAGGACCGTGCGAGTCCTCGTCGGTCACGGCTCGATCGACGAGCAGAGCCCCGATCCGGGGAACCCGGCGCTCATCAACCTCCGCTCGGCCGAGCAGGCCATCGCAGACGGGCGCGTCCACTACGTCGCGTTGGGCGACCGTCACTCGGTGACCGAGGTCGGGAGCACCGGCCGGATCTGGTACTCGGGGACGCCGCTCGTCACCGACTATGACGAGGTCGAGCCGAACCGGGCGCTGCTTGTCAGCCTGAGCCCCGAGGGCTGCGCGGTCGAGCGGCTCGACGTCGGCGACTGGGCCTTCCGGCGGCAGCGGTTCGAGCTCTCCGGCCTGGACGACGTCGAGGAGGTCGGCCGCTGGCTCGAGGAGCTGCCGGACAAGCGGCGCTGCGTCGTCAAGGCGAGCTTCGTCGGGACCGTGTCGCTCGCCGCCAGGCTCCGGCTGGACAAGGTGCTCGACGAGCACCGCGACCTGCTGGCCGCCCTGGAGGTCTCGGACCGGCGCACGGACCTCGCGGTGCTGCCGAGCGACGAGGAGATCGGCGATCTCGGTCTTGGAGGCTTCGTAGCAGCCACTCTCGAGGAGCTGAAGGACCTTGCGGGCGCGCAGGACGAGGGCGCGGCGACCGCTCAGGACGCGCTCGCGCTGCTCTTTCGCCTCGCCGGCGGTGGGTCATGAAGGTGCACCGGATCCATCTGCGCAACTACAAGGGCGTCGAGGACCTCGAGGTCGAGCTGGCGCTCGACGGCGTCACGATCATCGAGGGCCCCAACGAGGTGGGCAAGACGACCATCGCCGAGGCACTCTCCCTTGTCCTGGAGCAGCCGGACTCCTCGAGCCGTTCGGTGGTCCGAGACGCCCGTCCGGTCCACAACGACGCCGGGCCCTGGGTCGAGGTCGAGCTCTCCACCGGTCCCTACCGGCTCGTCGTCGAGAAGCGCTGGCTCCGCTCCCCGATGACCCATCTGCGCGTCCTCGAGCCGAGGGCCGAGGAGGTGACCGGCAGGCAGGGCCACGAGCGGCTCCGGGCGATCCTTGCGGAGACCCTCGACGAGCAGCTGTTCCGGGCACTGCACCACTATCAGGGCGTCGAGCTCCAGCAGGCGGCGCTCGGCTCCTCGCCGAGCCTCGCTGCGGCCCTCGACGCCGCCGCCACGGGCCAGGCGGTCGCCGGCCAGAAGGAGGCGAGCCTGCTCGAGCTGGTGCGAGAGGAGTGGCTCCGCTACTTCACTCCCGGGGGCAAGCCGATCGCGGAGCGCACCGCCGCCTCGAAGCAGGTCCAGGCCCTCGAGCAGGAGGTCCTGGCGGCTCGGGCGCAGCTCGAGGAGCTCGAGGGTCTGGCCGAGCGGCATCGGGACCTCGCCGCCCGCCTCGGCCAGCTGCGCGAGGAGCTCGAGAGGTGCGACGAGGCGCTGGCAGAGGAGCGAGCGCGCTCGGAGCTGCTGCAGGACCGCAGGCTGGCGCTCCTGGAGGCGGAGAAGGCCCATGCCACCGCGTCCACGGAGAAGGAGGACGCGAGGCGGCGCGTCCAGGAGCGGGCGGCGCTGCGAGAGGAGGTGACCTCGACCGAGCGGGCGGCAGAGGAAGCCGAGAGGGAGACGGAGAAGGACCGCCCCGCGCTTGGCGCCGCGAGGGAGGCGGTCAGGGCCGCCTCGGAGCGCCAAGGAAGGGCGCGCTCGGCGCTTGTCGAGGCTGCACAGCAGGAGAAGCAGGCCAGGGGCGTCGAGGAGTACCGCCGTCGCCTGATCAGCCGGGACCTGTGGTCCGAGCGCCTTGCCAACGCCCGCGCCGGGCGGGCCGGCCTCGAGGAGGCGAGGCGGGTGCTGGCGGCGAACCTCATGGACGAAGAGCGGCTCGCGGCCATCGAGGAGGCGAGCCTCGCGATCACCGAGGCGGGCGCGCACCTCGCGGCGTCGACGGGGTCATTGCTCGTCGAGGCCCTGGCGGACGTCGTCGTCACGGGCGGGGCCGGGGCGCGCACCCTTCGGCCCGGCGAGTCCTTCGAGCAGGCCGTCGAGGGAGAGCTCGTCCTGGAGGTGGGCGAGCTCGCGAGGCTGACCGTGAGGGGAGGTGCGCCGGAGCGCTCGCTTCGCGAGGCCCTCGGCGAGGCGGAGCGTCGCTTCGCCGATCTGCTGAGGGAGGCGGGGCTCCCCGAGGACAGCACCGTCGTGCAGTGCCGCCTCGCCGCCCAGCAGAGGCGAGAGGCGATCGCGAGCGAGCAGCGGGCCGAGAAGCTCGTCAAGGACAGCCTTCGAGACCTCTCGCTCGAACGCCTGGAGGCGGAGGTGGCGGACGACGAGGCCTTCATCGCCTCCTTCGAGGAGGAGCACGGGGCAAGCCCGGACGTCCCCGAGACGCTCGAGGCGGCCCGGTCGCTTCGAGAACAGGCCGAGGCGCGCCGTGCTGCTGCGGAGGAGGAGGCGGACGCCGCCGAGGCCGAGCTCGCCGAGGCGAGAGCACGGCACGACGCGCTCTACAAGGCTGGTGCCGACCGGGCGGCGGCGCTCGGGGTCGCCCGCGCCTTGCAGGAGAGGGCGTCAGATACCCTGCGCCTCGCCCGGGAGCTCGAGGCCGACGAGGCGCTCGACTCCGCGCTCGAGCGCTGCTCGGTGGCGCTCGTGGGCGCAGCGCGGCGGCTCGCAGAGGCGCAGGCAGCCTTGGCCGCCCTCGATCCCGGGTCGGTCGAGGCAAGGCTCGAGAACCTCGAGGCGCGTGCCCGGCGCCTGACGGCCGAGCGGGGGGAGCTCGAGACGGAGATCGCCACGGTGAGGACGACCTTGAGCGTCAGGGGTGAGGAGGGCCTCCAGGACCGGCTCGACGCGCTGGAGAGCCGCCTCGAGCGCGAGGCACGCGCGCTCGAGCGCACGGAGCGGGCCGCCGCGGCGGCGAACCTGCTCTGG
The DNA here is from genome assembly GCA_021786195.1 of Actinomycetes bacterium. Taxonomy (GTDB): domain Bacteria; phylum Actinomycetota; class Acidimicrobiia; order Acidimicrobiales; family Bog-793; genus JAKAOD01. The sequence goes on along the minus strand of JAJYNS010000138.1, from coordinate 10,876 downwards.
CGGCGCCTGGTGGCGAACCGGGAGGCCGCGCAGCGTGCCTACGTCGCGCCCTTTCGCGCTGCGGTCGAGCGGCTCGGTCGGATCGTCTACGGGCCGAGCTTCTCGGTCGAGGTGGACCATTCGACGCTCGCCGTCGCGAGCAGGACGCTGCAGGGCCGGACCGTCGCCTTCGATCAGCTCTCCACCGGGGCTCGAGAGCAGCTGTGCGTGATGGCGCGCCTCGCCTGCGCGGGCATCGTCGCCGGCAGGGACGGGGGTGGAGCCCCCGTGATCATCGACGACGCGCTCGGATGGACCGACCGAGGCCGCCTCGACCGGATCGGCGCCGCCTTCAGGGCCGCGTCGCGCAACTGCCAGGTCGTCGTGTTGACCTGCGACCCCTCCCGCTACGACGGCATCGGCGACGCGGTCGTCCGGCACCTCCGGCCTTCGGCACCTGCCTGAGCGGCCCGAGCCGGTCAGGCCCTCGGACGCCCGAGCAGCAGCGGGGCGAGCTGCTCGAGCGCGTCGAGCCGCTCCGCCGTGGTCGCCTGGCCGAGCGGCTGGATGCAGACGTGGTCGGCGCCGGCGGCGAGGTGCGCCGAGACCCGGTGAGCGACCTGCCCCGGGCTGCCGTGGGCGACGATCTCGTCGACGAGCCGGTCGGAGCCCTCGCCCGCGAGCTCCTCCTCGCCGTAGCCGAGGTCGAGCAGGTTGCGACGGTAGTTGGAGAGTCGCAGGTAGCGCGAGAGGTGCGCCCGTGCCGTCGATCGGGCCCTCGCCGGGTCCTGCTCGAGGACAACCGCCTGCTCGGGCGCGAGGAAGGGCGAGGACCCGAGGACCTGGCGGGCCCGGGCGGTGTGCGCGGGTGTCGTGAGGTAGGGATGCGCTCCGGCGCTCGAGTCACGGGCCAGCTCGAGCATGCGGGGACCGAGCGCGGCGAGGACGACCGGCGCGGCGGCCTGCCCTTCCGAAGACGCCTCGGCGAGCTCGCCGAGGAAGGCCGACATCGCCTCCAGGGGCCGCTCGTAGCGCCTCCCGAGCGACCGCACGAGCGGCGCGTGGCTGACCCCGAGCCCGAGGAGGAACCTCCCGGGGAACTCCTCCTCGATCGAGCCCACCAGCCGGGCGAGCGCAGGGGCCTCCCAGGCCCAGATGCTCGTGATCCCCGTGGCGACGACGAGCCGGCCGGTCCCGGCGAGCGCCTGCCGGACGCGGTCGAAGGCCGTCTCGTCGGCGTTGCCGCCCCCGAGCCAGAGCGCGCCGAAGCCGAGGCGCTCGATCCCGGCCGCCAGCTCGGAGGGGTCCTCGGCGGCGAGCGCGGAGTTGAGCCAGACGCCGACCCGCCCGGCGTCCTGCCGCCACCCGCGCGCTTCGGGACCGCCTTTGCCCTTCGGGCCTCGCCCCGCCCCCGCCGCCGGGTCCCCGACTGCCGCCGTCCCCTCCTCGTCCGCCGTCGCCTCACCGCCTTCCTCGGCCGGAACGCGCATGACCCCGGGCCAAGCTAGCTCTCCGGGATCGACCGGAAGACGGCGACGGGGTCCGCCCCCCGGCGCCTTCGCACCCTGCGGCTCGTGGAGTAGACGGCGGCGGCCAGCAGGTACAAAAGCCCCATGAAGATCAGCGACGCCCGGCCGTTCACCCCGTAGATCCCGTCGGACAGCCACTCGTAGAGGTCGAAGACGAGCAGCCCCGTCGTGGCGAGCGCGGCCGCCGGGACGACGGGGACCTTGGCGAGCCGGAACCGGCTCGCCGGCGAGGCCTGCCACAGGTCGCGCCGGCGCCATGGCAGGACGAGCGCGCTGACGGTGCTGAAGAGGTAGGTCACGGCGATGACGAGGACCGCGTCGAGCGTGAAGCGGCCGAACTCCGGCCAGTAGGAGTAGAGGGCCGAGACCAGGAGCGCCGGGACGAGCATCAGCACGAGGGCGAGCACGGGGACCCTGCGCCTCGCCGAGACCTTCGCGACGGCGCCGGGGAGCACGCCGTCGAGCGCGGTGGCGAAGATCAGCCTCGTCGAGGGCAGGAACAACGTCCCGACCCAGCCGAAGAACCAGAGGCTCATGACGAGCAGCAGCGCCACCTGGAACGCCTGGGAGCGCACGAGCCATCCGGCGAGCATCGCCGGGTAGGGGAAGACGCCGAAGGGCGAGTCGCCTCGGGCCCAGGCGGCGTTGGCGCCGAGGTAGAAGCTCCACCCGAAGGTCTTCTCGGCGAGCAGCAGGAAAGCGACCGAGAGCGCCACCGTCGTCCAGAGACCGGAGAGCATGCCCTTCAGGACGCGCCAAAGCTCGTCCGCGTCGCGCACCTCTCCGTAGAGGGAGGAGCCGGTGTTGGGCCAGAGCAGGTAGAACATCATCATCGGGACGAGCCGCATGCTCGCTCCGAGCGGGAGCAGCCCGAAGTGCGGGCTGCTCCGGGCGCGGGCGACGACGCCGCCGTAGGCCGCGTCGAGGTGGAACAGCGCCGCGCCGTAGTGGTCGACCGAGGCCGCGAAGTCCTTCCGCCCGAAGGCGGCGAGCAGCGCGAGGAAGGCGAGGAACCCGGCCAGGCCGCCGCCGAAGCACCAGACCTGCACCCGCGCGTAGCCCTCCATCCCGAGCGACACGACCAGCCCGGCCATGGCGACGGCGACGGCGCTCGCGAGGAACCGGCCGTCGCCCGAGGCGAACCACCGTGCCGCTCCGGCGTGGCCGAGGTCCGCCGAGAGCGGCTGGAACAGCTCCTCGGACAGGATCGACCCGTAGATCGGCGCCCAGAGCCAGAGGATGAACCACAAGCCGGTGGCCGAGACGACGAACCCGAGCCCCGGGCCGAGCAGGCGGCTCTGCCAGACGTAGTCGCCTCCGGCCCTTGGGATCGTCACGATCAGCCCGGCGTAGGTGATGACGAGGAAAGAGACCCACAGCCCGGAGATCAGCACCGCCGTGAGCATCTGGCCCTCGGGGACGACCGAGGCGCTCGCGAGCTCGACCATGCCGAGCGTCACGACGTTGGTCGACAACGCGGCGTACACCGCGCCGTCGCGCACCGCCCAGGTGCGGACCAGCCCGGTGGCCCTTCCGCCCTGCTGCTCGGCCGGGATCGCCGTCTCCTCAGGGCAGCGGCAGCAGGCTCGGCGTCTCGGCGACGAGCCGAGCCGCCTCGTCCTCGTCGCGGAGCGACGCCGCTCGCCGGACGAGGTCGGCCTGGCGCCGGTAGTCCTCGAGCTCGGCGGCCTTCGCCTTCTCGTCCCAGCCGAGGCGGCCGGCGAGGAGGTCGGCGACCTCCTCTGCGCAGCCCGCGCCGGCGTCTCGGGTCTCCATGCCGATCCGAGTCCTCCTCAGGAGCACGTCCTCGAGGTGCCGTGCGTCCTCGTGGGTGACCGCGTGGACGACCTCTGCGCGCAGGTGCTCCGGCGCCTTCGAGAGCGGCGCGGCGAGGGACGGCTCCACGACGAGCGCGGCGAGGACCTCCTCGACGAGCCCGCCGTAGCGGCCGAGCAGGTGCTCGGTCGCCTCGAGGCTCAGGCCCTGGGACTCGGCGATGCGGCGCCTCTGGTTCCAGAGCGTCCTGTACCCGGTCGCCCCGACAAGGGGCACCTCTTCGGTGAGCGAGGGCGGGACGTCTCGAAAGCCCCCGTCCGACACGGCCGCGTCGACGGCGTCGGCCGCCATGACCCGGTACGTCGTGTACTTGCCCCCCGAGACGACGACGAGACCGGGCAGGGGCCGGCCGACGGCGTGCTCGCGCGACAGCTTCGTCGTGGGCTCCGCCGAGGTCGCCTCTCGGCGCGTCGCCCCGGGCTCGCCCGGACCTCTCACGACCCCGACGCCCGCCACCAGCGGGCGCAGCCCGGCGAAGACCGCCTCGACGTCTGCCGGCGAGAGCGGCCGCTCGAGGATGGAGTTGACCTCCCCGAGCAGGTAGTCGACGTCCCGGGCGGTCGCCACCGGGCGCGCCTTGTCGTGGACCCAGTCCGTGTCGGTGGTCCCGATCAGCCAGTGCGCCCCCCAGGGCAGCACGAACAGCACGCTCTTCTCCGTGCGCAGGATGAGGGCGACGGAGGAGGGGATCGCCTCCCTGGGGACCACGAGATGGACCCCCTTCGAGGGGCGCACCAGGGTGACCCGCTCCCGCCCGGCGAGCGCCTCGGTCTCCTCGGTCCAGGCCCCCGTCGCGAGCACGGTCACCCGCGCCGTGACGTCGTGCTCCAGGCCGGACTCCTCGTCGCGGACGTGGACTCCCACCACCCGCTCGCCCTCGCGGAGGAAGCCGGTGACCGCGACCCGGCTCAAGGCCACCGCGCCGAGGCTCGCCGCGCTCCTGACCAGCTCGAGCACGTAGCGAGCGTCGTCGACCTGGGCGTCGTAGTACTCGACGGCGCCGACGAGCGAGTCGCCCCGCAACCCGGGCGCCGCGGCGAGGGCCGCCCGCTTGGACAGGTGCCGGTGGAGGGGCAGCCCCCGGCTCGTGCGGGAGGACCAGCCGAGCAGGTCGTAGAGGGCGATCCCGGCGCCGACGTAGGCGCGCTCGACGACCGGCCTCCTCAGGGGGTAGAGGACGGGCACGGGGCGAACCAGATGGGGCGCGAGGCGCTGCAGCAAGAGCCCCCGCTCCTTCAGCGCCTCGCGGACCAGGCCGAAGTCCATCATCTGCAGGTAGCGAAGCCCGCCGTGGATCAGCTTGCTGGAGCGGCTGGAGGTGCCCGAGCCCCAGTCCTGCGCCTCGACGAGGGCCGTCGACAGCCCCCTGCTCGCCGCGTCCAGCGCGCTCCCGGCGCCGACGACGCCGCCGCCGACGACGAGGACGTCGAAGGGCGTCGAGCTCGAGCGGGCGAGGTCCCGGGCCCGGCGGTCGGGCGAGAGCACGGAAGAGCGCATGAAGGTCACCTGCCTTCTTCGAAGGCGGAGGGGCCCGTCGGGGCGACGGGGCCCTCCGCTGCGGGGAGCGGGCTCATCGGAGGGGGAAGGGGGCGGGGACGCGCAGCGCGACGTTGCGGTCGCCCGGTGTGCCCTCGCCGCCGGTCCCGGCGCCCGAGAAGGGGTCGTTGGAGGCCAGCTCTCTATGGAAGGCAGCGAGCTGCACCACCGTGTCGGCCCCCTCCCCGGCGGCCTCGGCGGGGTCCGGGGGCACCGCCGAGTCGAGCATCGTCGAAAGGATCGTGAGCCCGCCCTCGGCGTCGCAGGTGAGCTCGACGAGCCGGCCCTGGCACGGCCAGTCGGCGAGCGCCGCGGTGGAGACCTCCCAGAACCCGCCGCTGCGGCCGCTCGGGTCCGGGCGGGGCCGGACCTCGTTGCGGTGCCGGTGGCCGTTGAGCCACAGCACGACGTTCGGGAACCGGTGGAGCAGCTCCTCGAGCTCCCTGGCGAGGACACGGGGATGGTCCGTCTCGAGGCCGCCGGGGTCCTCCCGCCCGTTCACCATGCTGGCGAGGCCGTGGTGGGACGCCAGCACGATCAGGCGGTCGGCGCCGCCGGTCCCGACGAGCCGCCCAGCGGCGTCATAGGCTCGGCTGTGGGCCTCGGAGAGGCGCTCCTCGAGCCAGCGAAGCTGGCGCAGCCCGATGCTCCCCTGGAAGCCCCCGTCGAGATCGACCGTGTCGAGCAGCACGACTCGCAGCGGAACCGGGCCGTCGAGGTCGTAGACGGCATAGGCCGTGCCGCGCTCGAGGTTCTCCTTGCTGTACCCGTGGCCGGCCGGCCGCCCGCCGGCTGCGAGCAGCGCCGACACGAGCTCCCGTCGGGCGACGCTGCGGCGCTCGGCGTCGGGGCGCACCGGGCGGGAGTGCCCTGCGAGCAGGAGCTCGGGGTGGGAGATGAACGCCTCGATCAAGGCCATCGGGTCGAGGCCGGGCGGCAGGTCGACGGGCTTGAGGGCGCCGAGGAGGACCTGCTCGTAGGCGGGAGTCGCGATCGCCGTGCCGAGGGCCAGGCCGTCGTGGTTTCCGAAGCACGCGAGCCAGGGCACGGCGAGCCCCGGCGAGCCGAGCGGGCCCAGGGCCTCCCCGAGGAGGCCCGGTCGCGAGGGGTAGCCGAAGCGCTCCTTGTAGGGGTCCGGGCCCGGCTCGGGGCTCCAGTACAAGGCGGGCTCCCAGCCGATGGACTGGACGCCCTCGTAGCCCGGCCCGCCCGAGCCCAGCGCGGCGACCCCTCCGGCGAGGATCGCCACCGACCAGCCGAGCTCGTTCTGCTGGGCGTTGTCGAGGGTGTCACCGGTGCAAAGGGCGAGGTCGAGCTCGGCGCCGGTCTCGGCGCTCGGCGGCAGCGAGTTGAGGGTGCGCACCATGGCGGCGACGGCGTGGGGCGCCATCGACTCCTGGGGCCGGCAGGCGGGCACGTAGTTCTCCGAGCCCGAAAGACCGCGCAGCCGCTCACAGAACTCGAAGCGCGCCGGGGACTGCACGTCGGCGACCTGGAAGTCGGTGACATGGGCGAGGCGCAGCAGCGAGGAGCCAGGGCCCGCTCCCGCAGGAGGCGAGGGCGCCAGCTCCTCCCGGCGCAGCCGAGGCTCGCCCGGGCCGTAGGCGAGCTTGCGGTAGGGGCGCTGAGCGCCTGCCGACTCGCTGCGGCCGGGGCGCAGGGTCCGTTCGAGCGTGGTCCCCGGCTCGGTCATCGCCCGCCCGGTCGAGGCGAGGACGGACGGTCCCCCGGGCCGCTCACCCGGCTCCGAGCAGGTGCGTGCCCGCCGGGTCCACCCGGAGCGAGACGAGGGTCCCCGAGGCGTAGGTCAAGGCCTGGATGCTCGGCACGTCGGCGACGAGCGGGCCGAGGTCGGTGTCGAGCACGAGCCGGGTGACCGGGCCGAGGAAGGTGAAGGCGAGCACCCGCCCGCCGAGCGACCCTCGGGCGCGGGCCGAGTCGACCTCGGCGGCGCTCGCCGCCTCCTCCACGGCGATGGACTCCGGGCGGATGAGCACGAGCACCGCCTCGCCCGGCGCGCGCTCGTGCCCGGCCTGCACCGTGAGCGGCACCCCCGCCTCGCCGACCAGGACCGAGGTCGGGCCGGCGAGCTTTCCCTCGAGGCGGTTCATCGTCCCGACGAACTCGGCGACGAAGGGGGTGCGCGGGTCTCGGTAGATCTCCGCGGGCCTGCCGACCTGCTCGAGCACGCCCTCGGACATCACCGCGACCCGGTCGGAGATCGACAGGGCCTCCTCCTGGTCGTGGGTGACGTAGACGGTCGTGGTGCCGAGCCGCTTCTGCAGGTCCCGGATCTCCTGGCGGAGCTGGAGGCGGACCTTGGCGTCGAGCGCCGACAGCGGCTCGTCGAGCAGCAGCACCGCCGGCTCGATGGCGAGGGCCCGAGCCAGGGCGACCCGCTGCTGCTGGCCCCCGGAGAGCTCGTTGGGATAGCGCCCGGCGCGCCCGCCGAGGCCGACCAGCTCGAGCAGCTCGTCCGCCCTCCGCTGGCGCCGGGCGCGGTCCTGGCCGCGGACCTTCAGCCCGAACTCGACGTTCTCCCTTGCTGTCATGTTGGGGAACAGGCTGTAGGCCTGGAACACCATCCCCATGTTGCGCCGGTTCGCCGGGATCCGGGTGACGTCCCGCCCCTCGACGAGCAGCTCGCCCCCGTCGGGGTGCTCGAAGCCGGCGATGATCCGAAGCGCCGTCGTCTTGCCGCAGCCGCTCGGGCCGAGCAGCGAGACGAGCTCGCCCGAGGCGACCTCCAGGCTGAGGCCCCGGAGCGCCACCACCTCGCCGAACTGCTTGCGGACGCCTCTCAGCTCGAGCGCGGCCATCGGCTACCTCGTCGCCCCGATCTGCACCTGCTGCCTGCCGCCCGTGAACCTGCTGACCAGGAAGATGCCGCCCATGGCGACCCAGGTGAGGAGGAAGCTGATGATCGCGAGCGCCGCGGCCTGGTAGGCCTCGGTGTTGCCGATGTAGTAGATGTACACGGCGAAGGTGTTGTAGAGCAGCAGGCTCGAGATCGTGTACTCGCCCATCACGATCGCGAGCGTGAGGAACATCGCCCCGAGCATCGCCGAGCGGACGTTCGGGACGATCACGAACAGCAGCGTCCTCCACCAGGAGGACCCGACGCTCTGCGCCGCCTCGGTGAGCGTCTTCACGTCGATCGCCCGCATGCCCGCGTCGAGCGAGCGGTAGGTGAAGGGCAGGGCGAGGATCACGTACATGAGCGCGAGGATCTGGGAGCTCGAGAGCAGGGCGGGGAAGACGTCGAAGACCCCGGACAGGCCGACGACGAGCGCCACCGGAGGGACGACGAAGGGCAGGATGGCGATCATGTCCATCGTCGGCCGAAGGCGCGGGATCTTCAGGTGGACCCAGTAGACCGTCGGCACCATCAGCACCATGCTGATCGCCATCGTCTCGAGGGCGAGCCGGAGCGAGAGCAGGAAGCTCGAGCTGAACTGCGGGTCGGCGAAGATCTGCGCGTACCAGTGGAACCCGTAGCGGCCGGGTCCCACCTCGAGGCTGAACTGGGCCACGGAGTACAGCGGCACGAGGAAGTACAGCGCCCCGAGGACCAGCCAGAAGACGGCCCACACCGAGGGGCGGCGGCGGGAGCGCGCGCCGCGCGCCGAGGGCGCGGTCGCGGCGACGCTCACGGCAGCCATCGAGCCGCCCTCCGCTGGAGAAGGACGTACAAGGTGACCGCGACCGCGATGATCACGATCATCCCGAAGGCGAGCGCGTCGCCGAGCTGGGGGTTGGGGACCGTCACGTTGCCCTGGAGGATCGCGCCGATCTGCACGGGGACGAGGTTGATGTAGCCCGCGGTCAGCGCGTAGGGCGTCGCGTAGGCGCTGAAGGCGTTGCCGAACAGCAGCACGGTCGAGCCGAGCAGCCCCGGGAGGATCAGCGGCAGGCCGACGTGGCGCCAGTACTGGGCGGGCGTCGCCCCGAGGTTCTGGGCGGCCTCCCGCCACTCCGCCCTCAGGCCCTCGAGCGTCGGGCTGATGATGAGGATCATGAGGGGGAACTGGAAGTAGATGTAGGTGAGCGAGAGGCCGGCCATCCCGAAGATGGTGAACCCGTGGTTGTAGATGTGGAGGCCCGCCCGGTTGAGGAGCGAGGTGACGACTCCGGTGGGCCCCAGCGTCGCGATGAAGGCGAAGGCGAGCGGGATCCCGGCGAAGTTCGCCGCGACGCCCGAGAAGGTGGAAAGGAGCGGGCGGATGAAGGCGGGAAGGCGGCCGTGCACCGCCCCGTAGGCGATGAACAGCCCGAACAGGCCGCCCGCCGCGGCGGTGATCGCGCTCAGCTCGACGCTCGTCGCGTAGGCGGAGAGGTACTCGCCGCTGAACAGGCGGGAGACGTTCGCCGTCGAGAAGCTGCCCTTCGGCCCCTCGAAGGACTTGACGATCAGCTCGATCGTCGGCACGAGGAGGAACAGGGTCGTGTAGGCGAAGAAGGGCAGGACCCCGAGCCAGCGCCAGGCCGAGGCGCGCCCCTTGCGGCGTGCGCCCCGGCCCGCGCCGCGGGGGCGAGGCGGCTCGGGGCCGGCCACGAGGGCCGGCCCGCGGGTCGCGTCGGGCTCGGTTCCTTGCGCCGGCTCGCTCGGCGCCGGCGCGCGGCTTCTCATGTCGTCCCGGTCGTCGCCTAGGTGCCGGCCACCTTCGGCCCCCACTGCTGGGTGAGGACCTTGGTCGCGTTGTTGATCTGCGTGGTGGTCGCGAACTTTACGCTCTTGTAGGCCGACGCCGGGGGAAGCTTCGCCGCCAACGAGGCCGGGATGACGTTGCGCTTCGCGAGGTCGGCGTAGCGTGCCGGGTGGCTGAAGCCGGCGAGGTAGAGCAGCTGGCCCTGGTCGGAGTAGAGGAACTCCTCCCACAGCCTCGCCGCCATCGGATCGGGCGCGTAGGCGCTGATCGCCTGGCAGTAGAACCCGCCGTAGACGCCGGTCTTCGGTATCGAGACGGTGTAGCGGGGGTTCCCGTTGAAGGATTGCTTGTTCGCGAGGTTCAGGTAGTCCCAGATGATCGCGATCGGGGTCGACCCCTTGGCGATGTTCGCCGGCAGGGCGTCGGCGGGGATGAAGTTCCCGGCCTTCTTCAGCTTGGCGAAGAAGTTGATGCCGGGCTCGATGTCGTCGAGCGAGCCGCCGTTGGCGAGCGCCGCGGCGAACACGGCGGCGAAGGCGTCGCCCGCCGTGCGCGGGTCCCCGTCGATCGCCACCTGGCCGTGGTAGCGAGGGTTGAGGAGGTCGGACCAGTCCTGAGGCGGGGTCTTCTGCACGTTGAGGTTGGTCCCGAAGGAGATGACGCCGTAGTAGTCGCCGTACCACAGGCCGTTCGGGTCCTTCATCGTGGCCGGGATCGTGCTCCAGGTCGCCACCTTGTACGGCGTGTAGAGGTGCTGGGACGCGCCGGCCACGGCGAGGGCCGGGGCGACGTCGACGACGTCCGGGCCGCGGGACTGGCCTTTCAGGGTCGATATGGCCGTGTTCTCCTCCGCGGAGCTGTCGTTCGGGGCCGCGCTGTTGACCGTGAGCTTGTACTTCGCGTGGAAGGTCTTGATGATGTTGCCGTAGTTCGCCCAGTTGGGCGGGAGGGCGATGACGTTGAGGTGGCCCTCCTGCTGCGCCGCCTTGACCAGCGCCGGGAGCCCGCCGCTCGGCAGGTGGGTCGGCAGGGGCGGCTTCGTCGCGAACGGCGAGAGCCGCCTGCCCGGCGCCTCGAGGAGGCCGCCGAGCGAGGGCGCCGCAGCGAGCGCCGCGGCCCCCAGGGCGCCGCGTCGCAGCAGCTCGCGCCGGGAGATCCCGGTCGCGCGCGGCTCGCCGGTCGGGTCGAATGGCTCGGTCATGGTCGTGACCCCCCTCCGCCTAGGTTGCTCTTCCAGCGCGAGCCGGAGGCGGTCCAGACCGTCCGACGGGATGCGCCCCGGTCCCCTGCGCCCTCACCTGCGCTGAAGCAACGCTCCTCTCTAGCATCAACCTATAACAGGGGCGA
>JAJYNS010000127.1 GCA_021786195.1 Actinomycetes bacterium | reverse complement strand
CCGCTCGGCCAGGCGACCGCCGGGCCGACGCCTCGAACGACGACGTCCGTCCCGGCGGGCACAAGCGCCCTCCCGGGCAGGCGCGCCCGCAGCACCAGGCGGCCTGCGGCCGGGCTCGGGCTCGGACCCGCGCCCTCGCTCGCGGCCTCGATGGTGAGCATCGCGTCGTGGCCGTAGTAGTAGGACTCGACCACCCGGCCGGCGAGGCCGGCGCCGGAGGAGGGGTCGAGGCCGGGCGCGGTGGCGCCCGGGAAGGAGCCCGCCTCGACCACCTCCAGGTGCTCCGGGCGCAGGAGGACGACGACCCTGCTGCCCTCGCCGAGCGGCCTCAAGCCCGAGGCGAGCGCCAAGGCGCCGAGGGCCGTCTCGACCCGGCCGCCGAGCAGGACCCCGGGAAGGAGGTTCGCGTCGCCGACGAAGGCCGCGATCTCGGGGTCGGCCGGGCGCGTGTAGAGCTCCTCGGGGCTGCCCGCCTGGACGATCCGGCCGGCTCGCAGCACCGCCACCTGGTCCGCGAGCGAGAGCGCCTCGTCCTGGTCGTGGGTGACGAGGACGGCCGTCGCGCCCTGCTCTCGCAGCACCCGCTGGACGTCGGCACGCAGGCCGGCGCGCAGGCCGGCGTCGAGCGAGGAGAACGGCTCGTCGAGCAGGACGAGCCTCGGCCGCCGGGCGAGCGCCCGCGCCAGGGCGACTCTCTGTTGCTGCCCTCCGGAGAGCTGGTGAGGGAAGCGTCGCCCCTCGCCCTCCAGCCCGACGAGGCTCAGGAGCTCATCCTCGCGCCCCCGTCCTCGTGCCGAGCGGGCAAGACCGAAGCCGACGTTCGCGGACACGCTCAGATGGGGGAAGAGCGCGGCGTCCTGGGGGACGTAGCCGACCTGGCGGCGCTCGGGCGCGACGAAGGTCCCCGGCGCCTCGACGACCTCGCCGCCCAGCTCGACCCTGCCGGAGTCCGGCCGCTCGAAACCGGCGAGGACGCGAAGCAGCGTCGTCTTCCCGCTCCCCGAGGGCCCGAGCACGGCGGTGAGCGAGCCGTCGGGCACCTCGAGGTCGACGTGCTCGAGCACCCGCCTGGGCCCGTAGGACTTCGAGAGGCCGGAGACCTCGACGCCCCTCACCCGCCCCTCCTCTCAGGGCCTCGCAGCAGCCGGGCGGCCGTCATGCCGTTCGGGCGAGGCGGGAGGGGAGCCGGTCGAACCAGCGGCCGAGGAGGTAGGTCGGCACGACGGCGACCGCGAGCATGACCGCGGCGAAAGGCGCCGCCGCGCCGTAGGCGAGGTCGCTCGAGTATGCCCAGAACTGGGTGGCGAGCGTCTGGACGCCGTTCGGGACGAGCAGCAGGGTGGCGACGAGCTCCGTCGTCGCCGTCAGGAACACGAGGAAGAAGCCGGCGAGCAGCCCAGGAAGGACGAGGGGCACCGTGACCCGCAACAGCACGAGGACCGGCCTGCGCCCGAGCGACCTGCCGATCTCCTCGAGCCTCGGGGGCACCCTCGCGAGCGACGCTCGCGCGGCGACGAGCGCCAGGGGGAAGAACATCAGCGAGTACGCGACGACGAGCAGCGCCGCGCTCTGGTAGGCGAAGCGCGCGTAGCGGACCGAGAAGTACACGAGAGAGAGCGCGACGACGAGCCCGGGGACCGCCTGCACGAGCATCCCTGCGCGCTCCAGCGCGAGCGAGAGGCGGCCACGCCTGCGCACCGACAGGATGGCCACGGGAAGCGCGAGGAGGCTGGCGAGCGCGGCGGCAGCAGCGCTGTAGGCGAAGGTGTGCCAGGCGGCCGAGGCGAGCGAGGCCGCGCCGGGCAGCGTCGTGCGCGTGTAGGAGACGAGCCAGTAGACGATGGCGCCAACGGGCACTCCGACGCCGAGCGCGACGAGGAGGCCCATCGAGGCGAGCGCCGGCAGCGTCCCCCGGCCGAGCCTCGCACGCACGGGCGGGCGGGGCCGGGCCGAGGAGAGGGCCGCCCGGCTCCCCCGGCTCCCGTTGCTCGCCGCCCACTCCCCGGCGAGCACGGCGAGGCCGAGGACGACGAGGACCAAAGAGAGGGCCGCGCCGGCCGCCGGGTCGAAACCCACCTGGATCTCGGCGTAGATCTCCGTCGTGAAGGTCTGGAAGCGCAGGATCGAGAACGCGCCGAACTCGGCGAGCAGGTACAGCGCGACGAGGAGGCAGCCGCCGAGCAGAGCGGCTCGCACCTGGTGGAGGGTGACCCGGAAGAACGTGCGCCAGGGGCCGAGACCGAGGCTCCGGGCGACCTCCTCCTGCGCCGGGTCCGAGCTTCGCAGGCTCGCCGCGACCGGCAGGTACACGAGCGGGTAGAGGCCGAGCGTGAGGACGATCGACGCGCCGAGGAGGCCGTGCAGCGAGGGGAAGAGCGACACCCATCCCGAGGCGACCACGAAGTCGGGGATCGCGACCGGCAGCACCACGAGCGCCCCGAAGGCCCGGCGCGCCGGCAGGCCGGTGCGCTCCGTCGCCCAAGCGGCCCCCGTGCCGATCACGGCGGACGCGGCCGTGACGACGACGGCGAGCTGCAGGGTGTTCGAAAGAAGGGTCAGGGTGAGGTGCCGCCAGAGCAGGCGCCAGACCTCGGACCAGCCCGAGTTCGCCGCCTGCAGCAGGAGGAAGGCGAGTGGCAGCAGCACGAGGCCGACGACGGCAAGCGACGCGAAGGCGAGCCAGGGGCGCCGCTCGGCTCGCCGGGCCCGGACACGGCCCCTCGCCCGAGGACGGCGGCCCCCGGGTCCCGGGAAAGGACGCTGCTCGGGCGCCTGCCGCTCGAAGGTGAGCGTCACTCGCCGTCGGGGCCCTTCGGGGCGCGGCCTTCGGCCCGAGGGGCGCCGCTCACAGGACCTGGGCCTGCTGGAGCAGGGCGAGGGCGGCTCGGCCCTCGCCCAGCTCGGCGATCGTGACCGGGTCGGGACGCAGCTCGTCGAAGGGACGGATCGGCTGGGCGGTGCCCACCCCGGACCCGAGCGGGTACTCATAGCTCTGGGAGTGGGCGAGGATCTGCTCGCCCTCCCTGCTCACCAGGAAGGCGAGCAGCTCCTCGGCCGCTCGGCGATGGCGGCTCGAGCGCAGCACGGCGGCGCCCGAGACATCGACGACGTACCCGGGGTCTCGCGGCGCGAAGTAGGCGAAGACCGAGCGCATCCTCGGGGCCCCGAGGTCGTAGCGGAGCCGGTACCAGTAGTAGTCGTTGACGACCCCGATGGCGACCTGGCCGCTGTTGACCGCCGCGGTGAGGGTCTCGTCGTCGGGGTAGACGTGGCTGCCGGCGTTCCTCTTCAGGCCCTCGAGCCAGCGCAGGGCCTTCTCATGACCGACGGCTCGCTCGACGGCCGTCACGACCGGCTGGAAGTCGGTCTCGGTCGGCGCGAGCGCGAGCTTGCCCTCGTAGCGAGGGCTCGCGAGGTCGAGCACGGACCTCGGGAGCTGGGAGCGGGAGAGCAGCCTCGTGTTGTAGACGAAGCCGCTGACTCGGGCCGAGACGCCGACCCAGTCCCCCTCCGGGGAGTCGTAGCGGCGGGGGACCTCCTCGAGCGTCGAGGCCCACACCTTGGCGAGAAGTCCGTGGGACTGCAGGTCCTCCAGCGCAGGCGAGTTCTCCGAGTAGAAGACGTCCGCCGGCGAGGAGCCGCCCTCCTCGAGGATCTCGTCGGCGAGCTGGTCCTCGTCGCCGTCTCGGACGACGACTCGGATGCCGGTCCGCTTCTCGAACGCGGCGACGAGCGCGGAGGTCGTCTCGGGGTGCTGGCCGTTGTAGAGGGTGATCGTCACCCGGCTCGAACGGGACCCCCCGGCGGCTCGGGCCGAGGCGGCGGCGCCGGCCGGGGCGAGCGCCGGGAGCGTCCCCAGCCCGGCGAGCGCGGCGAGCGCGGCGAGCGCGGCAGGGACTCGGCTCGCGACGCGGGCCACGGGGCGCCGTACCCCGTCTGCCTGCCTATATACGGGAAGCCTCATAGTAGGGGTTAACACTACCTGAGATTCTGCGGAAAGCCAGGGTGGCGCGGGATGCCGCGTGGCTACGCTCCAGAGCAGTGCCCGACGGCTTCCACCCGCCCCTCGAGGAGTACCTGCGAGCGATCTACGAGCTCGAGGAGGAGGGCGTCGACGTCATCCGGGCCCGGCTCGCCGAGCGCCTCCACCACACGCCGGCGGCGGTGACCGAGATGGTGCGCCGCCTCGTCGCCGAGGGCGACCTCCAGGTGGAGGGGAGGGCGATCCGCATGACCGCCGAGGGGAAGCGGCGCGCCCGGAGCGTCGTGCGCCGCCACCGCCTCGCCGAGCGGCTCCTCACCGACGTCATCGGCCTGCCCTGGTCACGGGCCCACGTCGAGGCCGGTCGCTGGGAGCACGTCATCTCCGAAGAGGTCGAGCAGCGCCTCGTGGCCCTCCTCGACGACCCCGCGACCTGCCCTCACGGCAACCCCATCCCCGGCTCCCACGCCGAGCGCCGCCCCGTCCGCTCGCTCGCCGCCGCAGTCACCGGCGAGCGGGTGGTGCTCGAGCGGGTGTCGGAGACCGTGGAGGAGGACCTCGACACCCTCTGCTACCTCGACGCCCACGGGTTCCGGCCCGGCGCGGCCGCGACGGTGACGGGCCGAGCCCCGGACGGGACGCTCACCCTCGAGGTCGAGATCGAGGGGAAGGGCGGGACCGGGCACGGCACGATAGCGGTCGGGGCCGGCCTCGCCGCTCAGCTCGACATCGCCGCCGGCTGAGCCGCTCAACGGCCCCCGAGCGCTCGGTCCATCGCCCGCAGCTCCCTGCCCGGCACCGCGAGCGGGCCACCGAGCACCTGGATGGAGGTCGTCACGCCGCCGCCCAGGCCCTCGGGCGACGCGCCTGCGGCCCGCAGCGCGTCGAGGGTGTAGCTGCCCGGACCCCCGAGCGGACCGTCGGTCAGCAGCAGCGACTCCCGCTGCCTGGCCGAGAGCGGGCCCGAGCCGAGCGCGTCGCTCCAGTACCTCCCCTGCGCGACGAGCAGCGTCGTCTCCGGCCAGTCGAGCTCGGTGGCCTCGAACAGCGCCACGTCCGCCGCCGTCTGCTGAGGGTCCTTGCCGGCGATCCTCAGCACCGATACCGGGCTCGAGCCCACTCGCAGCGACTCGATCGAGTCGACGACCGCCGGGGAGAGGACGAGGGGACCCCCCAGGGCGACCACCTGGTTCACCCCGAGCTTCTCCAGCTCGAACCTCGCCTGGGCGTCGAGGGTCGCTCCGGGGGTGAGGATCACCGGGAGCTTGTAGCGGTAGGCGAGGCCGGCGGCGACAGTCGCGTCCTCCCAGTCGGTGTCGGCGACCACGATCGCCGTCGTCGTCGCGCCGAGAGGCGCCCGAGCCGACTCGTTTCCGGAGGTCTGGTTGTACCTCGCCCTGTCCCCGTAAGCACCCGCGATCGAAGGAAGAGCCCCCGCGCCGTCGCCGGTGATGTACCCGTCGACCTTCGCTGCGGTCTCCTCGGCGCTCCGCCCGTAGATCCCGGTGTAGACGGCCAGGTCGCGACCGGTCCGGACCTCGCCGCCGCAGCGGTAGGCGGGGGTGGACTTCAAGGCGTCGATGTCCGCCTGGCCGACGGCGAGCGGACCGCCGACGACGTAGACGCGTTGGACCCCTCCCTCCCTGAGCGCCCCGAGGGTCGCCCGGGAGAGGCCGCCGGGCGAGGTGAGCAGCACCCCGGTCCCGAGCTGTGCCTCGAGATAGGCCGCCGAGAGGGCGTCGTAGGGGTCCTTGTCGGTCGCGAGGACGGCGGCCCCCCCGTCGGAGCAGGTCGTACGGGTCCCCACGGTGCTCACGAGGGCCGCCTCGAACTCCGCGGCCGTGGTGGCAGCCGGCGTCGAGCCGTAGATGGCGCCTCCCGATGAGGCGCCGACCCGGTAGACCACGCCGTGCCCGAGGGCCGTCGTCGGAGCACCGCCGCCGGCCGAGCAGCCCCGGGGGCCGGCCGCACGCCGGACGGAGGCCCTGACCGGCCCGATCGCCGCGCCGATGCCGTCGACGTGGACGCCGCTCAAGACGAACACCGGAGGCTCCCCCTGCGAGGTCCCACTCACCCGGAAGCTGAGGACGTTGCCCTGGACCGCCGAGCTGCCCGGGTCGCCGGGCGTGGCGCTCAGCGCCACGTCGCCGGCCGTCACGACCGGGACAGCACCCTCGCCGGTCGTCGCAGCGCCGTCCGACTGGCTGACCGCCGGAAGGCCGTCCACGGCGTCGAAGTTGTCGCCTCGGGGCAGCCTCAGGCAGACGTAGTCGTCGCCGATCGCCTGAGCGGTCGACGGGGTGATGGTGACGTCGCCGATCGCCACGTCCTGCGTCGTCGCGGGGACGACGGTGAGCGGCTGCACCGCCAGCGAGGCGCTCGGCGTCTGTGCCGACGCCCCCCCGCCCATCGTCGCCGCGGCCACGACGCCGACGACGCTGGCGAGCGCCGCCGCGCCGAAGCGGCCGAGCGTGGCGGCTCCGTAGCGTTCCCTCAGAGCCTGGGCCCGGGCCCGAAGGACCTGGGCTCGGGCGCGCAGGGAACGGTGGCCGGCCCACCAGGCGCGGTGACGCTCGGAGAGCTCGCCCCACCAGTAGGCGAGCGCCCAGTGCAAGCGCCTCGCCGCCAGCTTGAGGGCCCTCACCGCCTCGACCGGTCGCACACGCCTTCCTCCGTCGGTCTCCCGAGGAGGCGTCCGCCGGAAGCAGGGCGGCCCGCCGGTCGCCTCCTGGTCGATGTGGCGTCCCCGAAGGGGACGGTTGTCGATGGAGCGCCTGCCGGCCCGGGACCCAGAGGGGCCCGTGCGACGAGGGGCCCCGGCAAGGCGAACCCTCGCACGGACCTGCTCGGCCGGGTCGCCAGGCTGACCTGGCTGCCCCGAAGCTAGCGCGCGCCGTGTCGGCGTGGTGAGCGTCTGGCACCTGGTCACAGCCGTGCCCGGCGACGCCCTGGACGCGCCCGCGCCGGCGGCCGTGCCCGCGGGACAGCCCCAGCCGAGCGTGCTGCCTCCGCTCCCAGAGCGATGACCTGCGGTGACGAGCTCACCTCCCCGGACATCCGAGCACTCGAGCACGGCAGCGCGCACGCCTTGCGGTTGACCGATGACTGTCGGTGAACTTTCTGTTAGGGGTTGGTGAAGATCGCGCGAGCGGGCACGACGGGCCGCATCCGCGCCGGCCGGCCGGCGGCGACGAGAGGCGTCCGGTTAGGTTGGCGGCGTGGGCGAGCTCCACGACCTCAGCGTGCTCGAGCAGGCGGCGGCGATCCGCCGGCGGGAGGTCCGCCCGGTGGAGCTCGTCGAGCACTACCTCGAACGCATCGACCGGCTCGACTCCAAGCTCGGCGCCTTCGTGACCGTGACGGCGGAGCGCGCCCTCGAGGCCGCCCGCCTGGCCGAGGCTCGCCTGCACAGGGCCGCCGAGGAAGAAGACCTGCCGCCGCTCCTCGGCGTCCCGACCGCGATCAAGGACCTCAACCTCACCGCAGGGGTGAGGACCACCTTCGGGAGCGCGGTGACGAGGGAGTTCGTCTCTCCCCTGGACGACCACGTCGTCACCTTGCTCGCCCGGGCCGGCCTCATCAGCCTCGGCAAGACCAACACGCCGGAGTTCGGCCTTCCCTGCTACACCGAGCCGGACGTGGCGCCGCCGGCCCGCACGCCGCACGACCTTTCACGGTCCGCAGGTGGCTCGAGCGGGGGCGCCGGCGCCGCGGTGGCCGGAGGCCTCCTGCCGGTCGCCCAGGGGAGCGACGGCGGCGGCTCGATCCGGATCCCGGCGAGCGTCTGCGGGCTCGTCGGGCTGAAGACCTCGAGAGGGCGGGTGAGCGGCGGGCCGATCTCGGCGGACCCCATCGGGCTCAGCGGGAACGGCGTGCTCGCTCGCAGCGTCCGCGACGCCGCCGTGCTGCTCGACGCGATGGCGGTGCCGATGCCCGGCGATCCCTGGTGGGCGCCGCCGCTCGGCGCCGGCGAGACCTTCCTCGGCGCGGTCGACCGACCCTCCAAGGGCCTGCGGATCGGCAGGTACTCAAAGCCGGCCGTCGCGGACGCCTCGTTGGACCCGGCCTGCCTGGACGCCTTCGAGCAGGCCAGCACGCTCCTCGAGCGGCTCGGGCACCACGTCGAGGACTGCCCGCCACCCTTCGGGCCCGACGTCGTGGCGCGTTTCGAAGTGCTCTGGGCCGTCGGAGCCGCTGCGCTCCCGGTGCCTCCCTCGCTCGAGGGAGAGCTGCGACCGCTCACCAGGTGGCTACGAGAGCGGGGCCGGAAGGTCGGCGGAGTCGAGCTGCTGGAGGCGGCCGTCGCGGCCCAGCAGGCGGCTCGGAGGGCGATCGAGGCGACCGAGGGCTACGACGCCGTCCTCACGCCCACCCTCGCCCAACCGCCCTTCCCCGTCGGCGCGCTCCGCAACGACGCCGACCCGGCCGCGGACTTCGCCGCCCAGGAGCGGTTCACCCCTTACACCGCCGCCTACAACCTCACCGGGCAGCCGGCGATCTCGCTCCCGCTCCACTGGACTCCGGCCGGCCTGCCCATCGGCGTGCAGCTCGCCGGCCGGCCGGCGGGCGAGGCTCCGCTCCTCGCCCTCGCCGGGCAGCTGGAGCAGGCCGCACCCTGGAAGGACCACCTGCCGGACTGCTGGTAGGCGCTGCGACCTGACAGGCCTCGGGCCCTGGCGCCCGAGGGCGCGCGCTGCAGACGCTGGCCGGCCGGCTCATTGGCTCAGTAGGTCGAGGGAGGCTCCACGAACTTCGCGACCTCGGCGAGGACTTGCTCGAGCGCCTCCCGGTCGACGAGGAGCTGCAGACGCCCCTCGCGCCGCTCGGCGCGCACGATGCCGCTCTCCCGCAGGACCTTCACGTGGCTGCTCACCGTGGGCTGGCTCACCGAGAGCTGCAGGGCGAGATCGCCGACCCGACGGGCCCCGGAGGCGAGCAGGCGGAGCAACGCGAGACGGGTGGGATCGGCGATGGCACGCACCTGGCGGCCGAGCAGCGCGGCGCGATCGCGTTCGGCCGTCGCCAGTACGGGTGGCGAGAAGCTCACGAACAAGACGTCGTTCACGTCGACGACCGAGAGCTTGGCGGCGAAGTGCGAGAGCGCGAGCAGCCTCGGCGTTGCTTCGACGATCTCCCGGCCCGGTGCCTGCCGGAGCTGCTCGAAGTGGTACGGGTCGCACTCCGGCGGCAGGAGGGCCAGCCAGCTGGCCCCGTCGGCGAGCAGCCCTTGGAGATGGGTCTTCGCCTCGACCAGCGCCGGCAGCCCATTGCGCCAGTTGCCCTCCAGCGGCGACCAGACCTGCTCCACCAACCTCGTGTAGCGGTCCCGAAGCGCTCGGTCCCGCCGCAGGCGCGCAAGGCGCGCGAGCAGTCGGGCTCGATGAGATGCCGTCTCGGAACCGAGACGCAGCTCGGGAGGCACGTTCCCCGAAGCGTCCCGGACCGCTTCCAGGAAGTCGGACAGGGGCGGCTCGCCTGTCAGCACGCCGCCGAAATGGGCGAGCACGATCAGCTCGTCGTAGTCCGCGCTGCCGTCCTCCCAGAAGCTCGAGACCCGCGCCCGCAAGGAAGGATCGGCGTCGTAGCGCTCGGTGAGCTCGAGGTGGCGGGCACGCGCCTGGGCCCTGCTCGCGGCGAGCAAGGCCCAGTGCACCTCGCTCGCGAGCGACACCACCACTTCGGACGAGGGCTCGGCTTCGGGTCCAGGGCTCTCGTCGGTGTCCACTGCCATAGGTACACAACTATATTGCGATTGTGCTTGACGGTCAAACTCTGATCCTCTATCCTCCCATTCGGGAGGTGGACGACGTGCTCCCGGCACAGCTCGAGCGGCTCGCAGCGATGAAGCGGAGAGAGCTCGAGCAGGCGGCCGCCCGCTGGCACAGCTCGCACCAGGATCCGCCGGCCGCCACGGGCACCGCAACGCCCGACGTCCATGCGCAGCTGCCCGGCGGCGCCGCCCGACGCGCCCTGCGCGCCTGGCGGGTGCGTGCCGGGGAGGCCATCGCGCTCGCCGGCGCCCGGCTCGCCGGCGTCGACGGTCGTGCCCTGGGCCGGGCGCTGGCCGAGGCCCGGCTGACCTCGACGCCGGAGCAGCGGGCTTGACGGGCGGTGCGCGACTCGAAACGCGCCCGGTTCCTCAGGCGGCCCGGTCGCCCCCGGCGGCATCTCCTGCGAGGAGCCGCCCGGTACCGGCGAGCGGCGGGCTGCTCGGCAGCCGCCGCGCCAGCGCGGCGCCGGCTGCCGCCGCGACCAGGCAGGATGCCGCGCCGACGACGAGGCCGACGCGAGGATCGGACTCGGCGATGACCCATCCGATGACCGGGCCCCCGATCGGCGTCGTCCCCTGGAAGGCGAGCTGCCACAGGGAAAGGACCCGTCCCCTCATCGTCGGCGCAGAGCTCAGCTGGATCGTCGAGTTGCCCGTCGCGACGAAGGCGACGCTCGCGTAGCCGACGAAGAGCATCCCGACGTAGGAGAGCAGGAGCACCGGTGAGAGCGCCGTGAACAGGATGGCCAGCCCGAAGCCACCGGAGGCGGCGAGCATCGGCCTGATCCCCGTCCGGCCCCGGCTCGCGGTGATGAGACCGCCGACGACGGCGCCCAGCCCCATGGCGCCGGTGAGGAAGCCGTAGGCCTCCGAACCTCCGTGGAAGGTGCGCTCGGCGAGCACCGGCAGGCTCACCTGGAACTCGTAGGCGAGCATGCCGACCAGCCCCATCATCACGAGCGGCACCGCGATCTCCCGAGTTCGCGAGGCATAGGCGAGGCCCTCTCGCAACTGGCCCTTCTCCTTCGGGATCGGGGTGCTCGGCCGCAGCGCCGAGCGGTCCATGACGAGGAGCGAGGTCACGACGGCGATGAAGCTCGCCGCGTTGAGCAGGAAGCAGACCCCGTCCCCGACCGTCGCGATCAGCACCCCGGCGAGCGCCGGGCCAACGGCCCGGGCGGCGTTGGAGGTCACCGAGTTCAGGCTGACGGCGTTGCGCAGCTCCTCCCGCCCGACCATCTCCCGGATGAAGGCCTGGCGCGAGGGGTTCTCGAAGGTGTTGTTGAGGCCGAGCACGGCCGCCAGGGCGCAGACCTCCCAGAACTGGACGGCCCCGAGCACCGTGAGCAGCCCGAGCGCGAGCGCCTGGACGCCCATCAGGCTCTGGAGCACGACCATCAGGCGGCGCTTGTCCACCCGGTCGGCCACCACCCCGCCGTAGGGCGCGAGGAGCAGGACCGGCAGCGTCTGTATGGCGACCACGAGCCCGAGGTCCGTGCTCGAGTGGGTCAGTGTCAGCACGAGCCAGGACTGGGCGGTCGTCTGCATCCAGGTGCCCGCGAGCGAGATCGACTGCCCCGTGAAGTACAGGCGGTAGTTCGCGACCCTCAACGAGGAGAAGGTCCGGCTGCCGTAGCGGCCGAGCAGGTTCCTCACTGGCGCCCTTCCTTCAGGCGCTCGGCGAGAGACTCGAGCACCGAGAGGCCCGAACGGAGCTCGGCGAGCTCGCCAGGCGGCAGCTCGGCGAGCAGCGCGCTCAAGGCGTCGCTGCGCTCGGTACGGATCCGGTCGTAGAGCCGCCTGCCAGCCTCGGTGACGACGATGTTGACCGAGCGGCGGTCGGAGGCGTCCTGGTGCCTCGAGATCAGGCCCTCGCGCTCGAGACGCCCGATCACCCGGGAGAGCAGTGTCGGGTTCATGCACTCCGATCGGGCGATCTCCGAGATACCGACCGGCCCGCGCCGCGCCGTGGCCGACAGGACGGTCGTCTCTGTCGAGGTCAGCGCCGCGCCGGCGCGCGTGCGCTCGAGACGCCTGGAGAGCCGGAAGAGTGCCATGCGAAGGCGGACCGCGAGGTCCTCGTCGGACATGCCTCCCTTCGGCGACACCTCGTTCACACTTGCCGTTCCCATCGCGACAGTCTCGCCCCAACACACTTGCTTGCCGATCAGCAACTAGTTTAGCAGGAGGCCAAGGGGGCCAGCGCGTGGTGTGCAGCCTCGCCTTCCCCGGCGGCGACGCGGCGCTGTGCCGGCCCTGCCGGACGGCCCAGCTCAGCCGAGGAGGCTTCGCAGCATCCAGGCGGTCTTCTCGTGGCTGGCCATCCTTCTCGCGAGGAGGTCGGCCGTCGGCTGGTCGTCCGCGTGGCCCACAGCAGGGACCACGGACCGTGCCGTGCGGATCGCCGTCTCGTGGCCCGCGAGCAGCCGGCGGAGCATCTCCGTCGCGTCCGGGTGGTCCTCGTCCTCGGGGATCGACGTGAAGGCGGCGAGCTGGCGGCAGGTGCCCGGCACAAGCACGCCGAGCGCTCGGATGCGCTCGGCGATCTCGTCGAGCGCATCCTCGAGCTCGCCGTACTGCTGCTCGAAGAGCAGGTGCAGATCGTGGAACTGCGGCCCGGTGACGTTCCAGTGGTAGGCGTGCGTCTTCAGGTAGAGCGCGAAGGTGTCGGCGAGAAGGCCCGACAGCCCCTCTGCGATCTCGAGCCTCGAGGCGCCTTCGATGCCGATGTCGATGTCCTGGTTCGAGCCGCTCATGCAAGCACCTCCAGCTCTCCGACCGCCGGCCACAGCCTGCGCCTCGAGAGATCCCGAGAACAGGGACCTTGTGCCCTATGCCGACTCGCCCGGTTCCCCGGGCCCCGCGCGCACCTCGCTGGGGCGGTCCTCGAGGCCCGCGTCCCGGCGACGGGCCAGAATGCAGGCCATGGCGCTCCGCTCTCGGGCCTCCGGCGCCGGTGCACGCCCCGGCAGGTCCGGCTTCGCCGCTTCCGGCCGTGTCGCGCCCGGCCATGGCGCTCCCGGCCACATCGGGTTCCGGCTTGCCTTGCCGAGCGACGTAGAAGCGATCGTCGCCCTGGTCGAGTCCGCATACCGGGGCGAGCCGAGCAGATCGGGTTGGACGACGGAGGCGGACCTCCTCGACGGGCGGCGAACCGACGCGGGCGCAGTCGCCGAGCAGGTCGGCGGACCGGCCAGCCTCGTGCTCCTCGCCGAGCGCCTCGGGCCACCCGGCACGGCGGACGGGCCGCCCTCGGGCGGGGGCGGGCGAACAGCCCGGGAGGAGGAGAGGAGGCCAGCCGGGCGGCTCCTCGGCTGCTGCGCGCTCGAGCGCATTGCTCCGGGCCGAGCCTACTTCGGGATGTTCGCCGTGTGGCCGACCGAGCAGGGAAGGGGGCTCGGGGCCGCCATCCTCGGCGAGGCCGAGCGGGTCGCTGCGCTCCAGTGGAAGGCCACCTGTCTCGAGATGACCGTCATCGCGCAGCGGGAGGATCTTCTTTCCTGGTACGCCCGCCATGGCTACGAACGCACCGGCGAGACCCGGGAGTTCCCCTACGGTGACGAGCGCTTCGGCGTGCCGAGGAGGCCAGACCTCTTCTTCTTGGTCCTCGAGAAGAAGCTCGCCCGAACGGTGCGCCGCTCGCCCTGACGCGGGCCGAGCCGGGGACCGAGCTCAGGACGGTTCCCGCAGCACCGGTTCCCCGAGCGCCACGACGACGCCCCCGGGCAGCCGGTCGGCCCCGCGATCAGCCAGCGGCTGCCCGGCGAGCCTGCTGCCGGCCGAGACCAGGAGATGGCCAAGCGCCTGGCGAACTCGGGGCAACGCGGAGGGACGGCGGTCGAGGGCACCGCCGGCTCCGGCAAGCTCGAAGCGGCGGGAAAGGTGTTTGAGGCGGTCCTCTTGAGACTGGCGCGCGAGCGCTCCGGCGAGGTCGGGATGCACAAGAAGCTCCTTGCTGGTCGAGGTGCCGGGAAGGGTGAGAGGACGGGTGCCGGCCGGATGGGCTCCGAAGTGCCGCAAGCCGGGCCGGTTGGAACGCGGGCCGGAGCTCGAGAGAGGGGCGCGGAAGTTGGGACGCCGGAACCGGCCCGGGGCCGGACCGACGGAAGATGCCCGGTTAGGCCGGACGAAGGACCGCTAGAGCTGCAGGGTGCAGGAGCTCAGCGGCGCGGCTCGAGCCCCGGAGTCGCCACCATATCGGACAGTCGGTTCTGCATCGGTGGGCACCTCCTTGCGTAGCTCGACATTGGTGGAGCTCGATGTTGCAGGTTTTGCCTGGGACCTTAACAGAGCTCCAGAGCTGAGGCAAGGGGTGCCGGGAACTCCTCACACAGGGTGCGAGCTTCCCTCCCGCTCTGTCGGCACCCGTCTCCCACCGAATGCCGCCGCCTGCCGCACCGATGCGCCCGATGCCGCACCGCCGTGGCCTGAGGTGCAGCTACCGACCGCTCAGTGCGACCCGGCGACGTGCCGGAGATGATGACGCCAGGCGAGGTGGGCGATCGCGAGCGCGATCGCAACGACGAGCACTCCGGGGAGCATCAAGGGCGCGAGCAGCACGATCCCGAGAAGCACCAGCGCCGGCAAGATCAGCAACAGGGCCATGGCCCCTCCTTCGACCGGCGCCGCCGGCCGGCGCCGCCGATCAACCCGATCGTCGCAGGTCCCGGACCGTGACGGTAGGGCCGTGCGGCACGTTCTCCGGGGCCACCCGGTTCCTCCGGCGCGGCGGGCCTTTGACGCGCGACACTCGTCGGGTGCCGCTCGACGACGACCTCGTGTGGCGCCTCCGTGAGCTCTTGCACGAAGAGGAGGACCTCGTCGAACGGCGGATGTTCGGCGGGCTGGCCTTCCTGGTCGAGGGCAACATGGCCGTCGCCGCGAGCCGGGAAGGCGGCCTCCTCCTGCGCGTCGACCCTCTCGAGGCCCCGAAGCTGCTCGAGCGGGCTCACGTCCACCCGAGGGTCATGGCCGGCCGCCCGGCACACGGATGGATCCGAGTCGCCGCCGAGGGACTCCGGACGAGGCAGCAGCTCGAGCGCTGGGTCCGGATCGGAGTCGCCCGCGCTCGGGGCTTGCCGCCGAGGCGGGGGAGTCGCCGCCCGGATCGCTCCTAGGCCGCCGACGCGCGCCTAGTCGCTGCCGAGTGCTCGGTGCTCGGCGCTCGCCGGGGCCGAGCTCGACGCTACTTGGCCGCGTCGGCGAACCGGGCGTCCCGCCGTCCAGCGTCGGCAGGCCCGCACCCGAGCGCCTCGCACCCGCTCCCCTCGCGTCGCTCAACCGGGCGGCGCCCGCCCGGCGTCGTCCGCCGCGCCGGCGCCGCTGCGCCTCGCCCGCCTCGCCCGCTCGTGCTCCTTCAAGAGGTTGTGCCACCTGCACAGCAGTGCACCGTTCTCCTGGGTCGTCGGACCACCCTCGACGAAGGCAAGCACGTGGTCCACCTCGCAACGCCAGGCTGGCTCCTCGCAGAAGGGATGGGTGCAGCGCCGGTCCCGCAGCTCGAGCGCTCTGCGGGTCGCGCCGGTGAAGAGACGGGAGCGCTCTGCGACCTCGACCCGTCCTGAGGGCAAGAAGACCGCCCGCTCGAGCTCGGCCGAGGCCAGCCAGGGAAGGATGCTCCCGGGGGCGAGCACGGTCCCCTCCTCGAGCTCGCAGATGCGCCCGTGCAGGCTCTCGTAGCCGACCAGCACGCTGAACAGCGGCCTCGGGCGGATCGACCCCTCGGGCATGGAGGCCGAGCGCGCGGCCATCTCGACGAGCGCGTCAGCCCGGCGCTGGGCGGAGCTGCGCTCGAGCTCTCCTCGGGTCGGCTCGCGCCCCAGGCGAGCGCGAGCGGCGGACCAGTCCGCGAGAAACAGCTCTTCCTCGAGCCGGCGCAGCTCCCGGACGACGATCGCGCCCGAGACGGCGTCGAGGGTCATGCGCCCGAGGTAGGTCCCGCCGAAGCTCTCCTCGAGATGGACCTCCCGTCGCTCACGTGCCGAGGCGTCGGACTCCTCGGCCCCGTCTTGGTCCGCGGCCTGGGACCAATAGGCACAAACGCGCACGACCTCGGAGAACGAGAGCCGCCCGGCCTGGTCCGCGAGCAGGCCCTCGTCACGCACAAGCTGGTCGTGGGTACGCGCGCCGTCGCAACGGGTGATGGCCTCGGCCTTGTCGAATGACAGCTCGCCCGACAGCGCCGCCTCGGCCGTCACCGCCAGGCCACCGAGGCGGCGCCCAGTGCGGACCAGCCTCGCCGCCTCGGCACGGGGACAGCCGAGGTGCCGGGCGAGCCACGCCGGCGCGCTCCTCGCCCCGTCGACCAGGTACTCGCCCGAGTCGGCGAAGCCCGCCGCCGCGAGGGCGAAGAGGGCCTCGAGGCGCGAGCGCGCCCGGGCGAGCCGCACGAGCGAGCCCGGGCCGCGGACCGCCGCCGGACCGGCGGCAACGAGCTTGTCCGTCGCCTCCTCGAGCACGTCGAGCAGACCGGGCGCGACATCGAGGCCGTCGGAGCCGGCCCCGTCGG
>JAJYNS010000132.1 GCA_021786195.1 Actinomycetes bacterium | reverse complement strand
GATCACTGGGCAGTGAGAACTACTGCACCATGGACACTGCACGCGTTCAGCTCGACCGGCGATCGGCACAGGGTCTGTTGCTTCGAGCACGGGTTGGGGGTTCGTGACGCAGCTCGGAAAGGACCCGACTACTCGAGCCGCCGCACGCGCCGCACCCGTCTGCTCGGGACTTGCGAGGCCGGGCTATCCGGTTGCGCCGGCAGGCTCGGGTCCCGAGACAGGCTCGTGCACCACCGTGGTGGTCGAGGCCTGCTCAAGGCCGTGCGCGACCCGACGGAGCAGGGAGCGGACCGTCGCTCGAGCGACACGGCCCAAGAGCGCGTCGTCAAGGGCATGGCCGGCGCGGCCGAGGGGCGGGCGGTAATGCCCCGAGAGTGAGAGCTCGCAGCGTTCGGGGTCGAGGTCGGTGATGCCGAGCGTGCCCTCGAAACGGGGGAACAGCGCGCTCGCCCCCGTCGCCTCCCAGGCGATCGCTACCCGCAGGGCGTCGCCTGTGCGGTCGGGTCTGCTGAGCCGGACGGCGACGGTCTTGCCGAGCCAGGCCGGTCCTCCCGGTCCGACACGCAGCCGGATCGCCTCGCCGTCGGCGTTCGCCGCCGCGACGTGCGGCGCGAGCCAGGAGCCTCCTTCTTGGAGCCGGGCTGCCACCGCGGCGGCCGGCAACTCGATGTGCACCGAGTCGGCGACGGCCATCGCGGCCACTCGGTGGCGGAGCGCGTCGGCGGGCACCGGGTGGGCACCGGCCTCGATCGATCGATCAACCGCGGCGAGCTCGGCGAGGGTAGTGGCGGAGAGCTCGGCCCTGAGCGCCCGGCTTGCCCTGGCCCAGGCGTCGTGGAGGGGGCAGACGTCCTCCCATCGGCTCGGCCCCTCGCCAAGGGGGCAGCACTCGGGCACGAGGCTGCCCTCGCCGGCCTCGACGACCTCCAAGAGGCTGATCTTGGCGGGGGGTCGCGCGAGGCGGTAGCCACCGTGGAGGCCGGCCGAGGAGACCGCCACCTCCGCTCGCACGAGGTCGCCCAGGATCTGCGAGACGTAGGTGCGGGGCACGCCCATCGAAGCCGAGACCTCTCGGAGCTTGGTCGGCCGGCCTGAGGGATAGGCGCGAGCCAAGCAGATCGCCGAGCGGACCACGTAGTCGCCCCGTTTCGAAAGACTCAAGTTCACTACTACAAGTGTAGTAATTCATTGGACATGCGGTCCAGAGGGGCTCAGCGGCCGCGCGGATAGGCAACATAGCCCCTGACCTGGGGTTTCTTCCCCAAACGCGGACCATCCACCAGTCGTTGAGCTGCCCCGGCGTTGATGCCGGGTGCACACAAGACCAACGACTGATGGAGCTCTCTACACACCATGCGTGCCCTGGATCCCGAGGTGCAAGCGGCTGTCTGGCAGGCAGGGCAGCGCGACGACGAGTCCGTTGAGGTTGATCAGGCCGAGGTGGTTCGGCGAGAGGCGCACATAACAGAGCCCCCATCGCCTGCTGCGGCGATGAAGGTTGCCGGCGAAGATCGCCAGCCGCTCGACGGCATCGTGCCTGATCTTGTCGAAGTGCCGAGCCGAGCCCCCGATTCAGAAGTACCCGGACCAACTCCCCGGGAAGCGATTGGCGCTCCCCACGATCTCTTCGACCCTCACGAGCAGCCGCTCCGTCCTCTCATCCCCGGGTTCCTGACGGCCGGGACATCTCGGCGCGGAGCTTCGGGCGCCTGCCGCCGCCCTTCCGCGACGTCAGGGTCAGAACCGGAACTGCCCGACGAGCTCTTGAAGGTCGCTCGCCATCCGGGTCAGGTCGCCCGCCGCACGTTCCGTGTCGGCCGCGCCGGTGGTCGTGGACTCGGCGATCTGGGCCACGCCGGTGACGTTCGCGGCGATGTCCGTCGCACCCCGGGCTGCGGCGGTGACGTTGCGGGCGATCTCGTTGGTCGTCGCCGTCTGCTGCTCGACGGCCGAGGCGATCGTCTGCTGGATGTCGTTGATGTTGCCGATGATCTCGCTGATGCTGACGATCGCCTCGACGGCGCCGCTCGTGTCGGCCTGGATGACCTCGATCTTGCGACCGATGTCCTCCGACGCGGTCGCGGTCTCGCGGGCCAGGTCCTTCACCTCTTCGGCCACCACGGCGAAGCCCTTTCCTGCCTCGCCGGCACGGGCGGCCTCGATGGTGGCGTTCAGCGCCAAGAGGTTCGTCTGCTGCGCGATCGAGGTGATCACCTTGATCACCTTCCCGATCTCGAGCGAGGACTCCCCGAGCTTCTCGATCGTGGCGTTCGTCGACTTCGCCACCTCGGCGGCGGTCGTCGCGACGCGTGCGGCGTCCCCGGCATTCTTGGCGATCTCGCGGATGCTCGCGGTGAGCTCCTCTGCTGCGGCGGCGACGGTCTGGACGTTCGCGCTCACCACCTCGGCGGACTGGGACACGGCGTTCGCCTGGCTGTGGGTCGCCTCTGCACCCCCGGACATCTGCGTGGCCGTCGCCGTCAGCTCCTCCGCGGCGCCGGCGAGGGCGTGGGAGCTCTCACCGATCGTCGAGAGCCGCCGGCGCAGGTCGCCGAGGAACCCGGCCAGGCTCCGACCGACCTGACCGATGGGACCGTCGCCGAGCTGAGGCACTTCGACGGTGAGGTCGCCTCGGGCTGCCGAGTTCACGACGCCGAGGATCTGCGCCACGCCGGCCTGGAGCTCGTTGGCCGACTCCGCCTCCTTGCGCGCCTGGGCCGCGAGCGCCTCCTGGGAGGCGGCCTGGGCCTTCATCGCCTCGTTCAGCTCGGCTGCCGACTCCTCCGCCTTGCGTGCCTCTGCCGCCAGTGCCTCCTGGGAGGCGGCCTGCGCGACGATCGCCTCGTTCAGCCTCAACGCGAC
>JAJYNS010000087.1 GCA_021786195.1 Actinomycetes bacterium | reverse complement strand
ACGCTGCTCGCGATGGCGAGCTTCGCCGGGCCCTGAGCGACCTGCAGCACCTGGCCACCGCGCCCTGGCCGGCAGCACGAATCACGTTGAATCCTTCGAGCCTTGATCGCACGCGTCCCGAGGTCGGTCGGACCTGCGCGGCGACCACGGCTGACACCGAGTTGGTGGCCTCTGGGGGCCCGGAGGGTCGGGGGCTCCGCTAACTCGAGGATCTAGGTCAGAGCCGAGCGGCCACGATCCACGCTGCAGCGTCCATCATGAGCCCGCTCGTCGGGGCATCGACGTCGAGCTGGTACGGAACGAGCTCCTCGGCGAGGGCGGCACGAACCTCGCGTTGGCGGTCGGGTCCCGCATCGAGATAGGCAGAGCGTGCCAGGCCCATCAGGAGGCGCTGATGCACCCACTCCTCGACTGACTCGCCGAGGCCAAGCTGCAGTCGTTCCTCGTGCGAGGAGATCTCGATCGAGGAGAACGCGGCAGCACGCAGGATTGCGTCGATGCGGTCCGGATCGCACAGGCCGAAGGGTCCTGGGCCGTCAGGGGGTGGCGGTTCCAGCGAGAAGATCCGGGCCGCGCCGCGGTTCACGACCGCCATCCAGGGATTGGCAGAGGGCGCCTGCCAACAGGCGAACACCATCCGCCCCCCCGGGCGCAGCGCTCGGCGGAGATTGGCGAACGCCCCGATCGGGTCGGCAAAGAACATCACCCCGAATCGACTGAACACAAGATCGAAGGATCCTGGCTCGAGATCGACAACTTGGGCATCGGCCCGACGGAGCCGGACGTGCGACACCCCGCTCGCTGCAACCCGTTCTTCGGCTCGAGCCAGCATCACCGCACTCAGGTCCACTCCCAATACGCCGCCACCAGCACCCACAGCGGCTGCCAGCGCGACCGTGGTAGAGCCGCAGCCGCAGCCGA
Source organism: Actinomycetes bacterium (assembly GCA_021786195.1). Taxonomy (GTDB): domain Bacteria; phylum Actinomycetota; class Acidimicrobiia; order Acidimicrobiales; family Bog-793; genus JAKAOD01. The sequence continues at coordinate 1,959 of JAJYNS010000087.1, read as the reverse complement.
CATCGAGGACCATCTCGCCGACCGCAGGAGCCGCGACGGCGAGCGCCGCCTTGCCGAAGGGGCCCGCGTGGAGCTCGATCTCCTCTTCGGCCGCCACCCACAACGGCCCGGCCACGTCGTTCCAGAAACGCTCTTGCTCCTCGTTGGCCGTAGCGTCGGACGAGGCACTCGGCGTCACGGTGGCACCTCCTCGTCCTGGCTGGCTTATAGGCGACCTGGGATCCGGGTCGGACTCGGCTCATCGTAATCATGGTCTTGCAGCAGATCCCCAGGCGTGCACTTTCGGACCCGCCCCGTCGTCATCGATCGAACGAGTGGTGGCAGTCGTGCGGGCGAGAGCGCGCCAAAGTCGCTGTCGGCGGAGAACAGCACGCGCTCCGCCGCCTGGGCGAGCTCGAGCAGTCGGTCGCCTCGAGGATCTCCTTGGCCTCGAGGATGTCCTCGGCCTCGAGGTGGGGGTAGGCGGCGAGCATCTCCTCCGCGCTCCGACCGGCACCGAGCTGGCCGAGGACGGTCGTGACCGGGACCCGCAAGTCCCGGATACAGGCCAGCCCGCCGTCCTTGCCGGATCGATGGTGATGCGCTCGACGCTCACGTCCACCATCGTGCCCGAGCGCGCACCTTCCCTCACCCGCGCCACGAGCGTCCTGCTCACCCCCTTGCCCAGACGCCCTCCGCCCAGGCCCTCACCGCCGACGCGGCCGGCCCGGCGAGCTCGACGTCGAGCTCGTGGTTGTAGGCCATGCCGTCATGGGAGAAGTTCGCCGAGCCGACGATCGCGCCGTTGGCGCAGGCGAGCACCTTCGCGTGCAGGTACGGGCTCGCCGGCGCCAGCTCGACCGCCACGCCGTGGCTCGCGAGCCAGGACCGAGCAGATGCGGCACCGTAGGCGCTGCCGTTCAGCACCACCTCCACTCCCACGCCCCGGCGCGCCGCGGCGGAAAGGGCGTCTTGGACCCCGTAGTCGGTGAGGTAGTTCGCGACGACGACGCAGCTCCCCCGGGCAGAGCCGAGCAGAGAGAGGATCGCCGGCTCGATCGCCCCACCGGTGACGAACGGCCCGAACTGTCCGCTGGCGTAGCCTCCCCCGCTCCTTGCGGCGGCCCAGTCCTTCGCGAACACCGCCGAGGCCGCCTCGAAGGCGACGGGCGAGGCGAGCTCGAGGTCGAGGTCGGTCGTGTCGGAGGACCAGGCCCCGAGGTTCACTCCGCCGCTCAGCACCTCGTCGTCGGCGAGGAGCAGCTTCACGTGGTCGATGCCGCCTCGGACCCGTGCCTGTTCGACCGCGACCCCCGCCGCCCGCAGCTCCGGCGCGACGCGCTCGCTCTGGCGCTCGCTCGCGTCGAGGATCACCCGCACCGCAACGCCCCGCCGGCGCGCCGCCTCGAGGGCGGAGACGACCTCAGGGTTGCCGAGCTCGTAGACCTCGAGCTCGACCTGGCCCCGGGCGCGCTCTATGAGCCGGGTCGCGACTCCGGCGACCGCGGCGGCTGGCACGAGGCGCGCCGAGGAGATCGCCAGGCTCGCGCCGGCAGCCGAGGCCGGCCCGGCGACGCCGAGGCCACCGGCCACAACGCCGAGGAGGAGGGTGAACGAGACGAGCGTCTTTCGCATGTCGACCAGTCTCTTTCCGCGCGGTCACCACTGTTCGTCCGGGCGCTCGAGCTCGCCGAGCCGAGGTCGTGACCCCCCTTCGAGCCCTCGTGACCTGCCGGGCCCGCCCGAGGTCCGGTGCCGTCGACCCGGCCGGTGAGCCTCCGGCCGGCGGGGCGTCTCGGCCACCGCGGCCTTCGGTGCGGGACGGCGGGGCCGAGCGATCCAGGCACAGCGCAGGATGTTGAGAACGGTGGCGGGGAATTCTGTAGCGGTCGATACAGTTGAACCTGACATGCCCAACGACCCGAGCACCGGCACCGATCCTGGGCCCGCGGCCGCCCGTGCCGGCGTAGCGGCGCGCGG
>JAJYNS010000124.1 GCA_021786195.1 Actinomycetes bacterium | reverse complement strand
ACGTACTTCGCCGAGGTCCACGAGGCCGGCTCGCTCCTCGGCTGGATCCCGCTCAACTTCTCGAGCTCGGGCTGAGCGCCGCGGCACGCCGCGCCGCGCCGGCCCCGACCGGCCGATCGGCGCCGAGCAGCTCCGCCGCCCGTTCGGCCGACGCGAGGCCACGACGGCCCGTCGTGACGAGGCCGGCGACGGCGACGCCGATCCCGCAGGCCAGCGCCAGCCACCAGGAGTCGTGGGTGCCGAGCGCGAACGAGCGGTCGACGAGCGCCCGGAGCGGCGAGCCGCGCCCGGCGCCGGCCAGGCGGGCCCCGACGCCGAGGCGTGCGAGGCGGCCCGCGCCGGCGGCGGACAGGCCCGCGGACGGGGCGGCGGCGAGGAGGGCGTCGTGGAACCGCGAGGCGGCGATCGAGCCGAGGGCGGCGACGCCGAGGGCCGAGCCCACCTGCCGGCTCGCGCTCGAGATGCCCGAGGCGACGCCTGCCTGGCTGCGCGGCATCCCGGCGACGGCGGTGTTGGTGATCGCCGGGTTGACCAGACCGAGCCCGACGCCGATCAGCACGTAGGCGAGCGCGAGGTCGACATAGGGCGTGGCGGGGGTCACCCCGGCGAGGACGGCCGCGCCGGCGGCGACGAGCAGGCCCGAGGCGACGAGCGGACGGCGCGCGCCACGGCGCGCGATCACCCGGCCCGACAGCGGGGCCACGACCGCGAGGGCGGCGGTCATCGGAAGGGTCGCGATCCCGGCGAGAAGCGCCGAGTCGCCTCGGACGTCCTGCAGGTAGAGCGTGTTCAGGAAGAGGAACCCTGCCAGCACCGTGAAGACCAGCACCGCGACGGCGACGGCGCCGGAGAAGGGGGCGCTCTTGAAGAAGCGGGGGTCGACGAGCGGCTCGCGGGCGCGCCGCTCCGCGACCAGGAAGGCGGCGAGCGACAGCGCCCCCGCCGACAGGAGCGAGACCGTCGTCGCCGAGGTCCAGCCGTCGCTCGGACCCTCGATGATCGCGTAGGTCAGCGAGGCGAGGCCGGCGACCATCAGCGCCTGACCTGCGAGGTCCACGCGGCGGCGGGCCGGCGCTCTCGACTCGGGCACGAAGCGGGCCGCGAGGACGAGTGCGGCGATGCCGACCGGGACGTTCACCCAGAACACCGCGCGCCAGCCCACCGAGTCGACGAGCAGGCCCCCGAGGATCGGCCCCGAGGCGGCGCTCACGCCGAACACCCCTCCCCAGATGCCGATCGCCTGCGCTCGCTCTCGCTGGTCGGAGAAGACGTTGGAGATGATCGAGAGGCTGTTCGGGTTGAGCATCGACCCGCCGACCGCCTGGAGCATGCGGAAGGCGACGAGCGCGCCGACGCCTTGGGCGAGGCTGCATGCCGCCGAGCCGGCGGTGAAGAGGACGAGGCCGACCTGGAACATGCGCCGGCGGCCGAGGCGGTCCCCCGTCGAGCCGGCGAGCAGCATCGCGCTCGCGAGCACGAGCAGGTACGCGTCGACCACCCACTGGAGGCCGGCGACCGAGGCGTGCAGGCTCCTTTGCATCGACGGCAGGGCGACGTTGACGATCGTCGAGTCGACCCCGACCATGAACAGGCTCAGGCTGCAGACGGCGAGGACGAGGAGGCGTCGGCGGCGGCCGGGGAGCCGTGGGGCGCCGGGGCGAGCCCCGGTCACGGCATGGCGCTCACGGACCGTCGCGGCGCGCCTCGCTCGCCCGCCCGCAGCGGCTGCACCACGCGACCGGCGACTCCTCGCTCGAGGGGTGGACGAGCGCGCCGCAGAGCGAGCACCTCCAGATCGTCGGGGACTGTGAGGTCTTCTGTGAGCCCTTCGCGACCACCATGCCCGCAGGGTAGCCCGGAACCCGTCCCGCCGTTCGCAGCCGGTCCTCGCCCTGGGCGCCCCGTCGGCGCCGGATCGGCCATGCTGTGCACATGCCGGTCGCCGCGCTCCTCGTCGAGCTGCACATCGGCGACAGCGGCTCCTTGAAGGAGAAGCGGGCCGTCGTCCAGCACCTGCTCACGACCTCGCGACGCCGCTTCGGCGTCGCCGCGTCGGAGGTCGAGCACCACGACCTCTGGCAGCGGGCGCGCCTCGGCTTCGCCGCCGTCGGAAGCGACGCGTCCCACGTCGAGGACGTCCTCGACAGCGTCGAGCGCTTCGTGTGGTCGCACCCCGAGGTGGACGTGCTCGGCGCTTCGCGGCACTGGCTCGACCTCGACGACTGACCGCCTGCGGGCCCGCCACTGCAGTGGTGGCCGCCGCCCGCCGAGGGTCACGCTCGTCCGCGCTGCCGAGGAGCTGCGGGCGTCGCGCGGCAGGAGCGGCGAGAGGTGCTCAGGATTGCGCGCAGCTCTCGTGCAACGGCCTCCGGTCCGACCGGCAGCTCGACGTCGGGGAGGAGTGCCGAACCTTCTCCTCGGTGGCTGCTGACGTCCGCCTTCCTCGGGTCGCTATTCTCGGCTCATGCTCGACGACAAGGTACGAGAGCTCGCCACCGGCAAGAACTTCGCCGCGCTCACCACGCTGCTTCCCTCCGGCCAGCCGCAGACCCAGATCATGTGGGTCGACGCCGACGAGGACCACGTCCTGATCAACACCGAGGTCCACCGCCAGAAGTTCAAGAACGTCTCGCGCGACCCCCGGGTCACCGTCACGATCTTCGCCGCCGAGAACCCTTACTCCTACGCGGAGGTCCGCGGGCGCGTGGTCGAGACCGTCCGGGGCGCGAAGGCGCGGGCGCACATCGACCGGCTGAGCGAGAAGTACACCGGCGGGCCCTACGCCAACCAGATCCAGAGCGAACGCGTGCTGCTGCGCATCGCTCCGGAGCGCCAGCTCGTGCGCTGAGCCTCGTCGGCCGGACCCGGGCACGCGTCCCTGGAGCCGGGCAGGCAGGACGCAGCAGGTTGCTGGCCGGGCACGCCCCACCTGGGTGCAGGCTCCCCCTACGAGCGCCT
>JAJYNS010000064.1 GCA_021786195.1 Actinomycetes bacterium | reverse complement strand
GTGGGGTGACCGCCACAAATGTACCCACATAGGTACTGTAACGGGCGATGGACGATCCCCGAGGCGACGGCCGTCCGGCCGCTCCGGCGCAGACGGCCGGGTCCTTCGCCCCTGGCCGCGGGAGGGCTCCGGGACGCCTGCGCCATGGCGTCGCCGCGCGCGTCGCGCTCATCGTCGCCGTAGTCGTCGTCGCCGGGGGTGCAGCAGCCTTGCTGGCCATGCCCTCGGCAGGGGGGGCACCGGCGGCCTCGCCCCCACGGCATCGACGCCGGGGTGCGCACCAAGACGGCCGGGTGCCGAGCGCCTTCCAGGTCGTCTCGATCTCGCCGCGCAACGGCGCCCAGGGGGTCCGCCCCATGGCGCCGATCTCGATCGAGCTCTCGGCGCCGATCTCGCCCCGCTCCGCGCTGCCGGAGATCGAGCCGAGCGTGACGGGCAGCTGGCGAGTCTCGGGCAGGCGGCTCACCTTCGTCCCGAGCGAGCCCTTCGTCCCGCTCAGCCAGGTGACCGTCACGCTGCCCTCGGGCCGCGACGGGCTCCTCGGCGCCGATGGCCGTGAGCTCGAGCACCGCCTCGTCGACAACTTCACGATCGTCGACGGCTCGACGCTGCGGCTGCAGGAGCTGCTCTCCCTCCTCGAGTACTCGCCGCTCTCCTGGACGCCGAGCGCGGCCCCGATCCCCCCCGGCGACACCGGCGAGCAGCTCGCCGCGTTGTACGAGCCCCCCGGGGGCAGCTTCGCTTGGCGGAGCTCGGGCTGGCCGAGCTCGCTGACGAGCCTCTGGGAGAAGGGCGTCTACAACGTCTTCACCCGCGGGCTCGTCATGGAGTTCCAGGCGGACCATGGCCTGATCGTGAACGGCCAGCCCTCCGCGGGGCTCTGGAACGACCTGCTCCAGGCGCTCGCGTCCGGAGAGGTGAACACCGGCGGCTACGACTACGCGGTCGGCATGAAGACGCCGCCCGAGTCGCTCACGATCTGGCACGACGGCGCCGTCGTCCTGCACAGTGCAGCGAACACCGGCATCCCGCAGTCGCCGACGCCCTCGGGGACCTTCCCCGTCTACGCCCGCTATCGCTACTACGTGATGCGCGGCACGAACCCCGACGGCGTGCGCTACGCAGACCTCGTGCAGTACGTGGCCTACTTCTACGACGGCGACGCGGTGCACTATTTCCCCCGCGCCGACTACGGGATCCCCCAGAGCCTGGGCTGCATCGAGCTCCCTCTTGCCGAAGCGGCGGCCGCCTGGCCCTACCTCGCCTACGGCACCCTCGTCACGGTTGTGAACTGAACGTGCCGGCTCACGTCTACCGGGCGCGGCGCCGCTCGGCCCGCATCCGGCGGGTCGCGGCGGCGACCGGCGCGCTTGTCGTCGTGGCCGCCGTTGCCTGGTTCTCGACGGCGCTCCTCGTCTCCGTCCCTGCGCCCCGGCTCGTCCCCGCCATCGCGGCGACTCGTACCGTCCCAGGGCGTGCGCTCGCGCTGCGTCCGCCGCTGCCCGCGCAGGAGGCGGTGGCGCTCGAAGGGGTGGGGACGATCGCGACCGCGGGAGGCGACACCCCGACGCCGATCGCCAGCCTCACCAAGGTGATGTCCGCCCTCGTCGTGCTGCGCGACCATCCGCTCGGGATCGGGGAGTCGGGACCCGAGATCACCGTCACCCCGGCGGAGGTGAGAACCTACACCGCCGAGCGCGCCCAGCAGGACTCGGTCGTCGCCGTGCGCGCCGGCGAGCACCTGAGCGAGCTGCAGGCCCTCGAGGCGGCCCTCGTCCCCTCCGGGGACAACATCATCCAGCTGCTCGCCACCTGGGACGCCGGGAGCACTCCGGCCTTCGTCGCGAGGATGAACGCGCTCGCCCGCACCCTCGGCCTGTCCCACACGCACTACGCGGGGCCGAGCGGGGTCGACCCGGCCTCGGTCTCGACCGCGACCGACCAGCTCCGCCTCGCGGAGGTCGCGATGGCGAACCCGGTCTTCCGCAGCATTGTCGCGATGGCGCAGGTCACGCTGCCGGTGGCCGGCCTCCAGTACAACGTCAACGGGGACCTCGGCCGGGACGGCATCGACGGCATCAAGACCGGCTGGGTGCCCCAGGGCGGCGGATGCCTCCTCTTCTCCGCCGCGACCCGCGTCGCCGGCCGGAGGGTCGCCGTCGTCGGCGCCGTGCTCGACGACCAGGGCAAGAGCCCGATCCCCGACGCGCTCTCCCAGGCACGACGAGTCGTGGTCGCCGCGGACAAGGCCCTTACGACGCTGCGGATCCCCTCCGGCACGGTCGTCGCCTCGCTGCGTGCCCCCTACGCCCCCCGCCCCGTCGAGGTCCTGACCGCCTCGCCGGTCTCGATGCTCACCTGGAAGGGGGCGACGGTGCGCTTCAGGCTGCACGCCGATCGCTCCTCGAGCGGCTCGTTGCCCGCGGGCAGCGAGGTCGGCACGCTCGAGATCGGAGTCGGAGGCCGCGAACGGCAGGTGCTGCTGCGCACCTCCTCGGCCCTGCCCGGGCCCTCGCTCGGCTGGCGGCTCGAGCACCCCTGATCGGAGCGCCCGCCACCGGTCCGATGGCGGCGCCCTCCTCGCCGGGTGCCGGTCTCAGACCCTCGCCGGCGTCCTCGAGACGTGCGGCATGCAGAGCTGGTCGTACTCCTCGATGACGATCTCGCTCGGGTCCAGGCTGCACGCGGGGCAGTCCGGGTCGCGGCGGATCGTGAAGGTCCTCACCTCCTGCACGAGCGTGTCGTAGGAGAGGAGGCGACCAGTCAGCGTCTCGCCGATCCCGAGGAGGATCTTCAGGGCCTCCACCGCCTCGATCGATCCGATGATCCCCGGAAGGACGCCGAGGACGCCGGCCTCGGCGCAGGAGGGCGCCAGCTCCGGCGGGGGCGGCTCGGGGACGAAGCAGCGGTAGCAGGGGCCGTTGTAGGGATCGAACACCGTCACCTGGCCCTCGAAGCGGAAGATCGAGCCGTGGACGACAGGGATCCGCTTCACGAGCGAGGCGTCGTTGACGAGGTAGCGCGTCGGGAAGTTGTCGGTCCCGTCGACGACGAGGTCGTAGCCGTCGAGGACCTCGAGGATGTTGTCAGCGCCGAGACGCAGGTGGTGGGTGACGACCTCGACGTCCGGGTTCAGCGCCGCGATCGCCGCCTTCGCCGAGTCCACCTTCCGCTCCCCGACGCGATCGAGCGTGTGGAGGATCTGGCGCTGGAGGTTGGAGGCGTCGACGACGTCCATGTCGACGATGCCGATCGTCCCGACCCCCGCCGCGGCGAGGTAGAGCGCGGCAGGCGAGCCGAGCCCGCCGGCTCCGAGCAGCAGCACCCGGGCGTCGAGGAGCCTCCGCTGGCCGGCCTCGCCGACCTCCGGCAACAGGAGGTGGCGCTGGTAGCGGTTGCGCTGGTCGGCGTCGAGGACCCTGGGCACCGACCAGGGCCGGCCCTCGTCCTTCCAGCGGTTGAACCCGCCCGCCATGGAGGCGACGTCGCGGTAGCCGAGCTCCTCCAGGCTCTTCGCCGCGAACGCCGAGCGCACCCCGCCGGCGCAGTAGATGACGATCGGGTGGTCCTTCGCCGGCACGAGGCCCTCGATCTGCAGCTCGAGGAAGCCCCTCGGCAGGTGCAGCGCCCCGGGCAGGGCGCCTTGCGCGTACTCGTCGGCCTCTCGCACGTCGAGGTACAAGACGTCGCCCCGGCGCGCCTCGGCCTCGGACGGCTCGACCTCTTTGATCTCGGCCCTCACCCTCGCGAGCAGGTCTCTCACGCTCGGCACCTGGCGGCCCTCCCTCGGTCTGCGGCGATACGAATACTAACCAGTCAGGTCAACATTCCCGATCACCTCGCCCCCCTGCGCTCGCGCCAGGATCGCGGTGGCACCAGCATGGCCTCCGGGAGGGCCCCTGGACGGTCGGGGGCCCGAGCGGCCAGCCCGGCGGCAGCAGCCCCTGGACGGGTTTGGCTACCGTGCTCCGGTGGAGCTGTCCGAGCTGCTGCGCCGCCGGCGGATGACCCGCCGCTTCTCGCCGGAGCCGCTCGACCCCGGGCTGCTCGAGCGGCTGGTCCACCTTGCGCTCAGCGCGCCCTCGGCTGGGTTCTCCCAGGGCGTCGAGCTGCTCCTGCTCGTCTCGGACGAGGCGCGGGCGCGCTTTTGGGAGCTCGCGAGCGAACCGTCCTGGCGCTCGTCGAAGCAGGCCGAGGGGATCCTCGCCGCGCCGGCGATCGTCGTGCCGGTGGCGGACCCGGACGCGTACGTCCGGCGCTACGCCGAGCCTGACAAGTCTGCCTCCGGTCTCGCCGGCCTCCCGGCGTCGGGCTGGCCGGTCCCCTACTGGCTCGTCGACTCGGCCTTCGTCGTGATGCAGCTGCTGCTCGCGGCGGCCGACGCCGGGCTCGGGGCGCTGCTGTTCCGCCTGCACGCCGCCGAGTCGAGCGTGCTCGGCGGCCTCGGGGTGCCGGAGGGGAGGACGACGATCGGCGCAGTGGCCCTCGGCCTCGCCTCCCCCGGCGCACCTGCGCGACCGCACGCCCGCCGCCGGCCACCCGAGGACCTGGTCCACCGGGACGGCTGGTGAGGCTCACGACGCCGGCGGCGCCTCTCGGGCGGGTGTCCCCCGCCGGGTGGCCGCCGCCCACTCGCTGCACTCTCGTGCGAGCGCCGGATGGAACCGCCACCGGAGAAGCTGCCGCTCGGTCGCGGCCTCGTCCTCGCCGAGCTCGACGAGGCTCAGCGCGAGCTGCCGCCCCCGCAGCCGCTGGTCGGCGGCCACCACCCGGCTCGACGCGAGGCGCTCCGCCTGGGAGAGCTCCTCACGCAGCTGCTCCGGCAGCCGGACGACGTAACGCCTCGGGAGCGGGGGGAGCACGGTGCGGACCGAGAGGCGCGCAGGAGCGACCAGCCGGGCGAGCTCGAACTCGATCGTGCGCGAGATCGTCCGCAAGAACGTGCTGTTGCGCCCGAGGCGCTCGCCGAGGCCGAGCGAGCGGGACGTCTCGGCGAGCCTCAGCGCCATCCCGCCGGGTGAGCGCTCGAGGGGTCCTGCCAGGCGTCTGAGCAGGAGCACCGTCGAGGGCCCGAGGACCGGCAGCCAGAACCGCTCGACATAGGCCGAGCGGGCGTCGTGGCCGAGCGCCTCGACCAGCGGGTCCCGCCAGGCCTCGACCGTCAGCACGTCCTTCGGTCCGAGCTCGATCTCCGGTCGCATCGCACCCTCCTGCGCTCGTCGGGCCTCGCGGCCGTCGACGGGAGGAGACTGCGCCGAGCGACTACTCGCCCACATACCGACGCCCTGCAGAGGTCCTCCGGCCCGTCGTGGCCAGCGGGAGGGGCCACAGCCGTTAGCGTTGCCGGCGATGCCCGGCTACCTCGACCTGCTCAGGGAGCGAGTCGTCCTCTTCGACGGGGCCATGGGCACGAACCTGCAGCTGCGAGGCCTCGGTCCGGACGACTTCGGCGGCTCCGCGCTCGAGGGCTGCAACGAGGTGCTGTGCGCCAGCCGGCCAGACGTCGTCCAGGAGCTGCACGAGTCGTTCCTCTCCGTCGGCGTGGACGTCGTGGAGACGAACTCCTTCGGGGCGTTCCCCACCGTGCTCGCCGAGTACGGCATCGCGGAGCGCGCCGCCGAGCTGGCCCGGCGGTCCGCCGAGCTCGCGAAGGAGGTCGCGTCGGGGTTCTCGACCCCGGACCGGCCCCGCTTCGTCGCCGGCAGCATGGGCCCGGGGACGAAGTTCCCGAGCCTCGGCCAGATCTCCTACGCGGACCTGCGCGACGCCTACGAGGTCGAAGCGAGCGCGCTGCTCGAGGGAGGCGTCGACCTGCTGCTCGTCGAGACCTGCTTCGACCTCCTCGGCGCGAAGGCGGCGATCGCCGCGTGCCGACGAGCGATGGCCGCTACCGGCCGCGAGGTCCCCCTCCAGGTCCAGGTGACGATCGAGCTCACCGGCAGGATGCTGCCCGGCACCGAGATCGGCGCAGCGCTCGCGGCGCTCGACGCGATGCGGCCGGCCGTCGTCGGCATCAACTGCGCCACCGGCCCGGCGGAGATGTACGAGCCCGTCCGCTACCTCTGCGAGCACTCCCGGCTGCCCGTCTCGACGCTGCCGAACGCCGGGCTCCCGAGCGTCGTCGACGGGAGGATGCACTACGACCTCGGCCCCGAGGAGCTCGCCGGGCACCTCAGGACCTTCGTGGCCGACCTCGGGGTGTCGGTCGTCGGCGGGTGCTGCGGCACGACGCCGGAGCACATGGCCCGGGTCGTCGAGTCCGTCGGCGGGCTCGTGCCCAAGCGGCGCTCCCCGGCTCACGAGCCGGGGGCCTCGTCGCTCTACAGCTTCGTCCCCTTCGAGCAGGACCAGTCCTTCCTCGTCGTCGGCGAGCGCACGAACGCCAACGGCTCGAAGCGCTTCAGAGAAGCGATGCTCGCCGGTGACGACGAGACGGTCGTCGAGATCGCGAGGGGCCAGGTCCGCGAGGGCGCCCACATGATCGACGTCTGCGTGGACTACACGGGGGCCGACGGCGTCGCCGACATGGCCCGGGTGATGGGCCGGCTCGCCGTCCAGTCGACCGTGCCGGTGATGGTCGACTCGACCGAGCCCGCCGTCGTGCGGACCGCGCTCGAGCGGCTCGGCGGGCGGTCGGTGCTCAACTCCGTCAACCTCGAGGACGGCGACGGGCCCGGCACCCGCCTCGACCAGTTCCTCTCCCTCGCCCGAGAGCACGGCGCCGCCGTCGTGTGCACCTGCATCGACGAGCAGGGCCAGGCCCGCACCGCCGAGTGGAAGCTGGCCGCGGCCCGGGCGATCTTCGAGCTCGCCGTCGGCCGCTACGGCCTGGAGCCCTCCGACCTGTTCTTCGACCCGCTCGCCCTGCCGCTCACGACCGGGATGGAGGAAAGCCGGCGGGACGGCGTCGAGACGATCGAGGCGATCCGGCGGATCAAGGCGGAGCTGCCGGGAACCTACACGATCCTCGGGCTCTCGAACGTCTCCTTCGGGCTCTCGAGCGCGGCGCGCCAGGCGCTCAACTCGGTCTTCCTCCACGAGTGCGTCGCTGCCGGGCTCGACGCCGCGATCGTGCACGCCGCACGCATCGAGCCGCTCCACAAGCTCGACCCCGTCGCCCGGGACCTCTGCCTCGACCTCGTCTACGACCGCCGCAGGCCGGGCTACGACCCGTTGCAGGAGCTGATCTCGCACTTCTCCTCGGCGGAGGGCACGGCCCCGACGAAGGTCGACCGCCGCGACTGGCCGGTCGAGCAGCGCCTCGCCCGGAGGATCGTCGACGGCGACAGGATCGGGCTCGAAGACGACCTCGACGAGGCCCTCGCAAGCGGTCGCTCCGCCCTTTCGATCGTCAACGAGGTGCTATTGGAGGGGATGAGGACCGTCGGCGAGCTGTTCGCCTCGGGAGAGATGCAGCTGCCCTTCGTCCTCCAGTCGGCCGAGACGATGAAGGCGGCCGTCGCCCACCTGGAGCCGCGCATGGAGCGCAGCGGCGACGGCGGCCGGGGCAGGGTCGTCCTCGCGACCGTGAAGGGCGACGTCCACGACATCGGCAAGAACCTGGTCGACATCATCCTCACGAACAACGGCTACGAGGTCCACAACCTCGGGATCAAGGTGCCGATCTCCGAGATGCTCGCCAAGGCCGAGGAGGTCGGCGCCGACGCCCTCGGCATGAGCGGCCTGCTCGTGAAGTCCACCCTCGTCATGCGGGAGAACCTCGAGGAGATGAACCGCCGCGGCGCCGCGCACCTGCCGGTGCTGCTCGGCGGGGCCGCGCTGACGCGCAGCTACGTCGAGCGGGACCTTCGAGAGGTCTACGACGGCAAGGTCTTCTACGGCAGGGACGCGTTCGAGGGGCTCCGGACCCTCGAGCGGCTGATGGAGCTGAAGCGCTCGGGAGAGGACGACCCCGCCTTCGGCACCGAGCCGACCGGAAGGGTGCTCCCCCAGCGCCGCAGCGCCCGCCTCGCCGCCGTCGACCCCTCGAGCCTTCCCGAGCGCTCCCCGGAGGTCGCCACCGACAACCCGGTCTTCGTGCCGCCGTTCCTCGGCAGCCGCGTCGCCAAGGGGATCGCGCTCGACGAGGTGCGCGCCTACCTCAACGAGACAGCCCTGTTCCGCAACCAGTGGGGCTACCGCCCGGAGGCCGGCGAGGACGACGCCGAGTTCAAAGAGCGCGTCCGAGCCGAGCTCCGCCTGCGCCTCGACGACGCCAAGGCCCAGGACGTCCTCGTCCCCCAGGTGGCCTGGGGCTACTTCCGCGCCGGGTCGGTCGGCAACAGCCTGGTCGTGCTCGACGGCTCGGGCAGTCGAGAGCTCGCCCGCTTCGACCTGCCGCGCCAGCGGGAGGCACCCTTCCTCTGCATCGCCGACTTCTTCCGGCCGCTGGACTCGGGCGAGGCGGACTACCTCGGGCTCGTCGTCGCGACGATGGGACCACGCGCCTCGGCGCGTGCCCGGGAGCTCTTCGGCGCCGACCGCTACCGGGACTACGTCGGCCTCCACGGGCTCTCGGTCGAGATGACCGAGGCGCTGATGGAGCTGTGGCACGCGAGGATGCGGAAGGAGTGGGGCTTCGCCGAGGAGGACGGCCCGACGCTTCGCGGCCTGTTCCGCCAGCAGTACCGGGGGGGGCGCTACTCCTTCGGCTACCCCGCCTGCCCGGACCTCGAGGACAACGCCAAGGTGGTCGACCTCCTCGACGCCGGGCGCATCGGGGTGTCGGTGAGCGAAGAGGCCCAGCTCGAGCCCGAGCAGACGACGGTCGCGCTCGTCTGCCACCACCCCAGCGCGAAGTACTTCGTCGCCTAGCCCGGCCCGGGGCCGGCCGCGCCGTCGGCGACGACCCGGTCCCGGCCGCAGCGCTTGGCCTGGTACATGTTCCGGTCGCCCTCGGCGATCATCGTCGCGATGTCGCCGTCGGCGCCGAGCGTCGCGACCCCGATGCTGATCGTCACCGGCCAGCACCCGGCGTCGGCGAGCCACGGGTGGGCATGCATCGCCGCCCGAACGTCCTCGGCGACCCGGCCCGCCTGTTCCCGGTCGTGGCCGGGGAGCACGAGAAGGAACTCCTCACCGCCGAAGCGCACGACGAAGCCGCCGGGCTCCACGGCCCGCCTGAGCAGTCGGCTCGTCGAGACGAGGACGCGGTCGCCGGTCTCGTGGGAAAGCACGTCGTTGACCCGCTTGAAGTGGTCGAGGTCGCAGACCGCGATCGACAGCGGGCGGGCCGTGCGGCAGGCGACCCGGGCGAGCCGGGGAAGGCGGTCCGACAGGTAGCGGCGGTTCCACAGGCCCGTCAGAGGGTCGCGCTGGGCGAGCTGCTCCAGTTCGCGGCTCCGCCGCCTGGCGAGCTCGGTGTCGTACAAGGCCTGGAGCGCCGCTGCCTGAGCCTCGGCCTCGGTCGCGCGGAGCCGCTCCCAGCGGTCGAAGAAGGCCACGTGCGCGGCGTAGGCGCGCTTGAACTCCTGCTCCGTCGCGAGAGCCCGCGCCAGCTCCCGCAGCGCGCGAGCCTCCATCTCGACGAGGTTGCGGGCCACGGACAGCCCGAGGCACTCCTCGAGCAGGGGACGGGCGGCGGCGGGACCCTCCCGGGAGGCGACGATCTTGGCGAGGGTGAGCAGCGCCGCCGGCAGCGCCATGGAGTCGGTCTCCACCGCCGGCGAGGGGCCCGTGATCGCCTCGCGGACCATCGCCTCCGCCGCCGCCGGATCGCCGAGCTCGAAGCGCACCCGCGCGACGGTGTCGACCGTCGAGAGGTTGAGCGGCGTCCGGCTCGCCGACGCGACCGCGAGGAGGTCCTCGACCGTCGAGCGCGCCGACTCGAGGTCGCCCCGCTCGTACTGGATCCAGGCGATGTTGTTCAGCACCGTGAGCTGCATGGTCGAGTCGCCCAGCCGGTGAGCGAGCTCGAGGCAGTGCGCGAAGAGGTCGAAGGAGACGTTCCCGTTCCGGAACAAGCTCGTGAGCAGGGCGAGCGTCATGGTGTGGTCGACCTGCAGGTGCAAGGGCGCCTCGTCGTCGAGCAGCTGAACGGCCTGCTCCGCCTCGTCGAGGGACTGCGCCCGGGCGCCGATCCGGTCGAGGGCGTTCGCCATGACGAAGTGGGCGCGCGCGAGGGCGAGCCTCTCGCCCTCGGCGTCGGCCGCCTCGCGGACGGAGCGGAGGATCTCGACGGCCGCCCTGACGTCGCAGGACCTCGCAAGGACGTCTGCCTCGAGGAGCCGGCAGCGCAGCTCCACGCCCCGAGCGCCGGCGGCTCGAGCACGCTCACCGAGCAGGCGCGCCGCGTCGGCGACACCGTCGAGGCGCGCGTAGATGCCGATCTCGAGGCGCGCGAGCTCCTTCGCCAGCCTCGCCGCAGCGACAGCCTCCCTGGTGCCGGCAGGCGCCAGGGCAGGAGGCCGCGAGTCGTCGACACCGTCGTGTAGCTCGCTCATGCCAGCCTCGCGCGTCCGATCCAGGTCCTAACGTCGCCGAGCGCGTCCGTCTGGAGCGGTGAGCCGGTAGCGTCGGGGCATGGCCGTCGACGTCACCGATGCGACCTTCGAGCAGGCTGTCATGGCGCGCTCGGAGGAGGTCCCCGTCGTCATCGACCTCTGGGCTCCCTGGTGCGGGCCGTGCCGGGTCCTCGGCCCGATCCTCGAGTCCGTGGTCGACTCGACGGGCGGCGCGGTCGAGCTCGCGAAGGTCAACGTCGACGAGAACCCGCAGGTATCCGCCGCCTTCCGGGTGCAGTCGATCCCCGCGGTCTTCGCCGTGAGCAGGCGCCAGGTGGTCGACGGTTTCGTCGGCGCGAAGCCCGAGCCCGCGGTGCGAGCCTTCGTCGCCGGGCTCGTGGCCGAGCCGAGCGAGGCCGACCGGCTCGCCGAGGCGGGCGACGAGGCGTCGCTGCGCCGGGCGCTCGAGCTCGAGCCAGGCCACGAGGGAGCGATCGTCAAGCTCGCCTCGCTGCTCGTCGAGCGGGGCGAGAGCGAAGAGGCCCTGGCATGGCTCTCGAAGGTGCCGGAGACGGCCGAGACCCGCCGGGTCGCCGCGCTCGCGCGCCTCGCCGCGTCCGGCCAGGGCGTCTCGGACGGCTCCCTGGAACAGCGGCTCGCCGAGCTGCTCGGGCGCGTCAAGGACGACGACGACGCGCGCCGGGAGTACCTCGATCTCCTGGAGACGATGCGACCCGACGACCCCCGGCGCGAGCAGCACCGCCGCTCGCTCGCTGCCCGCCTCTTCTGAACGCCGGGACCGGGTCCGGGCCGGGCCGGGCCGGGGTCGTCCGCCCCGGCGGGCCGATCGGGCTGACCCTCGGCGGCCGCCGCCTCGACTGCACGAGCCGAGCGCTCGTCATGGCGATCCTCAACCGGACGCCGGACTCCTTCTTCGACCAGGGCGCGACGTACTCCCTCGACGCGCTCTTGCGCCGGGCCGAGCGCTGCGTGGCCGAGGGCGCCGATCTTCTCGACGTCGGTGGGGTGCGCGCCGGCCCGGGACCGGAGGTCCCCCTCCAAGAAGAGCTCGAGCGCGTCCTGCCGGCGATCGAGGCGCTCTCGGCCCGCTTCGACCTCCCGATCTCGGTCGACACCTGGCGCGCAGAAGTTGCGGAGGCGGCTTTCGCGGCCGGGGCGGTGCTCGGCAACGACATCAGCGGCTTCTCGGACCCCCGCTACCTCGAGGTCGCCGCGAGGGCCGGGGCGTCGGTCGTCGCCACGCACATCCGCCTCGCCCCCCGAGTGGCGGACCCCGAGCCGTGCTACCCGGGAGACGACGTCGTGGGCGCCGTCGAGGGCCGTCTGAGGGAGCTGCTCGCTCGGGCGCTCGAGTCTGGCGTCCCCGCCGACCGGGTCGTCCTCGACGCGGGTCTCGACCTTGGCAAGACCACGGCCCAGTCAATCGAGCTCTTGCGCGCCTCGGACCGGCTGGCGGCCATCGGCCCCGTGCTGCTGCTGTCGGCGTCGAACAAGACCTTCCTCGGCGCCTTTCTCGGGCTCGCGCTCGAGGACCGGCGGGAGGCGTCGCTCGCGGCGGCCGCGCTCGGCGTCGCCCGGGGCTGCCGGGTGCTGCGGGTCCACGACGTCGCCGGCACCCGCCGAGTCGCGGACGTGCTCGCCGCGCTGCTCGCCTCATGAGCGCAGCGCTCGCCTACCTCGTCCAGGGCGAGGATCCCGGGCTCGTCAGCCAGGCGCTCAGCGCGCTCCTCGAGCGGCTCTCCGAGGGCGAGCCGCTCGCCCCGGTCGAGGAGTACGGGGAGACCGGCCGCAGCGAGCCCCGACCAGGAGAGCTGGGCCCCGTCGCCGCCGCGCTCGAGGCCTGCCGCACCCCGCCCTTCCTCGCGGCACGACGAGTCGTCGTGCTGCGCGACACCAGCGCCCTCGACGCGGCGCAGCTGCGCCTCGTCGTCGAGTACCTCGCCGAGCCGCTCTCGACCACCGTGCTCGTGCTCGCCCACCCCGGACGAGCCGCCCCCGCGTCGCTGGCGAAGGCGGTCCGGGCCGTCGGAGAGGTCGTCGATGCCGCGCCGGGCGCGACCGCGAGCGCCCGAGGCGCCTGGTGGGCGGCCCGGCTGAAGGACGCGCCCGTCAGGCTCGCACCGGACGCCTCGCAGCGCCTGGCGGCGCACCTCGGGGAGGACGTCGCCCGGCTCGACGGCGTCCTCGAGCAGCTCGCCTCGGCGTACGGACCGCGGGCGAGGATCGGTGCCGACGACCTCGAGCCCTTCCTCGGCGACGCCGGGGGCGCGGCGCCCTGGGACCTCACCGACGCCATCGACGCCGGGGACGCCGACCGCGCCGTCGCGATGCTCCACCGGATGCTCGACGCCGGCGAGCGGCACCCCCTCCAGGTGGTGGCGACCCTGCACCGCCACTTCGGGGCGATGCTCCGCCTCGAGGGCAGCGGCGCAGCCGACGAGCAGTCGGCAGCGCAGGTCAGCGGCCTCAAGCCGTACCCGGCGAGGAAGGCGCTCGCCCAGTCGAGGCGGCTCGGGCGCGAGGGGGTCGCCCGCGCCATCTCGCTGCTCGCGGCCGCCGACCTCGACCTGCGCGGCGCGACGGGGTTGCCGGGCGACCTCGTGCTCGAGCTGGTCGTCGCCCGCCTCGCTCGGCTCGCGGGGACGAAGCAGCGGAGGTGACCTCGCTACCATTCCGCTCGGCCCGGCCGCGACGAGCCCGGCCCCGGGCGTCGTGCGCCGCGTCCGGTCGAAGAGCGCGAGGAGGCCGCAGGTGGAGTTCGACGTCGTCATCGAGATCCCGAGGGGCGAGCGCAACAAGTACGAGGTCGACCACGAGTCCGGGCGGATCCGCCTCGACCGGACGCTGTTCACGGCGACGCGCTACCCGACCGACTACGGCTTCATCGAGGACACCCTCGGGCGAGACGGCGATCCGCTCGACGCGCTCGTCCTGGTCGCCGAGCCGACCTTCCCCGGGTGCCTCATCCGCTCCCGCCCGATCGCGCTGTTCCAGATGACCGACGAGAAGGGACCGGACGACAAGGTCATCTGCGTCCCCGCCGGCGACCCTCGCTACGACGCGCTCGGGGACCTCGAGGACATCCCCGAGCACGAGCGCCGGATGATCCAGCACTTCTTCGAGGTCTACAAGGCGCTCGAGCCGAACAAGCACGTCGAGGGCGCGGCATGGTCGGACCGCTCGGCGGCCGAGGCGGAGATCACCGCGTCGCGCGAGCGACTGCACGCCGGCTGAGGTCCGCCCGGTCGCCCCGTCGCCGCGGCGGCCGGCTCGTCGGGCTCAGATGCCGAGGTGCCAGAGCCGGTCGAGCTCTCGAAGCACGGCCCCGGCGACGAGGTCGGTCCCCCCGGGGATGTCGATGTGCACGCCGTCGGGGTCGCGGACCTGGACGAGCTGGCCTTTCGCGTCGGGGAGGTACTCGGCGTACTGCCCCTCGGCGTTGGCGAACAGGCGCCATGTCGACATGAACGCGACCCCCGGGTGCTGGCGCGCCTCGCTCGAGTACACATCGTTCTCGAGCTGCATCGAGGAGTTGGAGAGGACCGAGGTCGGCGACATGATCGGCATCCCGACCCACAGGACGTGCGCCCCGGCCGAGGTCGCCTCGCGCATCATCGTCGCGACCCGCTCGCCGTAGACCCGCCGCCACAGCGGCGTGCCGAACCCCACGTACTCGGAGCCGACGTCGAAGCTCTGGGCGTCGTTGCCGCCGAGCATGACGATGACGAGCTGAGGATGATAGCGGTCGAGCTCGGAGGCGAGCTCGACCGGCCAGTCGTAGTACCAGAGGGCGGCGAGACCGGTCGAGCCGACCGCCTCCGGGAGCAGGTGCACCGAGCGGTCCCCGGCGAGCAGCGCCGACAGCCCGATCCCGAGGTCCTCGCCGAGGGAGTCCCCGACCTCGAGGATCGTGATCGGATGCGCCGGGCTCGCCCGCTCGAGCGGAGGGGGCCATGGGGAAGCCTTGCGCCTCTTCGCCCCGAGCCGGCGCGCCGCGACGGTCACCGCCCGGCTGGGCGAGGACGCCGCCGGGCGTGCCGTGGACGCCGGCCCGGGCGCTCGGCTCGCCGTGCTCGCAAGCCGCCCGGCGGCGCCCGCGCCCGTGCCGGCGACGACCAGCGCCACCAGGGAGGCGATCACCGCGGCCCGTGCGGGCCGCGACAGGGTCCTCAGCGCTCCGGCCACGACGAACGAGCATGCCGCGCCCGAACGCGCTGCTGGGCGCGCCCCGGAAAGCCTTGCCCGGCTCGACCTCCGGGCGTAGCATCTCGCCTCGGCCAGTGCTCCTAGCTGCTACAGGAGGCAGCTGGGGCGGGGAGGGGGGCCGCCCCGCCTTGTGAACTGATGCACGAGCACTGCCGGGTGCGCTGGGAGAGCGCCTACTGCGAGGAGGCAACGTGGCCCTCAGCTGGAACAGGACGATCGAGTGGGACGGGGACTCCTGGCGCGAGCGTGCGGCGTGCCGGGACACCGACCCGGATCTGTTCTTCCCGATCGGGACGACCGGCCAGGCGATCGACCAGATCCGCGAGGCCAAGGCGGTCTGCCGGGAGTGCGAGGTCCAGGCGACCTGCCTCGAGTTCGCCCTCGCGACGAACCAGGAGTCCGGGGTCTGGGGCGGCGCGTCGGAGGAGGAGCGAAAGAAGCTCCGCAAGGCCTGGCTTGCGCGCCAGCGCCGGGCGTCCTGAGCGGCAGCTCTACGCGCCCCGGGGCAGGGGCGCGGCCGCGCCCGGCTCGAGGGGGACGACGAGGCGCACGAGCGCGCCGTGATCCGAGCTGACGGCGATCGATCCCGACAGCTGGCTGCGCACGAGGTCGCGCACGATCGACAGCCCGAGGCTGCGGGTCCGGTCGATATCGAAGCCTTCAGGGAAGCCCCTGCCGTTGTCCCTCACCTCCACCTCGAGCCGGGACCCGTCGTTGGCCAGCGAGAGCTCGACGGCCGGCTCGGCCTCCGCCTCGGCGACGCCGGCAAAGGCGTGCTCGGCCGCGTTCTGCAACAGCTCGGCGATCACGACGGCGAGCGGTGTCGCGACGTCGGCGACGAGGTCCCCTGCGTCGCCCACGACCCGGATCTCGACACGGCGGTGGGGGTCGGTGGCGTCCTTGGCGAGCTCCACCAGGGCCGGGACGATCTCGCCGAAGGGCACCTGCTCGCCGGGCTCCCGGGCGAGGATCTCGTGGACGAGGGCGATCGCCCGGATGCGGCGCTCCGCCTCGAGCAGCGCGACCCGGGCATTGCGGTCCTCGAGCCGGCGCGACTGGAGCCGGAGCAGCGAGGAGATGGTCTGGAGGTTGTTCTTCACCCGGTGGTGCACCTCGCGGATCGCGGCGTCCTTCGACAGCAGCAGCCGGTCCCTCCGGCGCAGGTCGGTCACGTCCCGCAGGAGCACGAGGCCGCCGGTCACCGCCCCTTCGTCGACGAGGGGGATGCAGCGCAGGAGCACGATCGCGTCCGGGGGCCGCTCCAGCTCCTCGATGACCGGCACGCGGCGCGAGAAGGCGTGCGCGACCGCCGCGTCCTCCACGCCGAGCGCCTCCAGCGTCGAGCCGAGGATGGTGGAGACGATGCCCATCCGGTGCAGCGCGTTCACCGCGTTCGGCGACGCGAAGACGATCCGCTCCTCCGCGTCGAGCACGAGCACACCGTCGCCGACTCGCGGCGCCTCCTCGACGTCGGCCTCGTCGCTCACGAACGGGTAGACGCCCGCGGCGATCATCGCCGCGATCCGGTCGAACAGTCTCAGGTAGACGCGCTCCAAGCCGCCCGTCCGCCGGCCGCCCGTCGGCGACCAGACCCGGTCGAGCACGCCGACCACCTCGCCCCGCCAACGCACCGGGACGCACTGGTCCCGCCAGGCCGCCTCGTCGGCCGCCTGGCCGCTGCGGGCGCCGGTGATCACCACTCCCCGGCGCCAGGACTCGAGCACGAGCGGAAGCTCGGCGGCGGGGACGACCTGGCCGACGAGGTCGAGCTCGAACAGCGTGGCGCTGGTCGTCGGCCGCATCTGGCCGAGGACGACGAAGTGCAGCCCTACCGTGCCGGCCTCGCCGGCCGGCCGGGCGACCGCGAGGGAGAACTGGTCGAGGGGGACGTAGAGCAACAGGTCGGAGAAGGAGAGGTCGGCGAGCATCCCCCACGAGCCCATCAGCCGGTCGAGATGCTGGCGCGCCCCGATGTCGAGCCCGGTGTACTCGCGGGCGAGGTCGGCCGGGGAGGTCATCGCAGCGCCTCGGCCCGGAGCGGGACGTCGTAGCCACGCCGCCCACGGAACGCACGCAGGCTCCGGTAGCCGGCCGCCTCCGCGAACGCGGCGAGCTCGCCGGCTCGATCGGCCACGTGCGCCGGGTCGTGGGCGTCCGACGCGGTCGTCACCGGCACGCCGAGGGTGTGCAGCCGGTCGAGCAGGGATGCCGACGGGTACGCCTCGCCCACCGGTTTGCGCCAGCCTGCGGAGGAGATCTCTGCGGCCATCCCCGAGCTCCTGGCTGCCTCCGCCATCCGGCTGGTGCACTCGTCCAGCACCGCGCCCGAGGGCCTGCGACCGGTCACCTTCACGAGGTCGGGGTGCGCGAGGACGTCACAGGCCTTCGTGGCTGCGAGCTCCTCGAGCGCCTCGGTGTAGCCTCGCCAGGCGCTCTCGACGCTCCTTCTCGTCCACTCGGCCATCGAGCGCTCGTCGTCGAGGTCGTCGAACATCCACAGGCCGAGCCAGTGCACGGAGCCGAGCAGCACGTCGAAGGGGTAGCCCTCGAGCAGGCGCGCCACCCGATCCATCCGCCCCGGGTAGTAGTCGACCTCGAGGCCGACGACGACCGGCAGGCCGGCGGCGCGCGCCGCGGACGCGGCCTCCACGTAGTCGTCGAGGTCGGCCGTCGCGTGGTGGTCGAAGTACTCCGCCATGCGTGCCCGGAGCGAGAGGTCCGGCGACTCTCGCCAGAACTCGCCGACGGCGGCTCGTCCCGCGGAGAAGCGGAAGAGGTGCTCGGTCAGCGCGATCTCGGTCACCCCCTCCGCGGCGGCACGAGCGCAGAGCTCGGCGAGGCGCTCGAGCCGGTACTGCTCCGAGCTCGCGCGCACCTCGTGCGGCCAGAGATGGACGTGGTAGTCGAGCAACGGGCCAATGGTAGGCGAGCCCCGGGGAGGCTCCTCCCGGCGGGCCGAAGGCTCCCCGGGCTCCTCCTCAGCCCCGGCTGCTCCGGCCGCCGGGCGCCGAGAACAGGCGCCGGCCGATCTCGAGGAGGTCGCCAAGCCCGCTGACCTCGCCGGGCAGGTGAGGTACCGTCGCCGTCACCTCGTGGGCCTTGGCCATCTCGGCGAGCAGCTCCGCCTGGCGGCTCGCGACGAGCTCGAAGTTCGAGAAGCTCCGCCCGATCTCCTCGAGCACCCGGGTGAGCCGGGCGACGTCGCCGCCCAGGCCGAGCGCCTCGGCCAGCCTCGCCGCCGTCTCGGCGGCGCGCGCCTGCAACGCGTCGGCGACGACGGCCGCCTCGGGGTCGGAGAGGCTGGCCGGGAGGACCTTGTTCGCGACGAGCAGGCCGAGATGCAGGCGCCGCTCGGCGAGCGCGGCCACGAAGCGGGCTGCCTCGTGGGCGGGCACCGCCTCGAGGGTGGTCACGACCATGAAGGTCGTCCCCTCGTCGCGCAACAGCGCCCCGACTGCCCGGGCGCGGGCGACGAATCCTTCGTACATGCTCTGGAACAAAAGGAAGAACTCCCCCACGTCCTCGAGGAACTGGGTCCCGAGGATGCGGTCTGCCACCTGGTAGAAAGGCCGCGAGGCGAGCGACACGAGGCGCGAGCGCGCCGGCGCCACGAGCCAGCGCAGCAGCCTCGAGGCGAAGAACTCCGCCATCCGCCTCGGCGCGTCGAGGAAGTCGAGAGCCTCGCGCGTGGGCGGCGTGTCGACGACGACGAGGTCGTACTCGCCCTCGGCGTGGATCTCGTAGAGCCGCTCCATCGCGATGTACTCGTGCCCCTGGGCGAAGCGGCCGCTGATGTTCTGGTAGATCGGGTTGGAGAGGATCCGCTCTGCCGTCGCCTTGTCGGGCGCCTGCCGCCTCACGAAGGCGTCCCAGGACTGCTTGGTGTCGAGCATCGCGGCGAACAGCGAGCCTCGGGGCTGGACGCCCGCCGCGACGAACGCCTCTCGGGGCACCCGAGTCGCGGCGTTGCCGATCCCTCCGACGCCGAGGGCGTCGGCGAGGCGCCGAGCAGGGTCGACGGTTATGACGAGGACCTTCGCGTTGGCGCGCACGGAGGCCATGACGGCGAGGGCGGCGGCGGTCGTCGTCTTGCCGACCCCTCCGGGCCCCCCGGCGACGACGATCTCGCGCGAGGCGAGCAGGCGGTCGAGCGACGTCGAGGTCGTGCGGGGGCTCACGCCCCCAGCTCCTCGCCGAGGGCGTCCGCGACCTGGCGGACCGCCCGAGCGCCGTGGGAGCGGCCGAAAAGGTAGGGGACGAAGAGGAAGGGCACCTCCGGCTCGACGGCCGAGCGCAGGCGCTCCAGGTGCTCGGCTCCGCTCCGGCGGATTCGCACCGCGAGCGCCGCCGCCTCGAGCACCTCGGCGACCGGGCGCACCGAGCAGTCCCCGAGGGCGTCGGCAAGGCGCTCCGCGCCGGCCTCGGCAGACAGCTCGTCGAAGATCTCCTGCTCACCCCGGCTGAACAGCTCCGGCAGCACCCGGTTGGCGACGAGCCCCGCGAGGCTCACCCCCGTCTCGCGCCCCAGCCGAGACGCGAGGTCGATCGCCTCGTTCACCGGCATCTCCTCCGGCGTCGAGACCACGACCACCCCGGTCTGGGCGGGGTCCTGGAGGATGTCGAGCATCCAACGGGTCTGGGAGCGGACGGCGCCCACCTTCACGAGGTCGTTGATCCCGACCGGCGCGGCGAGCTGCCCGACGACGTGCCCCGAGGCCGCCGAGTCGACGATCACGAGATCGAAGTGACCCTCGCGCACCTCGTAGCAGAGCTTGCCGACCGTGAGGATCTCCCGGACCCCCGGGGCGGCGCTCGCCACGAAGTCGAAGGCTCGAGCGACGGGCCCGATCCTTCCGACCATCGGGACTCGCAGGTACAGACGGAGATACTCCCGAAGCGACGCCTCGGTGTCCATCTCCATGACCGACAGGCCTCGGGCGACCTCCCGGGGCACGAAGCCCGCGGGCTCGCCGTCGAAGGCAGCAGCGACGTCCCCCTTCGGCTCGACCTCGCAGACGAGCACGCGCCGGCGGGACGAGGCGAGGAGCCCGAGGGCCGTCGCCACCGTCGTCTTCCCGACACCGCCCTTCCCGGTCACGAACAACAGCCGGCGGTCGAGCAAGCCGGCCATCGCCGGGCGCGCCCTAGGGGGCGCCGAAGCCGACTCGGCGGTCGTCGCCTGCGCCGACCTCCACGTAGGCGACCTTGGCGGTCGGCACGCCGACGCGCCGGCCGCGCTTGTCCGTGAGCCACAGGACGCCGTCGCCGGTGGCGAGCGCCGCCTCGATCTCGGCGAGCAGGGAGTCACGCGCGACCTCCGACCCGACCTCGATGTCGAGCTCCTTCGCCGTTTGGATGATCCCGATCCGCACGTCCACCGGTCCTGCTCCTCTCGGACGACCCGGCGCCATCGTAGGAGTCCCGGCGGTAGGATGGTGTCGGCGCGGCCGGAAGGGAGGCGCCATGTGGGTGGTCGCGGGCGTGCTCCTCGGGATCGTCGTCCTCGCGGCGCTCGCGGGGTTCCACACCGGGCCGCACACCCATGTCGCAGCCGGGATCGCCGGGGTCATCGCCGGGGCGTGGCTGCTCGCGATGCTTGCCGACGGCCAGACCCGGCCGCTGCTGTTCGTGCTCCTCGCCGCCGACCTCGTCGTGTCGGGCGGCGTCGGCTTCGCCGCCTGGAGGGCCCTCGCGGGCGCCCGCTCACCGGCGCTCGCGAGGCCGACCCAGTCGCTCGAGGGAGCGATGGGCGTCGCCGTCGGGCCGCTCACCCCAAACGGGGTGGTACGGGTCCGCGGCGAGAGCTGGTCCGCAACCTCGCTCAACGGGCCCGTCGCCGACGGTGCCGCCATCCAGGTCGTCAGCGTCGACGGCGTACGACTGAACGTCTGGCGCGACGAGGAGATCGCCGAGGCAGGAGGGTTCCCGTCGTGATCGTCGGAGTCATCGTCGGCGTCGTCGTGCTCGCTTTCCTCGTCGCCCTCGCCGCGTCGGTGCGGATCGTGCGCGAGTACCAGCGCATCGTGCTCTTCCGCCTCGGACGCGCCATCGGCACCAAAGGCCCGGGCCTGATCTTCGTGAACCCGGTGACGGACCGGACCAACCTCGTCGATCTGCGCGAGCAGTTCCTCGAGATCCCCCACCAGACCGCGATCACCAAGGACAACGCGCCGATCTCGATCGACTTCATCATCTTCTACAAGGTTGTCGATCCCCAGATGTCGGTGCTCACGGTCCAGAACTTCGCCGGTGCCGCGCTCAACGTCGCCTCGACGACCCTGCGCAGCGTCGTCGGGGACATGCCGCTCGACGACGTCTTGTCCAAGAGGGAGGAGATGAACGCCTCGCTCCGGGTCCGCCTGGACGACGTCACGGAGCGGTGGGGGATGAAGGTGACGAGCGTGGAGGTCCGAGAGGTCAATCCCCCTCCGGGCGTCCAGGAGGCGATGACCCGCCAGATGTCGGCGGAGCGGACGCGCCGTGCCGCCGTCACCGAGGCCGAGGGGCGGAAGTCCGCCGCGATCCTGTCCGCCGAGGGAGAGCGCCAAGCGGCGATCACCCTCGCGGAGGGGCAGAAGGCCGCGGCGATCCTCGCCGCCGAGGGAGAGCAACGCTCCGTCGTGCTGCGCGCGCAGGGCTACACCTCCAGCCTCGGAGTGATCAAGGAGGTCGCGAGCGGTCTCGACCCGAAGACGCTCCTGCTCCAGTACCTCGACACCTTGAAGCAGGTCGGGTCGTCCCCTTCCACCAAGCTCGTCGTGCCGATGGAGCTGGCGGACCTCCTCGCCGGCGTGAAGCGCCTGATCCCCGACGCGACGGCCTTCGGCACGCCGGCGTCCCCGGCCGTCTCGCCGGCCGAGGGGGCCGGGCCGGCCGAGGGTTTGCTCGGCGCCGGGGGCGCAGCCTTGGTGGCGTCAGCCGACGGGTCGCTCGGCGGCGAGGGCGAGGGCGGCCTTCCGGACGCCGCTGCTCCCGCAGACCGCCTTGGGGCGTGAGCCGTCGAGGGAGCAGATAGCGGCCGAGACGTAGTTGGCCTCGACGATGAAGGCCGCAGCGTCGATGCTGCGACCGAGCGGCGAGGCCGGGGCGTGCACCGCTGAGGCGATGGCCGAGCGCCCGGGACCGCCGTCGTCCAGCGGTCCGAAGCGCCCGGTCGTCTGGTCGTAGAAGAGGGTCGCGAGGTACCGAGGCACGCCGACCGCGAGGTAGCGGTTGCCGATGTCGAGGAACGGGATGCCCTGCGAGCTCGCGAACGGCGGTCGCTCGTAGCGCTCGAGCAGGCCCGAGACCCGCTTCGACAGCGGTTCGAGCACCCGGGGCGGCTCCGAGCGGCCGTACTCCTCGACCGGGGTGAAGGCGAGGTAGGGGCTCGAGTAGCTCGAGCCGTAGAAGCTGAATGTCGGTATCCGCCCGTCCGAGTCGCCCGACACGGTGGTCGCCAGCCGAGGGAAGGTGCCGAAGCGGCCGAGCGCCGCGACGAGCGAGTAGCGCAGCAGGGCGCAGTACGGGCAGTACTCGGCGCCGACGTAGACCACCTCGGGGCGCCCGCCGGACCCGAGCAGGCGCTGGTGCGACGCCACCGTGAACGGCGGCGGGTTCCCCGACGTCCCCACCGCGTCGAAGACGCTCGAGGGCACCTCGGCCACCTGGCGCACGAGGGCAGGCGGCGCGATCGACGGCCTCGCCGGAGCCCCCCGGCCGGATCCGGAGGCGTTGCCTCCCACGGCCGCCCCCCCGCCAGAGGTGAGCTTCACCACGACCAGCACGACAAGCAGGGCGACGACCGCGCCCACGCTCGCCCAGCCGAGGAGCCGGGCGGCCGACCCTGGGCGCCGCCGAGCCCTGGACGCCCTGCGGTCGGGGGCCGCGACGGCTCCGCCTCCTCTCCTCCGGTCGGCCGCACCCCCACCGCGCGACGGCGGGCGCGCCCGGTTGTGCTGGTTCGCCACTGCTCCTTCGCCTTTCCCCGGCGGCGGCGTGGTGGCGCCTCTCGGCAAGCAGGGACCCGCATCGCGCTGCCCTGCCGTCTGCCGGCGCGCCACCACGGCGGGGTGGCGCCACTCCCGAGGCTAACGCCGGCTCTCCCCCGTTTCAATTGCGTCCTGCCAGGTTGTGATGCCCTGACCCGTGGGCGCCCGCGGCGATGACGCGCGCGTCCCCGGGAGCGGGCGCGCACCTCGGCCGAGCGACCGGCAGCGCCGACCCACCCGAGCTCAGCGCCCCCTCCCCCCGCCTGGCAGGTCGAAGCCCCGTGGAAGCTGCTCGACGGGCCAGTCGAGGAGGCGCATCGCCGTCAGGCAGGCGAACCGGTCGGTCATCCCGGCGACGTAGGTCACCGCCGCCCGCAGCGCCGCCGAGCTCTGTGCCGGCTCCGGGAGGCCCACGTCGCCCGGCCGTCGCGCGACGTGCTCGACGAGGGCCGACAGCAGCCTCGCCACCGCTCGCGCCTGTGCCCTCGACTCCGGCCGCATGTAGACACGCTCGTAGTTGAACCGGCGCAGGGACGCCAGCGCGCCGGCCATCTCCTCGCTCATGGCGACGAGCCCGGCGGCCGCGCTCGAGCGGACCAGGTCCCCGACGAAGGCACCGAGCTGGGCACCCCGGGTCGTGCCGCACGCCGTGACGACCTCGCTCGGCAGCTCATCGACCGAGACGAGGCCTGCCGCGGCGGCGTCCTCGAGGTCGTGGGCACAGTAGGCGATGCGGTCGGCCCAGCTCACCACCTCGCCCTCGGGGGTGCTCGGCGCCGGGCGAGTCCAGGAGTGGTTGCGGACCCCGTCGAGCACCTCGCGGGTGAGGTTGAGCGGGGCGAGCACGACGTCCGCGCCGTGCACGGCGTGGTCGAACCCCTCTGCGAGGTACGGGGCGAGCGCGTCCTCGCTCGCATGCCCTCCCGGGCCGTGCCCGCAGTCGTGGCCGAGCGCGATCGCCTCGGTGAGCGCGACGTTGAGCCTGAGCGCCCTCGCGACCGACCTCGCGACCTGCGCGACCTCCAGGGCGTGGGTGAGCCGCGTCCGCTGGTGGTCGTCGGGGAACACGAAGACCTGCGTCTTGCCGGCAAGACGCCGGAAAGCGGTCGAGTGGAGGATGCGGTCCCGGTCGAGCTCGAAGCAGGTGCGCAGCTCGTCCGGCTCCTCCGGCCTGCCGCGCCGCCCCGCGCCGGACGCCCGGGTTGCGCCGCGGGCGAGCTGGCGCTCCTCCTCCGCCTCGCGCTCCTCGCGACCGCACAGGACCGGCTCGCCGGGCTGCAGCGTCAGGCGTGCCACGCCCTCGCCGTGGGCGGTGCGCAGGCCGGGGACCGGACCCTCGTGCCCGTGCATGGTCGCTTCCCACGCCCGTGCGCGCTCGCCCCCAGGCACGTGCTCCCCGATCGACCCGGCAGGGCGCACGGGACTCCGGACCGATCCGATGCGCCTGCCGGGGTCGGCCCGGTCGAGGACCCTTCTCGCCATGAGCCGAGGCTACGCCCCTGCTGTCCCATTCCCCCACCGGGCGTCTCGGCCCTGCCGGCCGCTTGCCCGAACGCGTCGCGGCGCTACTCGGACAGCCTGAGCTCGGAGCGGTAGACCCTCGCCGGTCCGAGCTCGGCGATGCGCCGGGCGAGGTCGGCGAAGGTGCGAGCGACCTCGCCCTCGGGATCGACGACCGCCGCGGGCATCCCCTCGTCGGCCCCCTGGCGGACCGCCACGTCGAAAGGAACCTGGGCGAGCAACGGCACGCCGAGCGCCCCGGCGAGCTCCGCCCCTCCGCCGGAGCCGAACAGCTCGTGCCGGCCGCCGTCGGGCGAGGCGAACCACGACATGTTCTCGATCACGCCGCGCAGCGGGAGGTGGAGCTGGCGCGCCAGGGACCCGGCGCGGCGCGCGACGCGCTGCGCGGCGGGCTGGGGGGTCGTGACGACGTAGAGCTCGACACGAGGGAGCTGCTGTGCGACCGAGAGGGCCACGTCACCCGTCCCCGGCGGCATGTCGACGACGAGGTAGTCCGGTGCCCCCCAGTGCACGTCGACGAGGAACTGCTCCAGCGCCTTGTGCAGCATGGGCCCTCGCCACGCGATCGCCTTGTCCTCGTCGACGAAGAACCCCGCAGAGACGGTGCGGACGCCATGGGCAACGGGCGGCACGACGATGCCGCCGAAGACCATCGGGGGGTGGTCGACGCCGAGCATCCGGGGCACGGAGAAGCCGTAGATGTCAGCGTCGAGGAGGCCGACGCTGTGGCCGGAGCCGGCGAGCGCGACCGCGAGGTTGACCGTCACGGTCGATTTGCCGACGCCGCCTTTGCCCGACGCGACGGCGAGGACCCGGGTCCGGCTGCGCCGCGACGCGATCGGGCTCGGCCTTGCCGCGCCCGGAGGCGGGCCGGAGGCGGTCTCGCCGGCACCGTCGAGCGCCCGCAGGCGCTCCCCGAGCGCCGCCAGCTCGCCGGCCTCCATCGGCGCGAGCTCGACCGCCACCCGCGCGCCGGGCACGGCCGAGGCGGCGGCCGCGACGAGGCGGCCGCGCAGCTCCTCGGGCCCCGGGTGCTGGTCGAGGGGGACGGCGACGACGACCTCCACGAGCTCGGCGGACCGGCGCAGCTCTCGCAGCAGGCCGAGCTCGCCGATGGAGTGGAACAGCGCCGGGTCGACGACCCGGGACAGCGCCTCGTGCAGCGCCTCTTCGGACTCGGAGGTCGGCTCTCCGGAGGTTGGGGCACCCGTACCAGGTACGATAGCGGCGTGAGCCCTGCCCCGGAGAGGGCCGCCGACGACGAGTCCTTCACCGCCGTGGTCGCGGCGGTGACGAACGCCTTCGGCGACACAACGAGGCGGCAGATCTACCTGCACGTCCGCGACGCCGGGGGCCTGACGGCGGGAGAGGTCGCCAAGGCGTTCGCGCTGCATCCGAACGTCGCCCGCCACCATCTCGACAAGCTCGCGGCCGGCGGCTACCTCGAGGTGTCGCTCGACCACAACGGCTCGGGGGCGGGCCGGCCCTCGAAGCGGTACCGCTGCTCGAGCCGAGCCACGCCCCTGCCCCCGCCGCCACGCCCGGACGTGCTCCTCGCGCGGCTGCTCGCCCGGGCGCTCGAGCTGCTGGACCCCGACCTCGCGGCGAGGATGGCCGAGCAGGTCGGCGAGGAGTTCGGTCGGTCGCTCGCGGCCCAGATGGCGCCGGGCGACTCCCAGCGGTCCCTTCAGGCGGCGATGGCCGCGGTCGCCGACTCCCTCACGGCCCAGGGCTTCGCGGCCCGTGCCGAGAACGACGGGGCCTCGACCGCGATCGTCCGCAACCACTGCCCCTTCTCCGAGCTCGTCGCCGCCCACCCGGTCCTTTGCCACCTCGACCGGGGCCTGGTGCAGGGGCTGCTCGCGGGTCTGTGCGGAGACTCGGTCCCCGTGCGTATGTCGTCTCGGGCCCTCGGCGACGACACCTGCGCGAGCGTGGCCGGCTAGCGGCCTATCGGGCGAAGGAGGCCAGGGCGGCCGGCACGCCTCGGTGCGCGGCGACGAACGCCTGCGCGACCCGTGCGCCCACCGAGTCCAGGAGGGTCCTCGAGGGCCGGTCGGCGAGAAACGCTCGGAACTGGCCGAGCGCCGGGCCGAGCCGGCCCCCGTCCTCGAGCAGCGCGATGCCGTAGAAGGCCCGCGCCCTCGCATAGCCGGGCGCGGCGGCCACCGCCTCGGCGAGCAGGCCGTCGGCATAGGACACCAGGGCGCGCGAGTGCTCCCGCAGGCCGACGATGCGCACCAGCCAGCCCATGTCCGCGAGGGCCTCGGCCTGGTGGGGGCTCTCGGCGAGGACCTTGTCGTACACAGCGACCGCCGACGCGACCATGCCCTCGCCGGCGAGGATCTGCGCCTGGTCGAGCTCCTGACGGACCTCGGCCGCCGAGGCGAGCGCGATCGACCCGCTCTCGGACTCGCCCGGCAGCCGAAGGCCGGCGGCCCGGGCCGCCGCGAGGGTCACGAGCCCGACCATGCAGGCGACGCCGATCGCGACGAGCACCCTGCGCGACGAGCGGCGTCCGAGCAGGCGCCGGAGCGCGCCGAGCCGGTCGAGGCGGGGCGGGCGCGCCGGGTAGGCCGCCGGCCGCTCCGGGACCGCGCGCCGTCCCGCCGGCTGCTCGGGTGCCGCCGGCCCCGCGGCCTCGTCGCCGGCGGCCTCGCCGATCGCCCGGAGGGTGGCTGCGGCCTCGGACACGTAACCGGAGCGCAGCGCTGCGTAGTCGGCGTCGTCGATGTCCCCGGCGGCGTGCTCGAGGTCGAGGTCGAGGATCGAGCGGAGCAGATGGTCGCGAAGCTGCTGCAAGTCGGCCAACCCCGCGCGCGAGGCCGTGGAGCGTCCGGGCTCGTGCCCGCTCACGACCGCGCCTCCGCCGACCTGCGGGCGAGGGCGGCCGCGACGAGCGCCTCGTCTTCGGGAAGCCCCGCCGCGACGGCCCGAAGCCGGCGGCGGCGGATCAGCACGACCGCCAGCCCCGCCGTCGCGACGCCGAGGAGCGCCGCCGGGAGCAGCCAGACGAGCGGGTTCTGGGGACGGAGCAGCTCCGAAGGTCCGAACTGGCCAACGACGTAGCGCTCGATCTCGGCGTTGGATCGTCCCGAGTCGACGAGCTCGACGACCTTGGCGCGCAGCGCACGCGCCACGGCGGCGTCGGACTGGGCGATCGAGACGTCGTTGCACACCGGGCACTTGATGATCGACTCGAGCGCCTGGACGCGGGCCGCTCTGCTCTCGGGCGGCGGGTGGACGCTTCCGAAGGAGAGCAGGGCGACGACGAGCGCGCCGAGCACGAGCCAGCTCGAACGCCGGGCGAGGAGCCCGTGCACTCGTCTCACCCCCCCGCCCCCGCGGCGCGGGCCTGCGCGAGGAGCCGGTCCAGCATCCTCGCCGTCACGCCCCCGACGATCTCGGCGACGACCCTACCGTCGGGCGCCACGAGGAAGGACTCTGGCGGATCGGTCACCCCCCAGGCCAGAGCGATGCTGCGTGCCCCGACCGGGTCCTCGACCGCCGGCCAGGTCGCGCCGACGCGCTCGAGGAACGCCCGGCCGTCGGCCGCGTCCTCGTCGATGTCGACCCCGATCGCCGCGACCCTGCGCCGGTTCTGGTAGAGGAAGGCCTCGATCTGGGGGATCTCGCGCTGACAGGGGACGCACCAGCTCGCGAAGAAGTCGACGAGCACGTACCGCCCCCGGAGCGCCGCGAGAGAGACCGGGGCACCGCCGACGAGCGCGGGGCCGGCGACCGGCGGGGCGGGCTTGCCGCCGAGCGGAGTGGTCACCTGGGAGCCCGGCGCGGCCGAGCGCGTCGCCAGCACCGCGACGAGCGCGACGGCGAGGAGGCCGACGCCCACCGATGCGACGAGCGCCCGGCGCTGGCGGCGCGGGGTGTCGGTGCCGGCAGCGGTCACGTGGGCGTCCCGACGGGCACCTGCGGCACCGGGCTCGGCGGCGACCCGGCGGGCGGGGCGAGCGCGGGCTCGCCGAGGAGCTCGGGGATCGGCACCGACACCGGGTGCGTCGGCCGGCGGCGGCGGCCGGGGAGCGCGGACAGCAGCCCGCCCGCGGCGGCGAGGGCCCCTCCGACCCACAGCCACATCACGAGCGGCTGGACGTAGACGTCGAGCGTCACCCCGTCGCCCGGCCGAGGCGCCGCCGGCGCCTGGCCGATGCTCAGGTAGACGTCGTCGACCAGGGAGGAGTCGACGGCGGGGATGGCCGTGCCCTCGAGGTTCCCGTTGAAGCGAGCGATGCCGGGCGCGAAGCGGGCCCCGTCCACCTCGAACACGGCCGAGGCCCCGACCTCGCTCGGCTTCGAGACCCTCCGCCATCCGACGAAGGTCAGCCGGTGCCCGTCGAAGCGGAAGGTCCCTCCGGGGCGGAACCGGGCCTCGGTGCTGTGGGCAAAGGAGGTTGCGGCAGTCAGCCCCACGGCGATGACGACGATGCCGATGTGGACGACCATCCCGCCGTTGGCCCGCCCGAGCAGGCCCCGCCAGACGCCGAGGCCGTGCCGGCGCGAGGCCAGCGCGGCCGCGATGAGCTGGCGGGCCGCAACCGAGGCGGCGAAGGCTCCGAGGCCGAAGGCGGCGAGCGGCGTGAGGCCCCGCACGCCGCCGGCGACGCAGGCGGCGAGCACGGCGGCCGCCACCCAGGCCGGCACGGCAAGCCTCCGGCGGAGCAGGCCAGGCGCGGCCTTGCGCCAGGGCAGCACCGGCGCGACCGACATGAAGAACAGCAACGCGATCCCGATCGGCGCACCGAAGGCGTCGAAGTAGGGACGCCCGACGCTCAGGGACTGGTTCTCGAGCGCTGCGGCGAACAGCGGGAAGACGGTGCCGAGCAGCACGACCGCGGCGAAGGCGGCGAAGAGGAGGTTGTTCACGAGGAAGGCGCCCTCGCGCGACACCGGGGAGTCGATCCGCCCGGGCCCCCGAAGGCGGTCGCCGCGCCAGCCGATCAGCCCGACGCCCGCCGCGACCGAGGCCGCGAACAGGCCGATGAGCGCCGGGCCGACCGCGGGACCGGAGGTGAAGGCGTGGACGGACTGCAGCACGCCCGAGCGGGTGAGGAAGGTGCCGAGGATCGTCAGGCTGAAGGTCGCGACGAGCAGCGAGACGTTCCACACCCGCAACAGGCCGCGGCGCTCCTGCACGAGCGCCGAGTGGAGGTAGGCGGTCGCGGTGAGCCAGGGAAGCAGCGCGGCGTTCTCGACCGGGTCCCACCCCCAGAAGCCGCCCCATCCGAGCTCCTGGTAGGACCACCAGGCGCCGAGCACGATCCCGACGGTGAGCATCGCCCAGGCGAAGACCGCGAACCTGCGCGTCGGCGCGAGCCACTCCTCGCCGACCCGGCCGGTGACGAGGCCGGCGATCGCGAAGGCGAAGGGAACGCTGAAGCCGACGAAGCCGAGATAGAGGAAGACCGGGTGGAACGCGACGAGGAGGTTGTCCTGCAGTAGGGGGTTCGGGCCGCTCCCGTCCGCGGGCGGCCGCCCGGCCGTCGCGGCGAAGGGGTCGGAGGGTCCGAGCATCAAGGCGAAGAAGAACAGCGACACCGCCAGGCCCACGAGGAGCGCCCAGGCGACGACCGGGTCGGTGGCACGTCGCCGGAAGACGTGGCTCATCACGGCGACGTAGCCGGAGAGGATCAGCGACCAGAGGAGGATCGAGCCCTGCAGGGCCGACCACATCCCGGTCACCGAGTACAGGAGGGGGGTCTGGCGGGAGTTGTTGGCCGCGACGAAGGCGAGCGAGAAGTCGTGGGTGACGAGAGCGTGCTCCATCGCGGCCGCAGCGACCAACATCCCGCCGAGCGCGAGCCAGACGTAGACGCGGGCGCGCCGGAGCAGGCCGGGCCGGCGGCCGAGCAGGCCGGCGGCGAGCGTCACGATGCCCGCCAGGGCGGCGACCAGCGAGAGGGCGACCGCAGCGTGCCCGACGTCGCCGTTCACCTGACGACCTTGCCCGTGGGACCCTTCACGCGGCCGGGGTGCGCGGCGATGTAGGCGTTGGAGTGCTTCACGAGGATCTGGCTCGCGCTGAAGGAGTCCGTGGAACCGAGGAAGTGGCCGACGAGCACCACCGGCACGTCGGCCTGGAACAGCTGGGGAGGGGCACCGGTGTCGAGCACGCCGACCTCGACGCTGCCGGAGCGGATGATGAAGCGGAGGTCGGCGGGAGGCTCGCCGGCGGGCGCATGCCCGAGCGCCCCCGTGCCACCAGGGCGCTCCTGGCGGATGCTTCCGGGCACGACGACGCCTTCGATCTGGAAGGTCGAGTTGCCGAGCTCTGCCCGATGCGCGACGGCCTCGCTCGCCGTCTCGAAGTACACGAGCGCCGAGGTCAGCACCTTGTAGACGAGGTAGCCGATCGCCGCGAGGAGGACGAGGCCGACCACTGCGAGGCGGCGGCGGGTCCGGGCCTGCCTCGCCCTTCGCGCTGCCGCGCCCGCCGGGGACAGCACGCTCGCCCCGGCGGGCCCGACGCTTGGGGCAAGGACGGTGGAGTCGCTCACGCCTGTTCCTGCGGACCGTCGGCCTCCGGCCGGCCGCCCACGGTCTCGCCGGCTGCCCGCTCCCGAAGCTCGACGCCCCGCCGGGGGCGTCGCGCGCCCGCATGGTCGGGTCGCGCCCGAGACGAGGGCACGGGGGACAGGCCCAGCCGGCGCCGGGCGGCCCGCTCGCGGGCGAGCAGCGACACGGCATAGATCCCGAGCGTCCCGAGCCCGACGATGTAGCCGGCCTCGACGTAGCCGTTCACCGGCCGGCTCCCGGACCCCGGGCGCCGGGGTCCGGGACACCTGCCGCGGCACCGACCAGATCTGCCCCTGCCGGCTCCTCGCCGCGCGCCGGCACGCCGCCGGCCTCGGCCCGCCGCTCGGCGATCGCCAGCTCGAGCCCCTCCCCCTCCTCGAGGTCGGCGAGGGCCGCAAGCCGGTAGCGGTGCGCGAGCAGCCAGGCGTAGACGAGCGTGAGGGCCACGAAGCTCAACAGCAGCGTCCATGCCATCGAGCCGTGGACATAGGTCTTCCCCGTCACGGGGTCGTCGACAGTCGGCGGCTGGTGGAGGCTGCGCCACCACAGCACGGAGAAGTACACGATCGGCACGTCGACAAAGGCGACCAGCGCGGCGATCGCCGACCGGCGGGCGCGTGCCTCGCGCTCGCCGGGGATCTGGCGCACGGCGAGGTAGCCGAGGTAGAGCACGAACAGCAGCGCCGTCGTCGTGAGCAACGGGTCCCACGTCCACCAGACCCCCCATGTCGGCCGCCCCCAGATCGACCCGGTGACGAGCGTCAGCCCGGTGAACACGACGCCGACCTCGCTCGACGCGCCGGCGAGGCGGTCCCAGGCGAGTGCCCGGGTGCGGGGCCAGAGGTAGAGCAGGCTGGAGAGGAAGGCGATGCCGTAGGCGATGTACATCACCCAGGCGATCGCCGGATGGAGGTAGAGGAGCCTCACGAGGTTCCCCATGAACCGGTCGGGGGGCGTCACCCAAAGACCGAGCCACACGGTCGCAACGACCCCGACGAGCCCGAGCAGGCCGAGGACCCTGAGCACGGCGGTGCCCCGGCCGCCGCCGGGCCCGGCGCCGGGGCTCACGCCTCCTCCAGCAGCGGTCCGAAGGCCACGACGCCGATCGCGCAGTAGGCCACGGCGAAGGCCCCGAGCAGCTCGAGCCATCCCGAGCCCCGCCCTGGAGCGCCGGCGAGCGCCTCGCCCCAGAGCTTCGTCGCGCCGAGCAGGATCGGGGCGACGAGCGGGAAGAAGAGCAGGGGGAGGAGCGTCTCGCGCTGGCGGGCCCCCATCGAGACGACGCCGTACAGCACCCCCGCGGCGACCAGCCCGATCGTCGCCGTGACGCAGCTCGCGGCGAGCACCACCAGGGCGGAGAGGTGGCGGTCGTAGACCAAGGACACCGCCGCGGCGAGGAAGAGCTCGAGCACCAGCAGCTGGCCGGCGACGGCCGCGGCCTTCCCGAGGAAGACGCCCGCCGGGTCCAGGCCCGACAGGCGCAGGCCGTCGGCGGCGCCGTCGGCCGCCTCGACCGCGAAGCTGCGCTGCACGGCAAGCACGGTCGCGAGGAGCACGGCTACCCAGAACAGGCCAGGCGCGGCCGCCGAGAGCACCGAGCCGCGGCCGACCGCGGGCCCGAGCGCCAGGCCGAAGAGGAGCACGACCACGAAGGCGAACGGGGCGACCTGGCCGAGCGCGACCTTGGAGCGGACCTCGATGCGCAGGTCCTTGCCGGCGACGAGCCAGGCGTCACGCAACATCGCTGCCGACCTCGCCCGCCACCCGCCCCTCGCAGAGGCTGGCCGCGACGACCCTGCCGCCAGCCAGCCCGACGACACGGTCCGAGACGGCCGACGCCCTCTCGAGCTCGTGCGAGGCGAGCACGACCGTCGAACCGGCGGCTCGGGCCTCGACGACGAGCTGGTCGAGCTCGGCTCTACCGTCCTGGTCAAGCCCGGCGTGCGGCTCGTCGAGCAGCCACAGACGCGGGCGGCGAGCGACGAGCACCGCGAGCGAGACGCGCCGCCGCTGCCCCGCGGAGAGCCGGGCGACGGGTACGTGCCGCAGTCGGCCGTCGAGACCCAGGCGCCGGAGCGCCCCTTCGACCTGCCCCGGGTCCGCCCTCGCCGCCCGCACCGCGAACCGGACGTTGCGCTCGACCGACAGGTCGTCGTACAGGAAGCCCGAGTGGCCGAGCAGCCCCACCTCCCTGCGGACCGAGTGACGGTCGGTGCGGAGGTCGTGACCGAGGACCACCGCCGAGCCCGAGACGACCGGGACGAGCCCGGCGCACAGCCTCAGCAGGCTCGACTTCCCTGCCCCGTTGGGGCCGCGCAGGTGCACGACCTCGCCCTCGCGCACCTCCAGGCTGAGGCCGGCGAGGAGCGGGAAGCGGCCCGAGAGGGACACGCACTCGCGAAGGCTGATGGCTGCTCCCATGAGACCGCTCAATGCTAGGGGCGGTCCGCCGCGCGACACCAAGCCGAGGCGGGGGCCGACCCGCCGACGTCAGCCGCCGAGCCGCTCCATGTCGGCGTCCACCATCAGCTCGACAAGCTCCTTGAACTGGACCTTCGGCACCCACCCAAGGTCGCGCCGCGCCTTGGAGGCGTCGCCGACCAGCAGGTCGACCTCGGCCGGCCTGAGGTAGCGCTCGTCCACGACGACGTGGTCGGACCAGTCGAGCCCGACCCTGGAGAAGGCGACCTCGCACAGCTCGCGCACGGAGTGGGTCTCTCCCGTCGCGACGACGTAGTCCTCGGGCTCGTCCCGCTGCAGCATCTGCCACATCGCCCGGACGTAGTCGCCTGCGAAGCCCCAGTCCCGCTTGGCGTCGAGGTTCCCGAGTCGAAGCTCTGTGTCCAGGCCCGCCTTGATGCGGGCGACGCCGTGGCTCACCTTGCGGGTCACGAACTCGAGGCCCCTGCGCGGGCTCTCGTGGTTGAACAGGATCCCCGAGCAGGCGAACATGCCGTAGCTCTCCCGGTAGTTCACCGTGATCCAGTGCCCGTAGACCTTGGCGACCCCGTAGGGGCTCCTCGGATGGAAGGGGGTCAGCTCGTCCTGGGGGACGGCGCGCACCTTCCCGAACATCTCCGACGAGCTGGCCTGGTAGAAGCGGATGCCGGGGTCCACCTGCCGGATGGCGTCCAGCATCCGGGTCACCCCGAGCGCGGTCGCCTCGCCGGTGAACAGCGGCTGGTTCCAGGACTCCTTCACGAAGGACTGCGCGGCGAGGTTGTAGACCTCGTGCGGCTCGAACTCCCTCAGGCAGGCCACGATCGAGCCCTCGTCGAGCAGATCCCCGGTGCAGAAGTGGACCCGTTCGACGACCTGGTGCACGCGCTCGTAGTTGACGTTGCTCGTGCGCCTGACCATCCCGGCGACCTCGTAGCCCTCCGCGAGGAGCAGCTCGGCCAGGTACGAGCCGTCCTGCCCCGTGATACCTGTGATCAGCGCTCTCCGCGGCATCGCAATGTTCTAGCGCACGCCGGCGCGGGGACGGTGCGCCCGGTAGCGTTCCGGCGGTGGGTCCCGCCCGATGAGGCTTCCGGCGAGGGTGCTCATCTGCTCCTACCGGCTCGGCGGG
Organism: Actinomycetes bacterium; assembly: GCA_021786195.1. Lineage (GTDB taxonomy): Bacteria > Actinomycetota > Acidimicrobiia > Acidimicrobiales > Bog-793 > JAKAOD01. The sequence goes on along the minus strand of JAJYNS010000064.1, from coordinate 32,890 downwards.
ACGGACGGGGTCGCCGTGGAGGCCGGGAAGTGGGCCTGGGCCTTCGAGACCCTGGGCGCCGAGGTGACGACGCTCGCCGGGGAGGGCCAGGCCGACCGCCTGCTCCCCGGGCTCGCCGCCTCCGCGAGCGAGCCGCCCTCGGCCCGCGACCTCGACGCCGCGCTCGCCGACGCCGACCTCGTCGTCGTCGAGAACCTCTGCTCGCTCCCCCTCAACCCGCTGGCCGGCGGCGCCCTCGCCCGGGCGCTCGCAGGCCGGCCGGCGCTGCTGCACCACCACGACCTCCCCTCGCAGCGCCGGGCGCTCGCACACCTCTCCCCGCCGCCCGACGACCCCTGCTGGCTGCACGTCTGCGTCAACCGGCGCTCCAGCGCCGAGCTGCGGGCCTATGGCTACACCGCCTTCACCTGCCACAACGCCTTCGACCCGGACCCTGAGGTGGGAGAGCGCGAGGCGACAAGGGCTCGCGCCGGGCTCGAGGGCCCCTCCCGGCGACTTGTGCTCCAACCGACGCGGGCCATACGGCGAAAGGACGTCCCCGCCGGGCTCGCGCTGGCCGAGGCGATCGGCGCCGCCTACTGGCTGCTCGGCCCCGCCGAGGACGGCTACGACGAGGAGTGCGAGAAGGTCCTCGCCGACGCCGAGGTCCCGGTCGTCCGCGGACCGGGACCGGCTCGCCCGGGCCATGTCGTCGCCGACGCCTACGCCGCGTGCGACGCGGTCGTCCTGCCTTCGACCTGGGAGGGCTTCGGCAACCCGGCGATCGAGGCGGCGACGCACCTCAGGCCGCTCGCGATCGGTCCATACCCGGTGGCCGAGGAGCTTCGCGCCTACGGCTTCAGGTGGTTCGACTCGAGACGGCCGTCGGAGCTCCGGACCTTCCTCGACGCGCCGGACGCGGCGCTCCTCCAGCACAACGCCGCCATCGCGCGCCGTCATTTCTCCCTCGCCGACCTGCCCTCCCGGCTGGCCCGGATCCTCGGTCGCCTGCCCGGTACGCTGCGGGCGCAGTGAGCACGCCCGCGAGGCGCCCGGCGCCGGCCCACGTCGTCGTCGAGGCGGTCGAGCCAACGGTCGACGGCGGCCGCTTCCCCGCCAAGGCGGTGGCCGGGGTGCCCTGCACCGTGAGCGCCGACGTCTTCTCCCACGGGCACGAGCCGGTCCGCGCCCACCTGCGTTTCCGGCCGGCCGGGGCGAGGTCCTGGAAGACGCTCCCGATGGTGGCGCTCGGCAACGACCGCTTCGCCGCGAGGCTCGTGCCCGAGCAGCCCGGAACGCTCGAGATCGAGGTCCTCGGCGAGGTCGACCGGCTGGAGGCCTGGCGCCACGACGCCAGGCGACGCTTGGAGGCCGCCCGGTACGACCCCGACGACGCCCCGGTCGGCGCAGCCCTGCTCGCCGAGACGGCAAGCCGGCTCGCCGCCGCCGGGCGGGCCGGCGCCGCCGAGGAGGCCGAGAGGCTTTCGGCCACCCTCGCTGGCGCCGCCGAGGACGGGTCCGGGCCCGGCAGCCTCCGGGGGGTGCTCGAGCGCCTCGGCTCCCTCGACGAGGCGCTCGCCGAGCTGCCGCCCGCCGGCACCGACGGCTCCTCTCCCCGCTACCGGCTCCTCGTCTCACGGCAGGCGGGCGCCTTCTCGAGCTGGTACGAGTGCTTTCCCCGCTCCACCAGCCCTGAGCCGGGCCGGGCGGGGACGCTCGCCGACCTCGCGGAGCGCCTCGACTACGTCGAACGGCTCGGCTTCGACATCCTCTACCTCCCTCCGATCCACCCGATCGGCACGACCGCGCGCAAGGGTCGGAACAACAGCCCGAGGGCCGAGCCCGGCGACGTCGGCAGCCCCTGGGCGATCGGCTCCCCCGCCGGGGGCCACCTCAGCGTCGACCCGGGCCTCGGCACGCTCGAGGACTTCGACGCTCTCGTCGCCGCCGCGAGCCGCCACGGCATCGAGATCGCCCTCGATCTCGCCTTCCAGTGCTCGCCGGACCACCCCTGGGTGGCAGAGCACCCGGACTGGTTCGCCCATCGGCTCGACGGCTCCGTCGCCTGCGCCGAGAACCCCCCGAAGCGCTACGAGGACGTCTACCCGCTCGACTTCGACACCTCGGACCGCGAGGGCCTGTGGGCCGCGCTGCTCGAGGTCGTGCTGTTCTGGCACTCGCACGGGGTTCGGATCTTCCGGGTCGACAACCCTCACACCAAGCCGTTCGGGTTCTGGGAGTGGCTCCTCGCCAAGGCACGCCAGCGGGACCCTGGCATGGTCTTCCTCGCCGAGGCGTTCACGCGCCCGAAGGTCATGCACCGGCTGGCCAAGCTCGGCTTCGACCTCTCCTACACCTACTTCACCTGGCGCAACACCAAGCAGGAGCTCACCGAGTACTTCGAGGAGCTCGCCCACGGACCGGCGAGCAGGTACTTCAGGCCGTGCGTGTGGCCGAACACGCCCGACATCCTCGCCTTCAGCCTCCAGCGGGGAGGCCGGCCCGCCTTCGTCGGCCGGCTGGTGCTCGCCGCCTGCCTGTCCGCGAGCTACGGCATCTACGGCCCGCCCTTCGAGCTCCTGCTCGACCAGCCGGCGACGCCGGGGACCGACGGGGACTACCTCGACTCCGAGAAGTACGAGATCCGGCACTGGGACCTCCAGGACCCTCGCAGCATCGCCGAGGTCGTCGCCCAGGTGAACCGGGCGCGCCACGACCACAAGGCCCTGTGGTCGAACGAGTCGCTGCGCTTCCACCCGGTCGACAACGAGCAGCTGATCTGCTGGTCGAAGCACGACGCCGAGAGCGGCGACGCCGTGGTCTGCGTCGTCAACCTCGACCCGCAATGGCCGCAATCGGGCTTCGTCGACCTCGATCTGGGCGCGATCGGGCTGGACGACGGCGCGCGCTTCGTCGTCCACGACCTGCTGGACGGCTCGACCTACGCCTGGGGCGGCCAGCACAACTTCGTCCTGCTCGACCCGGCGCGCTCGCCGGCGCACCTGCTCCACGTGGAGGGACCCGCCCGGTGACGACCGAGCGGGCCGACTGGTACAAAGACGCGATCCTCTACCAGGTCCAGCTCAGGGCGTGCGGTCACGGAGGAGGCGACCGGCGGGGAATCCTCTGCGGCCTTGCCTCGCGGCTCGACCACCTCCGGCGGCTCGGCGCGACGGTGGTCTGCCTCTCCCCCTTCTACCCCTCGCCGCCGCTCGACGACGGCTGGGACGTCACGGATCACACCGCCGTCGACCCAAAGCTCGGAACGCTGGCCGACTTCCGCCGCCTCCTCGCCGAGGCGCACCGCCGGGAGCTGAAGGTCGTGACCGAGCTCGTGCTCGACCACACCTCCGACCGGCATGCCTGGTTCGAGCGCTCCCGGGCCGCGCCGCCCGGGAGCTACTGGCGGAACTTCTACATCTGGAGCGACTCGCGACTCGCCGCTTCGGGCGAGCCGAGGGCAGGTGGCGATCTCGAGGGCGCGAACTGGACCTACGACGAGATCGCCCAGGCCCACTTCTGGCACCGCTCCTGCCCGCACCGGCCGGACCTCAACTACGGCCACCGCCCCGTGCGACGCGCGATGCTGCGGGTCGTCGACTTCTGGCTCTCGCTCGGCGTGGACGGGATCCGCTTGGACGCTGTCGCGCAGCTCTCTGCACGCGAGGGACCCGGCCGGATGGACCTGCCCGAGACCCACCAGTACCTGAGGGCGCTCCGCCGGCACGTCGACGAGCGCTTCCCCGGGCGCGTGCTGCTCGCCGAGGCCGGCAACTGCCCGCAGGACGCGGCCGCGTACTTCGGCGGCGGCCGGGGCGACGAGTGCCACATGGTGCTCGACCTCGCCGCCCTGCCGCGCCTTTTGACGGCGCTGCGGACGGAGGACCGGTTCCCCGTCGTCGACCTCGTGCGGCGCACGCCTGAGGCGCCCGAGACCGGGCAGTGGGCGCTGTCGGTCCGCAACCACGACCAGCCGGCGCCCGAGGGGCCCGCCGGCAAGGAGCGCGACGACCCGTGCCGGTCCCCCGCGCAGGACCCGGCGCGTCGCGCCGAGCTCGGCGCCCCTCGCGGGCTCGCGGCGATCCTGCAGCACGACCGGCAGCGGATCGAGCTGGTGCACAGCCTGCTGCTCTCGCTGCCGGGGGCACCGGTCCTTTGCGACGGCGAGCAGCTCGGCACCGGCGACGAGGCCGAGCTCAGGTCGGTCGACGCCGCCGCCGAGCTCGAGGGCACCGCCTTCCTGCTCCGCAGGCTGCTCCGCCTGCTCGCGCTCCGCAGGCGCCATCGAGCGCTCGGCCACGGCCGGATCGAGCTCGTCGCCTCGGACAACACGAGCGTGCTCGCCTTCCTCCGCCACGACGAGCGCGAGCAGGTGCTCGTCGTCGCCAACCTCTCGCGCTTCGCGCAGTACGCCGAGCTCGACCTGTCCGCCCACCGGGGGGCCACGCTGCGAGAGCTTCTCGGCCAGAGTGCGTTCCCGCCCGTCGGCGAGCTCCCCTACCTGCTCACCCTCTCGCCCCACAGCTGCTACTGGTTCGAGCTCGCCCGGGCCTCCGCCGGCGGGTGGTCGGCCCCGGCGACGCTCCCCGAGGTCCGGGTACCGGCCCGATGGTGGCAGCTGCTCGAGGGCCGCTCCCGCCGCGACCTCGAAGCGGCCCTGCCCGAGGTGCTGCGCTCTCGCCGCTGGTACGCGGCGAAGGACCGCCGCATCCAGTCGGTCCGGGTGCAGACGCGCGTCCCGCTCGCCGGCGAGGGGCCTCGCGTCGAGCTCCTGGTCCTCGAGGTCGACTACCTCGAGGGGGAGCCGGAGCGCTACTTCCTGCCGCTCGCGCACCTGACCTCGCGCGACGCGGAGGAGGTCCGGCGCGACCACCCCGAGGCGGTCCTCGCCCGGACGACCTCGCCCCAGGGACGCTCGGGGTTGCTCGTGGACGCGCACCACCTGCCCGGTCTCGCGAGGACCCTCGTCGGGCTCATCCGGCGTGGCCGCGGACGCGGCGCGGGGCCGGCCCGCCTCGTCGGCTGGGCGACCCCCGGCTCGACCACCCTGCTCCAAGAGCTCGCCGACGACCCCGGGCTCCGCACCCGGGTGGGCTCGGCCGAGCAGTCCAACACCTCGATCAGCCTGGGCAGGGCGGGTGGCCCCCGGGTCATCCTGAAGTCCTTCCGCCGGACCGAGCCGGGCAGGAACCCCGAGGTGGAGATCGGCCAGCACCTCCTCGGCACGACGGCGCACGTCGCCCGACTGCTCGGCGCGGTCGAGCTCCACCAGCCGCCGGGAGCTCCGACCGCGCTCGCCGTGCTCCACGAGTTCGTGCCGAACGAGGGCGACGCCTGGACCTCGGCGCTCCGGTCGGTCGGCGCCTACTTGGACCGGCTCGACCCGCCGGGCAGTCGGCCCGCGCTTCCGGGACCGCCTGCCGGAGGCCTGCTCGAGGCGTCCGGCGCTCCGAGGCTCGAAGAGCCGGTCACCTCCGCGCTCGCCGAGGTGAGCTCCCGGGCAGAGCTGCTCGGGCGACGGACCGGGGAGCTGCACGTCGCCCTCTCGAGGAGCGGCGAGGAGGCCTTCCGGCCCGAGCCGGTGACGCCCGACTCCCAGCGCGAGCTGCACCAGTCGCTGCGCACCTCGGCACGGCGCTCCCTCGCCCTGTTGCGCCGGCGGGCGCGCCACCTGCGCCCCGACGAGCAGCGAGTCGCCGAGGACGTGCTCGCAGGGGAGCAGGTTGCGCTCGCGACCGCCCGGAGGGTCCTCGGCGTGCGCTCCGGAGCCCGGGCGCGCCTGCACGGGGACCTGCACCTCGGTCAGGTCCTGTCGACCGGGCTCGACTACTGCTTCATCGACTTCGAGGGCGAGCCCGCCCGCAGCCTCGCCGAGCGGCGGGCCAAGCGCTCCGTCCTCGCGGATGTCGCCGGGATGCTCCGCTCCTATCACTACGCGGCCCACACAGGGGTCGCCGAGCTCACCGGCCGCGGAGTGCTCGACCCGGCGCCGGGGAGCGGGGCGTCGGCCGTCCCCTACCGCGAGGCCGCCGATCGATGGGCGTTCTGGGCCGGCGCCCACTTCCTCCACGGCTACCTCGAGGCCGCGCGGCCCTCGGAGCTGCTCCCCGAGACCGACGTCGAGCTCGACGCGGCGCTGCGCGCCCACCTGCTCGACAAGGCCTTCTACGAGCTGCGCTACGAGCTGGGCAACCGCCCCGAATGGGTCATCCTGCCGCTGCTCGGCCTGCGGTCCCTCCTGGCCCCGCTCGGGTCGAGCCCCCCGCCTGCGCCGGACCTGCGGGCGGGCGGCACCGAGGGCGGGCACGGGGGGCGACGGTGAGCGCGCCGGAGCGGCCGATCGTCGGCGATCTCGACCGTCATCTCTTCAACGAGGGCAGGCACCACCGCCTCTACACCTGCCTGGGGGCGCATCCCCTCGAGGACGCGCCAGGCCGGACGCAGTTCGCCGTCTGGGCACCGAACGCGACTGCCGTCTGCGTCGTACACGACGGCAACGGCTGGAGGGCCGGCATCGACCAGCTCGAGCCTCAGGGGAGCTCGGGGATCTGGGCCGGCGTGGTCGACGATGCGCCGCCGGGCACCCGCTACAAGTACGCGATCGACTCGCCGGCGGGCCGGCGCGAGCGGGCCGACCCCGTCGCCTTCGCGACGGAGCTGCCCCCGGCGACTGCGTCGGTCGTGGCACGGCTCGACCACGAATGGGGCGACTCCCGCTGGGCGGCAGAGCGTGCCCGGCGCCAGGACCCGGGCGCGCCGATCAGCATCTACGAGGTGCACCTCGGCTCCTGGCGACGCGGCGAGGGCGGCAGGTGGCTGCGCTACGAGGAGCTCGCCGGACCTCTCGTCGAGCACCTGACGAGCCTCGGCTTCACCCATGTCGAGCTCCTCCCCGTCATGGAGCACCCCTTCTACGGGTCCTGGGGCTACCAGACGACGAGCTACTTCGCCCCGACGGCCCGCTACGGCGACCCGTCGGGGCTGATGACCCTGATCGACGAGCTGCATCGCGCCGGCATCGGGGTGATCCTCGACTGGGTGCCCTCTCACTTCGCCACCGACGAGTTCGCGCTCGCCGAGTTCGACGGCACGCACCTGTACGAGCACGCCGACCCCTCCCGCGCCATCCACCCGGACTGGGGGAGCTACGAGTTCAACTACGGCCGGCACGAGGTCCGCTCGTTTCTCACCTCCTCCGCCTGCTTCTGGGTCGACCGTTACCACGCCGACGGCCTCAGGGTCGACGCGGTCGCCTCGATGCTCTACCTCGACTACTCGCGCCCCCAGGGGGGGTGGTCGCCGAACCCGCTCGGCGGGCGGGAGGACCTCGGTGCCATCCAGCTCCTGAGAGAGATGAACGAGGCGGTCCGATCGGAGTTCCCCGGCACCCTGACGATCGCCGAGGAGTCGACGGCCTGGCCCGGCGTGACCCGCCCGGTCGCGGAGGGCGGCCTCGGCTTCTCGCTGAAGTGGGACATGGGCTGGATGCACGACACCCTCGGCCACCTCCGCCGAGACCCGGTGCACCGCAGGTACCACTACAACGAGCTCACCTTCCGCGGCCTGTACTGGACGAGCGAGCGCTACGTGCTCCCGCTCTCCCACGACGAGGTCGTGCACGGCAAGGGCGCGCTCGCGACGAAGATGCCCGGCGACGACTGGCAGCGCAGGGCGAGCCTGCGCCTGCTGCTCGGCTACCAGTGGCTGCTGCCGGGCAAGAAGCTGCTGTTCATGGGCGGGGAGCTGGCGACGTGGAAGGAGTGGGACCACGAGGCCGAGCTGGAGTGGTCACTGCTCGGCCATCCCGACCACGCCGGGGTCGCCCGGTTCGTCGCCGACTGCAACCGCTGCTACCGGGACCACGAGGCGCTGAGCAGCCAGGACCTCGAGCCCGAGGGGTTCTCCTGGATCCTCGCCGACGCCGCCGACGACGGGCTGCTCGCCTGGCTGCGCTCCGGCCGTGAAGGCGGGCTGGTCGTCGCGTGCGCGAACTTCACGCCGGTGCCCAGGCGACGGCGCATCGGCGTGCCGGCCGTCGGCCGGTGGCAGGAGATCCTCAACAGCGACGCCGAGATCTACGGCGGCTCCGGCCAGGGGAACCTCGGCGGCGTCGAGGCCGTCGCCGAGCCCTTCGCCGGCCGCCCGGCCAGCCTCGAGTGCCTGTTCCCGCCGCTCGCCGCCGTGGCGCTCGCCCACGCCGGGGCTCCCCCGGGCGCCTAGCGGCGCCAGCGCCCCAGTGGTCAGGGCCGGGTGAGCACGACGAGCGACCGGCTCTCGACGGCGAAGTGGGCGCACGCGCCGAGCTTGATGCTGCCCTCGGGGACGAAGGGCTGGTCCTCGCGGGCCGTGTCGAGCACGTAGGACCATCCGACCCCGAAGCGCTCGCCGGGGAGGGTGAACTCGACCGGCTCCCAGTGGGCGTTCAGCACGAGGAAGAAGCTGTCGTCGTTGGCGCTCTGGCCGTGCAGGGAGGAAGGTGGCAGCGCGGCGCCGTTCAGGAACAGCCCGATGGTCTTCGCGAAGCTGACCTGCCAATCGGCGTCCGACATCTCCCTTCCCTCTGGGGAGAACCACGCGATGTCGCTGACGCCCTCGCCGTGGAGCGGGCGTCCCTGGAACCAGCGAGGCCGGCGGAAGACCGGGTGCGAGTTGCGCAGCGCCGCGAGGCGCCGGGTGAAGTCGGCCAGCGCCTCGTCGGCGTGCGCCCAGTCCAGCCAGGAGATCTCGTTGTCCTGGCAGTAGGCGTTGTTGTTCCCTCGCTGGGTCCGCCCGATCTCGTCGCCGGAGAGCAGCATCGGCACGCCCTGGGAGAGGAAGAGCGTCGCGAGGAAGTTGCGCACCTGCCGGCGGCGCAGGGCGAGCACGGCCGGGTCGTCGGTCGGCCCTTCCACCCCGCAGTTCCAGGATCTGTTGTGGTCCTCACCGTCGCGGTTCCCCTCGCCGTTCGCCTCGTTGTGCTTCTCGTTGTAGGAGACCAGGTCCGCGAGGGAGAAGCCGTCGTGGCAGGTGACGAAGTTGACGCTCGCCCAGGGGCGGCGACCGCCCTGGCCGTAGAGGTCCGAGCTCCCCGTCAGGCGGTAGGCGAGCTCGGGGAGCGTGCGGTCGCGGCCTCGCCAGTAGTCCCGGACGCAGTCCCGGTACTGACCGTTCCACTCCGACCACAGTGGCGGGAAGTTGCCGACCTGGTAGCCGCCCTCGCCGACGTCCCAGGGCTCGGCGATGAGCTTGACCTGGCTGATCACCGGGTCCTGCTGGATGATGTCGAAGAACGCGGAGAGCCGGTCGACCTCGTGCAGCGTGCGCGCCAGGGACGCCGCGAGGTCGAAGCGGAACCCGTCGACGTGCATCTCGGTCACCCAGTAGCGCAGGGAGTCCATGAGGAGCTGGAGGACGTGCGGGTGGCGGACGTTGAGCGTGTTCCCGGTCCCCGTGTAGTCGACGTAGAAGCGGGGATCCTCGGGCGACAGCCGGTAGTAGGCAGCGTTGTCGATGCCCTTGAACGACAGCGTGGGCCCTCTGTGGTCGCCCTCGGCGGTGTGGTTGTACACGACGTCGAGCAGGACCTCGATACCCGCGGCGTGCAGGGTCTTCACCAGCTGCTTGAACTCCTGCACCTGCTGGCCGAGCGACCCGCTCGAGGAGTAGTCGGCGTGAGGGGCGAGGTAGCAGATCGAGTTGTACCCCCAGTAGTTGCGCAGGCCACGCTCGACCAGATGCTGCTCGTGGACGAACTGGTGGACGGGCTGGAGCTCGACGGCCGTGACCCCGAGCGAGACGAGGTGCTCGACGACGGCCGGCGTCGCGAGGCCGGCGTAGGTGCCCCGGAGCTCCTCTGGCACCGCCGGGTGGCGGGCCGTGAAGCCCTTCACGTGCAGCTCGTACACCGTGGTGCGGTGCCAGGGCGTCTCCGGGGGCCGGTCGTTGCCCCAGTCGAAGTAGGGGCTGACCACGACCGAGCGCGGCATCGCCGGCGCCGAGTCGGACCTGCTCGCCCGGGACTCATCGCCGAGCTGGTGGCCGAACACCGAGCGGCGCCAGCGCAGCGCCCCGTCCACGGCCTTGCCGTAGGGGTCCAGCAGGAGCTTGTCCGGGTTGCAGCGCTGGCCCTGGGCGGGGCGCCAGGGGCCGTGGACGCGGTACCCGTAGCGCTGGCCGGGGCCGACCCCGGGGAGGTAGCCGTGATGCACGTGCGCGGTCTCCTCCGGCAGGACGTGGCGCGTCTCGTGCCCGGCGGAGTCGAACAGGCAGAGCTCGACCTGCTCGGCCACCTCGGAGAAGATCGCGAAGTTCGTCCCGACGCCGTCGAAGGTCGCGCCGAGCGGGTACGACTTGCCGGGCGCGACGCTCGGAGCGGCTCGGTCCATCGCGACAGGTTACGCAGCCCTCTCGGGCGCTCCCGCCGGGCGGCCCCCGGCGCCCGGGGGCAGGCCGCGGGGCCGCCCGGCCGGCGCCGGCAGGAGGCGCCGGCCGGTGCCTGCGATCAGAGCGGGCGGACGTTCGCCGCCTGCAGGCCCTTCTGGCCCTCCTGGACCTCGAACTCGACCGCCTGGCCCTCCTCGAGGCTTCGATATCCGCTCATCAAGATGGCGGAGTGATGCACGAACACGTCAGGTCCATCCGCTTGGGAGATGAAGCCGAAGCCCTTCTCGGCGTTGAACCACTTGACGGTACCGGTCGCCACTTCGGCGATCCCCCTTCTTTCGATGGCACTGAAACGAGGGGGAGCTAGCTGTGCGACCGACCTTGGACCCGAGGCGCAGGTGAGCCACCCGTTGGGCGCCGTCCACCGTGCTACGGCTGCCGCCGCCAGCTGTACGAGCTTGCCTACCCTCCACCGGGAGGCTAGCAGGCCGGTCAAGTCCCGTCACGGACGATGCCTTCGGCGAGGGCGCCGGACAGCTCCGCCCGTGCCCGCTCGAGCTGCTTGCGCACCGTCGACGCGGCGATCCCGAGCGCGTGGCCTGCCTCCTTCGGGGTCATGCCGACGACGAGGCAGGCGACGGCGCAGCTGCGGCGCCGAGCCGGCATCGCCTCGAGGGCGGCGAGCACGTCGAGTTGCGTCGCGACCCCCTCCGCCAGGTCTCCGCCCGCGGCGCCCCCGCCGTTCCGGCCCGTCACCGCGCCCACCCCCTGCTCGTCGAGCGGCACCTCCCGGCCCCGCGGCCGGCGCCCGAGCCGAAAGGCGACCCGGTAGACGTAGCCGGCCGGGCTCGGACCCCTGCGCACCCACCGCCAGCGGGCGAGCGTCCGCACGAAGGCCTCCTGGGCGACATCCTCGGCCTCGTGGCGGGCGGCACCCGCGAGCTCGACGGCGCGCACGACTCGGGGGTAGTGCAGCTCGTAGAGCGCGACGAAGTCCTCGGCCACAACCCCCTCCGGGCCCGTCGCGATGGGGCCAGTCTGGCGCACCGGCGCGGGAGGGGCCGGCGGCGCTAGCGGGAGCAGGTCGGCCTGCTCGCCGTGTACGGCTCTCGTGGCACCTCGAGCGTGGCGAGCAGGTTCCCGGAGGCGCCGTAGGCGCGAAGCACGAGCCGCGTGCCCAAGGTCGCGAGCCTCGGGGAGCCCCCGAGGGTGCGCACGAGGACGACCCAGCCGCCCACCGGCGTCAACGGCCCGATCTCCCCGGAGGGAAGAGCCGGCCTGACCTGGCGGACCGAGGGATCGACTCTGGCCGCGACGATGAGGGCCGGGGCGTTCCCCGCCTGCTCGCCCAGGCGCGCGACGACGGTCCCGAAGACCCCGCCGCAACCGCCGGCCGGCGCCCGGTGGGTGCTCGGGCGCCGCGACGCCGGGTACGACGCCACCGGCCGCCCGGCGGTCCCTGCGGGGCGTGCCTGGGCCCCCGGCGACGCCGCCGGCCGCTGCGTCGAGAACGAGGCCGGAGCTCGCGACCCGCCGAAGGTGCCCTTGGCCGCCGCGACGACCGGCGGTCTCGATCCCGACGTCACGACTGCGCCGGTCGCGAGCGCCGCCGCCCCGCCGGCGAGCAGGGCAGCTGCGAGCGCCGTCGAGGACACCGTGGCGGCGCGCAACCGTCGGGCGGCCCTGCGGTCGCGCCGCGCCAGGATCGCGAGGAGCGTCCCTCGGTCGGCGGGCGGGCCGCCCTCGTCGAGCAGGCGGCCGAGCCCGGCGTCGCGCATCGCTCAGCCCGCCAGCGAGAACACGGCGTGGACCTGCACCGACAGCTGCTGGCTCCCGGGCTGGACCGGCACGTCCGGCGTGCCGCCGACGACCGCAGCGCTTCCGAAGGGCAGGAAGACGGGCGGCGGCTGGCTCTCCTCGTCGGTGATGCTGACCACCGGGCCAAGCTTCGCGCCAGCGGCGGCGGCCAGCTCCGAGGCTTTCTGCTCGGCGTCACGCACCGCCCCTTCCCGAGCGGCGGCGAGCAGCGAGGAGGTGCTCGAGATCGAGAAGGAGATGCCGTCGATCTGGACGTCGTTGCCGACCGCGTGCGCCGCGGCGTCGATGACCGAGCCGGCGCGCGCGAGGCCGTGCAGGGTCACGGTCAGCTCGTCGCTCGCCTGGTAGCCGTCCACGTTGCCGGCCGAGTCGTACGTCGGACCGAGGCTCAAGCTGGCCGTCTGCATGTCCGTCTTCTGCACGCCGGCGGACTCGAGCGCCGCCTCGAGCGCCTCGACCTCGGCGTTGTTGCGCTCGAGGGCCGCCGACGCCGAGGCTGCGCTCGTGCTGGCGCCGATCTGCAGGGTCATCGTGTCCGGCGTCCCGGTGACCTCGGCGGTGCCGACGACCGAGACCCTCGCGCCCGGCGCCGCTCCGGTCGGGCCGGCCCGCCTCGCGGCGGTGAGCACGGCCGCCGAGCCCGCCGACGGGCCGGCCAGGGCGAGCCCCAGGCCGAGACCGAGGCCGGCACCGGCCAGGACGAGCGCCGCCCCGCCCACCCGAGTGGGCCAAGCCTTCGACATCATCATCGACCTCCGTTCCCGCCTTCCCCGGCCGGTCCTCCCGGCCGCGGACCTCCACCGGGTACAAAGCGCGCTGGGGCCCGTTTCGCGTACGCCGAGCTGGAACAGTCGCCACGAGAGGCCGTCGATAACATTCGGCGCAGGCAAGCTTCGGGCGCCGTTCGTCGAGGCGTCGAGGTCGCGGGGGTCGCGGTGATGACGAGCTGGCTCTACGACACCGTGGTCTGGACCGGCAGCTGGAAGGCCGGGGAGGACTGGGCGGAGGACCGCTTCACGGCCGGTCTCGTCTCGATGCTCGCCGCCAAGGGGCGCGAGGGCTGGGAGCTCGTCAACTTCGGCCGCGTGGACCATCTCGGCTCGCCGAACCCCGAGCAGGTCGTCTTCATCTTCAAGAAGCCGCTCGGCAGGTGAGGCTCCCGCGGGCGCTGACCGCGCTCTGCGCGAGACTCGCTACAAATCGTGGCGCGGAAGGCGAGCTTTACGTGGAAACTCCCCGCCAGAGCGCCGTAAGACCTTGCATACTTGCATGAGGATGTGACAACGTGTCTCGAGACGTCGTGACGACGGGAGACGTCACGACCGATCGTTGGTGCCAACAGCTCACCAGGAGGGGTGCCGTGGCGCAGTGGGGCGGAGGATCGTACTACGTATTGCCCTGGAGCTCACGCAACGTCGGCCCGGTCCGTGCCGCCTTCCGGCGTGCGGCCCGCGCCCTCGGGCTCGACGTGGGCACACTGGACCCGCTTGCGGCGGCGCGTGAGGGGCGCCCGTCGCACGACGGGGTCGAGGCCGGAGCCGAACGCGGCCCCGGGGCTTCCGCGCAGGCCGAGGACATCGGCTAGGCGCGCGCTCGGACCCTAACCGGCGCCGTCCGCGCGAGGGCCTGGGCTCAGCGATGCAGGCGGGGTCCGTCCGGCAGGTCGTCGACCTTCCAGCCCTGGGCGGCGAGCTCGTCGCGTAGCCGGTCGGCGGCGTCGTAGTCGCCGGCTCGGCGCGCCGACTCGCGGCGCCCGGCGAGCTCGACGATCGTGGCCGGCGGCGCCTCGACTCCCGCGGGCTCGATACCGAGCACGCCGAGCAGCTCCAACGCGACGTCGCCGAGCGCCAGGGCGCCGGTGGCCTCCCCGGCGTCGAGCAGCCTGTTCGCCTCGCGCACCGCGCCCAGCACCTCCGCGAGGGCGCGGGGGGTCCCGAGGTCGTCGTCCATCGCCTCGACGAATCGCCCCCGCAGCGACTGGGCTGCGGGAAAGACGGCCGCGGGGCGGGACTGCCCGCCCGGGGCGTCCCAGCCCCTCGGCACCGTGTCCTGCCGCGGCCGGACGGCCTCGAGCCGCCGGGCGAGCTCGTCGACGCGCTGGAGCGCCGCCGCCGCGTCGCCCAGCGTCGAGGGTCCGACCTCGAGCGGCGAGCGGTAGTAGGAGCGCAGGACGAGCAGCCGGTAGGCACGGGGGTCGTAGGCGTCCAGCAGCGTCTTCAGCTCGGTGTAGTTGCCGAGGGACTTCGACATCTTCTCGCCGCCGACCACGACGAGCCCGTTGTGCACCCAGTGGCGCGCGAACGGGCGGCCGAGCGCCACCGCCTGGGCCCGCTCGTTCTCGTGGTGGGGGAAGACGAGGTCGAGGCCGCCTCCGTGCAGCTCGAAGCCCTCCCCCAGCAGCGAGAGCGACATGACGACGCACTCGGTGTGCCAGCCCGGCCTGCCTGGGCCGAAGGGTGACGGCCAGGTCGGCTCTCCAGGCTTGGCCTTCTTCCAGACCGCGAAGTCGAGCGGCGAGCGCTTCTCCTCCCCGACCACGGCCCGGGCGCCGCTGCGCAGGCTGTCCAGGCTCTGGTGGGCAAGCGTGCCGTAGCCCTCGACGGCGTCGCACGCGAGGTACACGCCGTCGGACGTCTCGTAGGCGACGCCGAGCCGGACGAGCTCGGCGACCAGGCTGACCATCTCCTCGACGTAGTCGGTGGCGTGCGGCACCTCGTGGGGGCGGAGCACCCCCATCGCGTCCATCGCCGCCCACCACTGCTCCTCGGCCTCCTCGGCGACCTCCCGCCAGTCGCGCCCTTCGGCCGCCGCACGGTCGATGACCTTGTCGTCGACGTCGGTGATGTTCGACACGTGCCTGACGTCGTAGCCCGAGCGGGCGAGGTAGCGGCGCAGCACGTCGTAGACGAGCGCGAACCTGCCATGCCCGATGTGCGGCGGGCCGTAGACGGTGGCGCCGCAGACGTAGAGGCCGACTCGCGCGCCGGCGCGCTCGGCCGGCGGCACGGCGACGCCCGTCGCGGTGTCGAGCAGCCGCAGCATGCAGGTACCCTACTAATCCCATGCGCGAACACGACCTGCCCACTCGCGCCGCGGGCAGCGGCGTCCCCGAGCGCCCGAGCCTGGAGGGCCTCGAGGAGCGCTGGGCGGCGCGCTGGGAGGCCGAGGGCGTCTACCGCTTCGACCGCAGAGCCGGGCGGGCCGAGGTCTTCTCGGTGGACACGCCGCCGCCGACCGTCTCCGGCTCGCTGCACGTCGGCCACGTGTTCTCCTACACCCAGACCGACGTCGTCGCCCGTTACCAGCGCATGCGGGGGAAGTCCGTCTTCTACCCGATCGGCTGGGACGACAACGGGCTCGCCACCGAGCGGCGCGTGCAGAACCACTTCGGCGTCCGCTGCGACCCGTCGAGGCCATTCGACCCCGACCTCGAGGTGCCGGAGCGCCCGGGAAAGGAGCAGATCCCGGTGTCGAGGCCGAACTTCGTCGAGCTGTGCCGGAAGCTCACCGTCGAGGACGAGCGCGCCTTCGAGGAGCTGTTCCGCCGGGTCGGGATGTCGTTCGACTGGAGCCTGCAGTACACGACGATCGGCGAGCCTGCCCGTCGCATCTCCCAGCGAGCCTTCCTCCAGCTGCTGCGCTCGGGCCACGCCTATCGCCAGGAGGCGCCGACGCTGTGGGACGTCGACTTCGGCTCGGCCATCGCCCAGGCCGAGCTGGTCGACAAGGAGGTGCCCGGCGCCTACCACCGGATCCGCTTCGACGCTGCCGGCTCGGGGTCGCCGATCGAGATCGAGACCACCAGGCCCGAGCTCGTGCCCTCCTGCGTCGCGCTCGTCGCCCACCCCGAGGATCCCCGCTACCGGGCCCGCTTCGGCACTCAGGTCCTCACGCCCCTGTTCGGCGTGGAGGTGCCCGTCCTCGCGCACCCCCTCGCCGACCCCGACAAGGGCACCGGCATCGCGATGGTCTGCACCTTCGGCGACCTCACCGACGTGACCTGGTGGCGGGAGCTCTCGCTGCCGACTCGCACGGTGATCGGTAGGGCCGGCCGGCTCGAGCACGCCCCGTTCGGCACCCCCGGATGGGAGTGCCGAGACCCCGCCCGCGCGACGCGCCACTACGCAGAGCTCGAGGGCAGGACCGTCTCGGCCGCGCGGCGGCGCATCGTCGAGCTGCTCGCCGAGGCCGGGCACCTCGTCGGGGCACCTCGGCCGATCACCCACTTCGTCAAGTTCTACGAGAAGGGTGAGCGGCCCCTCGAGATCGTCTCGTCGCTCCAGTGGTACGTCCGCACGATGTCGCTCCGAGACGCCCTGCTGCAAGCCGGGCGGGAGCTCACCTGGCACCCGGAGTTCATGCGCGCCCGCTTCGAGTCCTGGGTCGAGGGCCTGACGGGTGACTGGAACATCTCGCGCCAGCGCTTCTTCGGCGTGCCCTTCCCTGTCTGGTACCCGGTCCTCGACGACGGGAGCGTCGACGAGGAGCACCCGATCCTCGCCGCCGAGGACCGCCTCCCGGTCGACCCGTCCGCCGAGGCCCCCGACGGGTTCGAGGAGTCGCAGAGGGGGAGGCCCGGCGGCTTTGTCGGCGATCCCGACGTCATGGACACCTGGGCCACCTCCTCGCTCAGCCCCCAGATCGCGGCTCGCTGGGGCGAGCAGGGCGACTTGATGGCGCAGGTGTTCCCGATGGACATCCGGCCCCAGGGGCATGACATCATCCGCACCTGGCTCTTCTCGACCGTGACTCGCTCGCTCCTCGGTCACGGCGCGCTCCCCTGGCGCCACGCGGCGATCTCGGGCTGGATCCTCGACCCCGACCGGAAGAAGATGTCGAAGTCCGCCGGGAACGTGGTCGTCCCGACCGAGCCGCTCGACGCGTACGGTTCCGACGCCGTGCGCTACTGGGCCGCGTCAGCTCGCCTCGGAGTGGACACCGCTTTCGACGAGCAGCAGATGCGCATAGGCCGCCGCCTGGCGATCAAGATCCTCCAGGCGACGAAGTTCGGAGCTGCACGGCTCGAGGACGCCTCGCCCGACCGGCCGGCCGCCGGGTCGATCCCGGCGCTGACCGCCCTCGACGCGGCGATGCTCGCCCGGCTGGGCCAGGTCGTCGCCGAGGCGACCGGGGCGCTGGAGGACTTCGAGCACGCGAGGGCACTCGAGCGGATCGAGCAGTTCTTCTGGTCCTTCTGCGACGACTACCTGGAGCTCGTCAAGGGCCGCGCCTACGGTCAGGGTCCGGGCGCGGTGTCAGCGAGAGGAGCCCTCGGGCTCGCGCTGTCGGTCCAGCTGCGCCTGTTCGCGCCCTTCCTGCCGTTCGCGACCGAGGAGGCCTGGTCGTGGTGGCACGACACCTCGGTCCACGCCGAGCCCTGGCCCGAGGCGTCCGAGCTCGCTCCCGGCGACGGGGCACGGCCCGAGCTGCTCGACGCGCTCGGCCAGGTCCTCGGCGAGGTCCGCCGGGCGAAGACGGTCGCCAAGCGGTCGATGCGCTGGCCGGTCGACATCGTGCGGGTCGAAGGGCCCGCCGAGCTCCTGGCGCTGGTCGAGCTCGGGCGCGGCGACCTCGGCGAGGCCGCCAACGCCGCCGAGCTCGAGCTGGTCGCCACCGAAAAGGAGCCGAGCGTCTCGGTGCTCCTGTCCGGCTCGAGCGGGTGACGGCCATGCGCCCGCCGGCTGCTCAAGCAGCGGCGGCTCCTGGTCGTCATCATCTCGGAGCAGCCGCGAGCCACCGCCGTCCTGGCCCGGCGAGGCGCGCGGAGACGATCCCCGCCCGGCTCGGACGGGCAGCAGACTGGAGGTCCTCGGTGCCGCACCGATCAGGTTCGCTCGCCCGGCTGGCCGGCACGCTCGCGGTCACGGCCGCCGGGGCGGTGGCGCTCGGCGGTTGGGGCGGCGGCGCGTCCCGTCCCGGCGGGCTCGCCACCCGAGGCGGCGGGCTCGCGTCGCTTCCCGCGGGGCGGGTGCTCACCTTGAGCGCCGAGGCGCTCGCCCGGCAGCCCTCGCTCGCCTTCGCGGGCTCGATCTCCGAGACCGGCGAGCGCATCGTCTTCCGGCTGCGCTCGACCGACCGGGGCAGAAAGGTCGCCGGCCAGCTGATCGTGCACACCGGAGACCGGGCAGTCGGCCCGGTCAGTTTCGTCGCGCTCCCCGGGGTCCTCTACCTGGAGGCGGCCGCTCCCTACTGGCGCGCCACGCTCTCGAAGACGCCGGGCGCGCCGAGCGGGTCGGTCGCCACGTCCGTGGTGGCGAGGCTCGCTGGGAGGTGGATCGAGATCACCGGCAAGAGCGCGAGCGAGTTCACCAGCGGCTTCGCCGGCCTGACCGAGGCCGGGAAGTTCGCCCAGAGCATGCTCCACGGCGGCGGCACCCTCGCCAAGGGGCCCGAGCACATCGTGCGGGACCGCAGGGTGCTCCCGATCACCTCGTCGAAGGGCGCGACCGTCTTCGTCGCGCTCTCCGGCGAGCCGCTGCCGGTCGAGTTCGTCGGGACCCGGAGCCTCGGCAGCCGCGCCGTCCACGTTGCGGTCGCCGTCGCATACCCCCGGAACCTCGTGATCGCCGCGCCGAAAGGCGCGCTCACCCTCGCCCAGATCGTGCTCTCCCTGGCCGGCGCATAGTCACGCCGGGCCGGGGCCCCGGCCCGGTCGACCACCGCCCGACCTCGCCCCGCCCTCTGCCTCGCCACAGCCTCTGCCTCGCCACGTCCTGCCCAGGGCACGCGCCCCTGGCGCCTACCCCTGGTTGCGACAAGGTGCCAAGATGGTTACGAACCTTGTCACTACCCGCCGACCGGCGGGCCGAGAGGGTTGGGAGCAGCAGAGGAGGCGAGCGCCATGGCATGGATTGCCGTCGCTTGCTTGTTGGTCGCGGTCGCCGGCGTCGCGGTCGCGTTCGGTGTCCGCGGGTCACGGAGGCGGCAGGTGGAGGAGGCGCACCGGCACCCGCGTGACGCGCACGGCTGGGTGCGCGTGCTGAGCGGCGAGGAGGAGCTCCGAGACGCCGCCGAGCGCGCCCTTTGGTTCGAGCGCACGATCGCCTCGGGCGTCGGAAGCCGCATCGAGCGCTACGAGCAGCTGGGCAAGCCGGAGGAAGAGGAGGAGAGCGGGGCGCACGAGGACATCGCGCGCTTTCCGCGCCGCCCGCTGGCGAGCGAGCCCGACACTCGCCCTGAGGCGTCCTGAGGCCGGCCGGGAGGCTTGCCCCGGCCGGCACGAGCCGCGACAGTGGTGGGGTGCCGAGGCGCTACGAGGTCCCAGAGCGCGAGCCGCCCGAGCCGTTCGAGCGGGAGGACGCCCCGTTCGCGGCCCTGGCCGACAGCGAGATCGACTATGACGACGAGTGGGAGGAGGACCAGGTCCCCCTCGACCTCGTAGAGGCGGTCGAGTCCGGCGCGTGGCTCGACGACCCGGAGTCCGTGGACGGCGAGGAGGCCTGACCCACCCCCGCCCGGTCGGCGCGGCTTCGCAGGGTGCCGGGCAGGTGCGCGAGGGCGTCAACCAGCAGCACCGAGCCTGCCCCGATGCAGATGCCGCCCAACGTGTCCGTCGGGTAGTGCCACCTCATGCCAACGACGGCCACGCACACGGCGAGGAGGGCGACGGCAGAGAAGAGCGCGGCGAGCGGGCGCAGCAGCCGGGGAGCGACGAGCACGACGAGGACGGCGAGCGCTGCGACGGCCGTCACGGTCCCAGAGGGGTACGAGTTGCCGCCCAGCACGGCGTGCCGGCCGACGAGGGGCTTCGCGATCCGCTCCGTGACGACGACGGCGAGCGCCGGCCCGAGCACGGCCGCGAGGGCACGCGCGCGGTCACGCCACCAGCTCGCAGCGGCAAGGACGAGGATGCCGGCCGCGAAGACGGGCGCCGACCCGAGGTCGGCGACGTCGTGGTAGGCGCGAGACCCGAGGTCCTCGGGCACCAGGGAGAAGCCCCAGACGTCGAGACGGTTCGGCCACGGGCGGTGCACGAGGAGCAGCCCGGCGACCGCCGCCGCCACGAGCAGCCCGAGCGCCGCCGTCAGCTCCAGCACGAGGGCCGACGCCGAGGACAGGACCGCCGGTCGACGGCGAGTAGTCCTGGCGGCCATGTCCCCGCCAGACTAGGAGGACCTCAGGCGCCGAGGGTTGCGAGCAGCTCGGCCTCGAGCTCGGCGGCGCGAGGCGAGGTCGCCAGCTCCGGCGTGCGCGGCCGCGGGAGCTCGACGGCGACGCGGCGACGGATGGAGGCCGGCCTCGGCGACATCACGTAGACGGTGTCGGAGAGGTAGACCGCCTCCCGGATGTCGTGGGTGACGAGCACGACCGTCCACCGGAACCGCTCCCACACCGACTGGAGCCAGATCTGCATCTCCCTGCGCGTCAACGCGTCGAGGGCACCGAGCGGCTCGTCGAGCAGCAGGACCCGCTGGCCCTGCGCGACGGTGCGCAGGAGGGCGACTCGCTGGCGCATCCCGCCCGAGAGCTGGAAGGGGTACGCCCGCTCGAACCCGGCGAGGCCGAAGGTCTGGATCAGCGGCGCGACCTTCGCCCGAGCGTCTCGCCGGGACATGCCCCGGACCTCGAGCCCGAGCGTCGCGTTGTCGAGCACCCGGCGCCAGTCGAAAAGGACGTCGGACTGGGGCATGTAGGCGAAGCGGCCGGCCCTGCCCGTCACCTTCTCCCCGCCGAGGAGCACCTCGCCAGCCGAGGGGGGCTCGATCCCCGCGAGGATCCCGAGCAGCGTCGACTTTCCGCACCCGCTCGGCCCTACGACGGTGACGAACTCGCCCGGCCGCGCCAGGAGGTCGACCCCGGCAAGCACCTCGATCGACCCCTGGTCGGTCGGGAACGACTTGCGCACGCCGCGGACCTCGAGCTCGGCGCCCGTGCCGGCGCCGAGAGGGACGGCGGAACCGACGGCCTGCCCGGGCACGACCGCACGCTACCGCCGTCGCCCCGGTGGCGGGCGCGGTCGGTCTCGCGGCTAACCTTGGGGGCGAGTGACGCAGGGTGCCCGACGAGCTTCGGGCTGAGAGCACACCTGTTGAACCTGATCTAGGTCGTACTAGCGAAGGGACGTCACATGGCGAGCCACGCACAGGCCGCTCGACGCGGCGCAAGGCAATGGACCGTCGCGCTCCTCGCGCTCTTGACGGTCTCGGTCCCCGGGCTCGCCGCCCGGGCAAGTCGGCACCACTCTCCCGAAGCGGTCCTGGCGACGGCGGCGAGCCGGCGCGCCAAGCCGCCCACGGTGGTGACGCTGGCGCTCGACTGGACGCCGAACACCGACCACACGGGCTTCTATGTCGCGAAGACGCTCGGCTACTACCGGGCCGCCGGGATCGAGCTGAAGATCATCCCGTACACGACCACCCTCCCCGACGAGCTCGTGGCCGCCGGGCGGGCCGACTTCGGGATCTCCTTCGAGTCCGAGGTCGCGATCGACGAGACCTCCGGGCTCCCGGTGGTGTCCGTGATGGCGATCCTGCAGCACCAGGCGAGCGTCGTCGGCTTCCGCAAGGGGTCGGGCATCACCCGGCCCTGCGACCTCGTCGGCAAGACCTTCGCCTGGGACGGGGGGACGGACGAGATCGCCTCGATCGAGTACCTGATCGACAAGGACGGCTGCAAGGGCACGCTCCCGGACGGCAGGCCCAACTTCAAGGTCGTCGACCTCAACACCACCGCCTACGCCGCCGTCTACGACGGGCGCGCCGACTTCGACTGGCCCCTGGTCACCTGGGAGGTGATCCAGGCGCGCCTCGCCGGCGAGCCGATGTCCTACTTCGACCTCCAGCACTGGGGGTTCCCCGACCACTACGAGGTCGTGCTCATCTCGGGCAGGAGGTTCCTCGCCCGCCACCCGGGGCTCGCGACACGCTTCGTCCAGGCCTCGGCAAGAGGGTTCAGCTTCGCCGCGCACCACCCGGTCGAGGCCGCCAGGATCCTCATCGCCGACAATCCCGGAGTCTTCGGCAACACGGCCCTCGTCTACGACAGCGCCAAGCTCATGGCGAGGTCGTTCTGGCTGGACGCCGAGGGCCGCTTCGGCGTCCAGACCTACTCCCGCTGGTACGGCTACGTGCGCTTCGCCCAGGAGCACGGCATCTTGCACTCGGCGACGGGCGCCGTGCTCCGCTCGATGCCGAAGGACATCGGGACCTGGTTCACCAACGCCTATCTCGACGGGACCGCTCGGCGATGAGGACCTCGCTCGCCCCCCCCTCGGGCCTTCTCGCCCCGCCGACGTCCTCGCCGACGGCGGGCCGCCGGCGAGGCGCGGCGCGCGCCCGGCTCGGCCGGGTCGCCCCGCCGGTGGTCCTCGTCGCGCTCCTTTTCGGCGCCTGGCAGCTCTACGCGACCCTGCGACACGTCCAGCCGCAGATCCTCCCCTCCCCCTGGCTCGTCGCGACACAGGGCTTCGACTGGCGGGCGGCCATCTGGACGAACACCGTCCCGACGCTCGAGGAGACCTTCTTCGGCTTCTCCCTCTCCCTGGCCTGCGGCTTCCTGCTCGCGACGGCGATGGAGCTCTCCCGCGCCGTGCGCCGTGCGCTCTACCCGCTCCTTGTGACCTCCCAGACCCTTCCGCTGATCGCCATCGCGCCGATCGTGGACCTGTGGCTTGGCTTCGGGCTCGTGCCCAAGCTCGTCGTCGTGGCCGTCGTGACGTTCTTCCCCGTCACGGTCGGCCTGACGGAGGGCTTCGACGCCGCGGAGCGCGACGCCGTCGACCTGCTGAGGTCGATGGGCGCGAGGCGTTGGCAGGTCATGGTCCGCCTCAAGCTCCCTGGCGCGCTCCCGCACTTCTTCGCCGGGCTGCGCATCGCCGTCACCTACGCCGTCGTCGGAGCCGTCTTCGCCGAGTACGTCGGAGCGACCAAGGGCCTCGGCATCTTCATGTCCGAGCAGAGCAACCAGCTCCGCACAGACCTTGTCTACGCGGCGGTCGCGGTCACGGCGGCCGTGTCCGTCGCGCTCTTCGGGCTCACCTACCTCCTGCAGCAGCTCGTGATCCCCTGGTACCGGCTCTCTCGACGAAGCGCCGGCGCGCGGTGACCCTCGTCCACGGCCTGGAGGGGGACCTCGTCGAGCCGACCTGGGACCCCCTCCGGCTCGATGAGGCCGACGCGGTGCTGCGCGGCTTCCCCGAGGCGGGCGGCGCCCGCCGCGTCATCTGGCACAGCCCCCGGCCCTACTCGAGCGCCGCGCTCGTCCTCCCGGTCCGGGGCCGGCGTTGCCTGCTGGTCAAGCGCCACGACGGGCGAGTCCGCAGCCCGGAAAGCCTTGCCGAGGAGCACCGCTTCGCCGAGCATCTCCGCCGGCTCGCCGTGCCGGTCCCCCGGGTGCTCGCCGATGCCGACGGTGCGACGGCGCTCCGCCGTGACGGCTGGACCTACGAGGTGCACGAGCGCAGCGCCGGCGTCGACCTCTACCGCGAGGCGCCCTCGTGGCAGCCTCCCACGACTGCAGGGCACGCCCGGGAGGCCGGCGGGGCGCTCGCCCGGCTCCACCTGTCGGCCGCCGGCTACGGCGCGCCGCCACGGAGGCGGGCGCCGCTCCAGCCGCTCGCGCAGGTCCTCGACGACGGGGACCTCCTCGGTGCCATCGACCGCGAGGTTGCGGCTCGGCCGGCCCTCGAGGCAGCACTGGAGGGCCCCGAGGTCTCTCCCCACTGGCGGGAGGAGGTCGCCGAGGCACTCCAGGGGCACCGCGAGCGGCTGGGAGGGCTGCCCGGCGAGCTCCCGAGGTCCTGGGCCCACAACGACTGGCACGTCTCGAACCTGTTCTGGTCCTCCGCCGGCGCCCGGGCGAGCGTGGTCGGCGTGATCGACTTCGGCCTGGCCGACCGGACGAGCGCAACGTTCGACCTCGCGACGGCGATCGAGCGCAACGCCGTCGCCTGGCTGGCCCTGCGAGAGCGTCCCGCAGAGATCGCCCGGCCCGGCCTCGCGACCTCCCTCGTCCGGGGCTACCTCGCCGAGCGCCCACTGGAGCCGGTCGAGGCGGAGGCTCTGGCGGCGCTCCTCCCTCTCGTCCACGTCGGCTTCGCGCTCTCCGAGCTCGAGTACTTCGGCGGGATCCTGCGCTCGAGACAGGCAGTGCGGACCACCTACGAGACGTTCCTCCTCGGCCATGCCCGCTGGTTCTCCACCTCGGCCGGGCAGCTGCTCCTCGACGCCGTCGCGAAGGCCGCCGGGTCCCCGTCGCCGACCAGGGGGGCAACGGCGCGTCGGACGGCATGCCACTAGTGGAGGTAGGCGAGGTGCTCGCCATGCCGCTCCCGGTACTCGGCCAGGAGGTCGCGGGCGACGCTCAAGCCGGGCACCAGCGGGTGCAGGGCGAGCGCCAGCTCCGCGAGGCCGGCGTCGCCCCTGACCGCCGCCTCGACGACGGTGCGCTCGTACTCCTTGACCTGGGTGACGAGCGCCCTCGCCGAGCGCGACGGCGCCAAGGCCGCGAGCGGTGAGACGCCGCCGGCGGCGACGAGCGCAGGCACCTCGACGACGTCGTCGGGCTCCAAGAACCCGAGGCTCGAGCCGTTGCGCACGTTCACGACGACCTCGCGCGGCCGGCCCGAGGTAAGGCCTTCGATGACCTGCAGCGCCACGCCCTCGTAGCCGCCGATCGCGACGCAGCCGATGTCCGGGGCGCCTGCCGCGGCGCGCCTCGAGCGGACCTCGTCCTGCCCGCTCTCGCCTGAGGTGTCGACCCGCATGTAGGTGTCGTGGCGGACCCCCATCAGCATCGAGTAGGTCGACCAGGCGTCTTGCAGGTCGCCCTTGTCGAACGCCCTCGCGATGCCGCCGAGGAGCTCCTCGTTCAGGCGGAGCACATCCTGCCCTCGGCTCGTCCCGGCTCGGGCGACGCCGTCGACGAAGCGGCGGGGGTCGTAGTAGTAGAAGACGTACTCGGTCGGGATGGCGCCCACCAGCCGCACCAAGTCGGGGTCGAACGCGGCAAAGCGATGGTCGAAGCGCGCCAGGTCCTCGTATCGCCCGAGGAGCTCGCCGAGACGCTCCTCTCCTGCGGTAGCGAAGGAGGAGATCCAGCCGAGGTGGTTGAGCCCCGCATAGGAGTAGGCGAGCGAGCCCGGCTCGGCGTCGAGGAAGCGCCCGAGGCGCTCGATCGTGCTGCTCGGGGTGTCGCACACCCCCACCGAGCGCACCCTCGCGTGCGACGAGAGCGCCTGGGTGAGGATCCCTGCGGGGTTGGTGAAGTTGATCAGGGTAGCCCCGGGCGAGATCCGGGCAAGCGTCGCCGAGTAATCGAGCAGGACCGGGATCGTCCTCAGCGCCATCGCGAAGCCACCCGGCCCGGTCGTCTCCTGGCCGACGAGGCCTCGGCGCAAGGCCACCTCCTCGTCGATGACGCGCCCGAGGTCGCCGCCGACGCGGATCGCCGAGAACACGAAGTCGGCGCCGGTGAAGGCCTCCTCGACGTCCGGCGTCACCGAGACCAACCCGTCCCGGCCGAGGGCGGCCGCCAGCTCGACGGCGAGGCGGCAGGTCGTGTCCCGCCGGAAGGCGTCGGGCTCGTAGAGGCAGATCTCCTCGAAGGTCGTCCCAGCACCGGACAGCACCGCCCGCACGAACGCCGGCATCCGCACGCCACCGCCACCGAGGATCGCGAGCTTCATCCCTTCACCTCTCATCCCTGTCCATGCCTCGGCTCTGCCTCGCGTCGGCCGTCAGCCCGTCGATCACGATCTCGCCGACAGCGCCAAGGCGCGCGACCGCCTCCGACCCGGCCGCATTGCCGGCGCTCACCGCCTCCTCGAGGGAGGCCTCGCCGACGAGCGCCGCGATCATCGCCCCGGCAAAGGCGTCGCCGGCTCCCGTCCGATCGCGCACCTGGACCGGCCGCAGCCCTCCGGCCACCTCGGCGACGCGACCGTCCTGCACGACGAGCGCGCCCCGCTCCCCGCGCTTGACGACGAGGCGATCGCACCACGTCGAGGCTGCCTCGAGCGCCCGGTCAAGCCCAGCCGACCCCGTCAGCCGCATCAGCTCGGCCTCGTTCGGGACGAAGAGGTCCGCCACCCGAGCGCAGTCCACCACGTCCGCCGGTGCGGCCTCGATGGCGCCCAGATTGACGTCGAGCGCGACGGCCACGCCGAGAGCGTGAGCCTCGCCGATGAGCGGCGCCACGCCCGGACCGGCGTGCAGGTAGCACCATGCGGGCCGCTCGCTCCTCAGCACCTCGATCCAGCGCTCGAGCTCCGTCGGCTCCCCGGGGGGCCGCCGGGGGAGGTGGGAGAGGAAGGCGCGGTCACCGTCGAAGTTCATCACGACGGTGATGCCGGCCGCGGGTCCCCGCACCCGCCGGCACGGCCCGGTCTCGACGCCCTCACGACGGCAGTACTCGACGACGACCCGTGAGCCGACGTCGTCGCCCAGCACCGTGGAGACCCCGGCGGAGGCGCCCGCCCTGCGAGCGGCGGCTGCGACGGTGACCACGCCGCCGCAGGAGATGGCGAACTCGTCGGAGAAGACCTCCTCCCCCGGGCCGGGCAGGCGCCCCACGCGCCCGAAGACCACCTCGAGGAACACCGAGCCGAAGGCGATCAGGTCCACCGACAGCCCCTACCTCTCCCGAGGCCGGGCCACGGCCCGGGAACTGCCGAGAGGACCAGGCGAGTGCAGGGGTAGACCGGGTCGATGCCGACGAGCCGGAGCACCTGGCGCGAGCGCTCGAGGATCGCCTCCTTCCTGGTCCGCTGGTGGGCTCGCATCGTGCCGGAGAGCTGTGCGCCGATGGACTTGACCGGGTTCGGCGCGTTCATCGCGCTCTGCATCACCACCGACAGCTCCCGCCTGCGAAGCGCCCGCAGCTCCTTGGCGGACATCTGGACCATACTGCCTCCCCACAACTCCACGTCGCCGGCGAGGACCTCGGCGGGGGGCCGAGCAGCTGGGCGATCCTGAACACCATCCTTGACGTACCGAAGCCGGACTCGCCGACGACATCGCCGCCGAGGCCGATGAACTGCAGCCCGGCAGCCGTGACGATCGCGTACAGGGTCGAGGAGAAGAACATCGCGAGGATGAGCGAGGTCACCTTCGGGAGGATCTCGAACAAGACGATCCTCCAGCGCCGCTCGCCGCCAAGGCACGCCGCGACGAGGAAGTCCCGGTTGCGGATCCCCAGGGCCTGCGCGTGCAGCTGCCGTGCGCCGTAGGACCATCCGGGGGCCGTGAGACCGCGACGAGCAGTGCGGTGGTGATCAGGAGGGGCGGCATCTGCATCGACGAAGTGGCCGGCCACCGTGTTGTTCCGGTGCCCGGCGCGGCGAAGTCCATGGTGAGTCGGGCCCGCAGGGTGAAGGCGAAGAACCCCAGGCGGCGCAGGGCCCCGCGCATCAGCTATCTCCTGCGCCGCCCGGGTCCTTCTTGGCCTCCCGCGTGTTGCGCTGCTACCAGCCGACCGGTCCGGTCACCGGGATGACCGGGACCTGGGACAGCATCACGTTCTCCAGCTGCATGACGATCTGGTGCCGGGCGGCCCCGCTCGTCGTCGCGTAGCCGCTGATGCTCGGGATGAACTGGCCCCCCAGGTCGCCTGACCCGTCGCGAGCTCGGTGTCCCGGGGCTGGTTGGAGGTGAACGCCGGATAGGTCACCTTCGCGATCTTCGGCCATCGGTGCCCTCTACCCGCTCTCCAGCATGTCGACGTGGGGGGCCGACTCGTAGATCGACGTGGCGACGCCGTTGTTGAGCCGCCGTCCCGGAAGGGGTTGAAGCCGCAGGTCCACAGCGACCGGGCCTCGTTCGAGATGGCAAGCGCTCCCGGCGGCGCAGGTGGTCTCGGAGGAGGCCCGCCTCGTCGCCGCCGGGGTCGACCTCGCGTGGCGCGAGGTCCTCTCCCGCTGACCGGTGCGCCCAGCCCGCTCAGCCGGCGAGCAGCGCCTCCCCGGTGTGCCACTCGCAGGGCGTGAGGCCGCCCGTCCGCAGCGCGGCGACCGTCCGGAGCACCTCGGCCACGCTGCGGCCGGTGTCCAGTCCGTAGGCCGAGACGTGGCGGACCACCCCTTCGGGGTCGACCACGAAGGTGGCTCGAAGGGCCACGCCAGCGTCCTTGTCGAGGATCCCGAGCGCTCCCGACAGCTCGCGCTTCACGTCGGCGAGCATCGGGATCGCGAGGTGGCGAAGATGCGGGTGCCGTTGCCTCCACGCGAGGTGGACGTACTCGCTGTCGACGCTGAAGCCGAAGACGGCGGCATCGAGCGCCGCGAACTCCTTGTGCGCCGCGCCGAAGGCCGCGATCTCGGTCGGGCAGACGAAGGTGAAGTCCATCGGCCAGGAGAACGCGACGAGCCATCGCCCGGCGAAGTCCTTCGAGCTGACCCGGGTGATCTTCGGATCGTCCAGGCCCTGCACGGCCGCGAGGTCGAACTCTGGGAAGCGGTCTCCGACGGTGAGCATTGATGCTGTCCTCCTCGGCTCGGCGGGTTCACGACGGCGTCGCTCCATGGTGTGACCTGCCGGCACGAGGGCAGGACGGGACGGCACCGCTTTTTGGAACGAGTCCAAGTAGAGATCTATTCCAGCTTCCTTCGCCGCCGCGCCGGGCTCCCAACGCGCCCGCCGGGGCGCGCGCCGGGGAGAGCCGGCGAGCACGGGCTCAGTGGTGGAAGGCGACCCGGCGGGCCCGGGCGGGGCCGCCCGGGCGCCGGGCCTCCAGGCGGTCCACGGCGTCACGGAGATCGGCGAGGAACAGCTCGGCGAGGTCCCGGCTGAACCCGTTCCGGACGACGACTCGAGCGACCGCGACGTGGTCGAGCGCCGGGGGCATCCGGTAGGCGGGGACGATCCAGCCGTGGGCGCGCAGCTCGTCGCTCAGGTCGAAGACCGACCAGCCGCGTCCTTCGGCGTCCTCGACCCGAAAGGCGACGACCGGCACGCCCTCGCCTCCCGAGACGAGCTCGAGCTGCTCGAGCTCGCCGACGCGCGCCGCCAGCCACCGCGCGGTGGCGCGGGAGGCGGCGTGGACCTCGCGATAGCCCCTCGAGCCGAGGCGCAGGAAGGTGTAGTACTGGGCGGCGACCTGCGCGCCGGGACGGGAGAAGTTGAGCGTGAAGGTCGGCATCGTCCCCCCGAGGTAGTCGACGTCGAAGACGAGCTCCTCGGGAAGCGCCGACCGGTCCCTCCACAAGGCCCAGCCGACGCCGGGATAGACGAGGCCGTACTTGTGGCCCGAGGCGTTGATCGACTGGACGCGGGCGAGCCGGAAGTCCCAGGCGAGGTCCGGGTCGAGGAAGGGGGCGAGGAAGCCCCCGGAGGCGCCGTCGACGTGCACCGGCACGTCCGGGCCGCCTCCTGCCTCGAGGCGGTCGAGCGCGGCGGCGATCTCGGCCACCGGCTCGTAGGCCCCGTCGTAGGTCGAGCCGAGGATCGCGACGACGCCGATCGTGTCCTCGTCGCAGCGGCCCAGGGCGCCCGCCGGGGTGAGGTGCGTGCAGCCCGAACCGCCCCCGGCGCCGCCTACAGGGACGAGCCGGGCCTCGACGTCGAAGTAGCGGCAGAACTTCTCCCAGCAGACCTGCGCGTTGGCGCCGAGCACGAGGTTCGGTCGCCTCGAGCCGGCGGTAGCGCCGGTCCGCCGGCGCCACCTGTGCAGCAGCGCGAGCCCTGCGAGCATGCACGCCTCGCTCGAGCCGACTGTCGAGCACCCGACGGCCTCGGCCCCCCGGGGCGCGTGCCACAGCTCGGCGAGGATGCTGACGCAGCGCCGCTCGAGCTCGGCCGTGCGCGGGTACTCGTCCTTGTCGATGAGGTTCTTCGGAGCGCACTCCGCCATGAGGCGCTCGGCGGCGGGCTCCATCCAGGTCGTGACGAAGGTCGCGAGGTTCAGCCGGGCGTGCCCGTCGAGCATGAGCTCGTCGTGAACGACCTGGTAGGCGAGCTCGGCGGGCATCCCCTCCTGCCGCAGCCGATGCCTCGGGACCTCGCCCACCTCGTCGAGGGAAGCGAACTGGGGGCGGAGGCTGAGGGCCTCGTCGCGTGCGGCGGGGTCATGACGGTGCAGTGCCATCGGGCAAGGTTACCGATCGCCCCCGAGCGGCCCTCGGTAGGCTGGCGCAGGTGCCGGAGGCGACCGCAGCGTCCGCCTGGGGCGAGCAATTGGCGCGCTGGGCAATCCCCGACGAGGTCCTTGCTCGCGCCCCGGAGAGCCCCTACTTCGTCGACGTGGGCGAGTTCGCGTCGCGAGCCGACGGCGCCGTGGCCCGGAAGGGGCGGAGCGTCTCGGACTCGATGGCTCTCCAGGCGCTCTCGCTCGGCGGGTCCGTCCTCGACGTCGGGTCAGGCGCCGGAGCGGCGAGCCTTCCTCTTGCCGGGCGTGCCGGGCTGCTCCTCGCCGTCGACGAGCGCGCCGAGCTGCTCGCCGCCTTCGCCGCACGCGCCGAGGCGATCGAGGTGCCGTTCCGGGGTTTCGAGGGGCGCTGGCCGGACGTCGCCGGCGACGTCCCGGTCGCCGAGGTCGCCGTCAGCCACCACGTCGCCTACAACGTCGCGGACCTCTCGAGCTTCGCCCTGGCGCTGGGCTCCCATGCCAGGCGGCGGGTCGTCCTCGAGCTCACCGCTGCCCATCCTCTCGCGTGGACAAGCCCGTACTGGCGCGCGCTCCACGTGCGCGAGGTGCGCTGGCGCCAGCCTCGAGCACCGCTCGACGCGGCCGCGTTCGAGCGGCTCGCTCGCCGGCTGTGCCTGGGTCCCGACCGTCATGCCGAGCTCGCCGCCTTGCTCCGGAAGGCGCCGCCGCCGCGCTGGCGCGACCTCTCGACCATTTGGTGGGACGTCCAGGGCGCCTGAGCGTCAAGGCCGTGTGCGGTCCCGGCGGCGACCCTGCCGGGCGGCACGACCGTGGGAGCGGTCGGCTCAGCGGCCGAACCGGCGCTCGCGCCTTGCGAAGTCGCGAAGAGCCCGGAGGAAGTCCACCCTGCGGAACGCCGGCCAGTAGGGGTCGACGAAGACGCACTCCGCGTAGGCGGACTGCCACAGGAGGAAGCCCGAGAGCCTGGACTCCCCGCTCGTGCGGATCACGAGGTCCGGATCAGGGAGATCGGCCGCGTAGAGGTGGTCCGCGATGCCCGCCGAGTCGATCCGCCCGGCTATCTCCTCGGCCGGGACGCCTTCGGCCGCGAGGTCGGCGACGAGCGAGCGGCAGGCGTCGACGATCTCCTGGCGGCCCCCGTAGCACAGCGCGATGTTCACGTGCCAGTGCCCTGTGTCGGCTGCACCCTCCGCCCTCTTCGCGGCGCGGGAGAGCTCCGCCGGGAGGCGGTCGAGCGTGCCGCTGACCGAGAGCGAGAACCCGAGCCGCGACGCAAGGCCGGGCAGCCGCTCGAACAGCTCGACGAGGACGGCGAAGTACGGCTCGAGCTCGGCCGCGTCGCGCTGGAGGTTCTCCGTCGAGAGCACCCAGGCGGTCACCGCCGGGACGCCGAGCCCGGCGCACCAGCCGAGGAACTCCTCGAGCTTGGCCATCCCGCTGCGGTAGCTGAGGCTGTAGTCCTCGTAGCCCTCGGCGCGGGCGAACCTTCGGTGCCCGTCGAGGATCACCCCGACGTGGTCCGGCAGGGCCGCCGCCGGGAGGCGGCGGGCGAGCCGGTGCTCGTAGTAGCGGTACACGGCCTGTGGGAGCGCCACCGTTCGCCCGGCACCTCACGTTGCTCGACTCGGCAGATGTTGGCACGTCCCGACGGCTGGCGCCCGCCGGCCCCGCCTACCATGCGGCGGGCGGAGGCAGGCAGGGCGACGGGAGGCTCGAGATGAGGGCTGCGGTCTACCGGAGGACAGGCGATGCGGCGGACGTGCTGTCCATCGAGGAGATCGAGACGCCGGCCCCCGGGCCTGGCCAGGTCCGAGTGCGGGTCAGCCTCTCCGGCGTCAACCCGACCGACTGGAAGACCCGCTCGGGACTGACCGGCTCGCCGCCGAGCGGGCTCCAGGTGCCCCACCACGACGGTGCCGGCGTCGTCGACGCCGTCGGCGCCGGGGTGACGGACCGCTCGGTCGGCCAACGGGTCTGGTGCTACCTGGCCGCCGCCGGCAATCCTTACGGCACGGCCGCCGAGTACTGCGTCGTGCCGGCCGAGCGCACGGTGCCGCTCCCCGATGGCGCGTCCGACGAGCTCGGCGCCTGCCTGGGAGTGCCCGCGCTCACGGCGGCGCACTGCCTCGGCGGTCGGCCCGGCGACCTCGCCGAGGCGACCGTCCTCGTCGCTGGCGGCGCCGGCGCGGTCGGGCACTTCGCGATCGAGCTCGCGAAGCACGCGGGGGCTCGAGTCCTTGCGACGGTCAGCACGGAGGAGAAGGCGGCGCTCGCGCGTGCCGCCGGTGCCGACCTCGTCTTCTCCTACCGCGAGCCCGGGGCGGTCGAGCGCATCCGCTCCGCCGCGAGCCGGGTTGACCGGATCGTCGAGGTCGCCCTCGGCGCCAACCTCGACCTCGACCTCGCCGTCTCGGGCTACGGCACGGTGATCGTCGTCTACGCGAGCGAGGCGTCCGACCCGGTGGTCCCGACGAGGCGTTGCATGAACGCCAACGCCACGCTGCGTTACGTGCTGCTCTACGGCGTGCCGGCCGAGGAGATCGCCCAGGCGGCGGCCTGGACAAGCGCCGCGCTGGCGCAGGGCGCGCTGAGCGCGTTGCCGATCCACCGGTTCCCGCTCGAGGAGGTCGCCGCGGCCCAGGACGCCGTCGAGGCTGGCGCGCTCGGCAAGGTCGTCGTCGTCCCCTAGCCC
>JAJYNS010000116.1 GCA_021786195.1 Actinomycetes bacterium | reverse complement strand
AGCGGGGGCGGTGTCGTGCGGTCGCGCAGCGCCGTGAGGAGCGAGCCGGCGAGCGGGTGGTCGACGACGGCGAGACCCACCGCTCACACCCCGACCGGGTGCCAGGCGGTCTTCGTCTCGACGAAGGTGAGCATCCGCCGGGTTGAGGGCATCGCCCACCAGTCCTCCTCGCCGCCTCGAGGCGTGAGGACCCTCTTCAGGTTGCCGGCCGAGGCTCGCTCGAGCTCGGCGGCGAGCTCCGGGCCGGCCCCTGCGAGGTCGAGGCCGTCGACGTCGCGATGCGCGGCGAGGACGGGCGCCAGCTCCCTCGTCCTCCCCGTGAGGACGTTCACGACGCCGGGCGGCACGTCCGAGGTCGCGAGGACCTCCGACAGCGTGACTGCCGGCAGCGGGCGCTCCTCGCTCGCGACGACGACTACGGCGTTGCCCGCCGCGAGCAGCGGGGCGACGACGCCGGCCAGGCCGAGCAGGGACGAGCGCTGAGGGGCGAGCGCGGCGACGACGCCGACGGGCTCGGGGACCGAGAAGTTGAACCAGGGGCCCGCGACGGGGTTCGAGGAACCGGCGACCTGCGCGATCTTGTCCGCCCATCCGGCGTACCAGACCCAGCGGTCGACCGTCTCGGCGACGACGGCCTCGGCGCCGGCTCCGTCGAGACCCTCGCCCGCGGCCACCGCCTCGGCGAACTGCGCGTGGCGGTCCTCCAGCAGCTCGGCGACACGATAGAGGACCTGCCCGCGGTTGTAGGCGCTCGCCGCGGCCCAGCCCGGCTGCGCTCGGCGTGCCGCGACGACGGCGTCCCGGGCGTCTTTGCGCGAGGCCAGCGCGGCGTGGGCGAGCAGGGCCCCCCGGGCGTCGCTCACGGGGTAGGAGCGGCCGGACTCCGAGCGGGGGAAGGCGCCGGCGAGGAAGAGCTTGTAGGTCTTCTGGACGCTGAGCCGCCCGCCCGGTGGCCTAGGGTCAGGCATCGAGGTAGGCCTCCAGCCCGTGGCGGCCGCCCTCGCGGCCGAAGCCCGACTCCTTGTAGCCGCCGAAGGGGCTGGCAGGGTCGAACCGGTTGAAGGTGTTCGCCCAGACGACCCCGGCACGCAGGTGGTGCACCATCCACAGGATCCGGCTGCCCTTCTCCGTCCACACGCCCGCCGACAGCCCGTAGGTCGTGTTGTTCGCCTTTGCGACGGCCTCCTCGGCCGTGCGGAAGGTGATCACCGAGAGCACGGGGCCGAAGATCTCCTCGCGGGCGATGCGCTGGGAGGGGGAGACGTTCGTGAACACCGTCGGGGGGAACCAGAAGCCGCGCTCGGGGAGCCGGCACGCCGGCGCCCAGCGCTCGGCGCCCTCCGCCTCGCCGGCGGCGGAGAGCTCGCGGATCTTGTCGAGCTGCCCGGAGGAGTTGATCGCGCCGACGTCGGTGTTCTTGTCGAGCGGGTCGCCGATCCTCAGCGTCTCCATCCGCCGCTTCAGCCGGTCGACCACGGCGTCGGCGACCGACTCCTGGACGAGCAGGCGCGAGCCGGCGCAGCAGACGTGGCCCTGGTTGAAGAAGATGCCGTTGACGATGCCCTCGACGGCCTGGGAGAGCGGAGCGTCGTCGAAGACGACGTTCGCCGCCTTCCCGCCGAGCTCGAGGGTCAGGCGCTTGCCGCTGCCGGCGAGCGTGCGGCGGATCTCCCTGCCCACCTCCGTCGAGCCCGTGAAGGCGACCTTGTCGACGCCGGGGTGGGCGACGAGGCTCGCGCCGGTGTCCCCAGCGCCGGTCACCACGTTCACGACTCCGGGTGGCAGCTCTGCGTCGCGCAGGATCTCCGCGAGCAGCAGGGCCGACAACGGGGTTGTCTCCGCCGGCTTGAGGACGCAGGTGTTGCCCGCGGCGAGCGCAGGTGCCAGCTTCCAGGCGGCCATGAGGAGCGGGAAGTTCCAGGGGATGACCTGGCCGGCGACCCCGAGGGGTCGAGGATCTGGCCCGAGGCCGGCGTAGGAGAGCTTGTCCGCCCAACCGGCGTGGTAGAAGAAGTGGGCAGCGGCGAGCGGCACGTCGACGTCTCTCGACTCGCGGATGGGCTTGCCGTTGTCGAGCGACTCGAGCACCGCGAGCTCCCGGGCCCGCTCCTGGATCATCCGGGCGACCCGGAAGAGGTACTTGGCCCGTTCCCTGCCGGGCATCGGCCCCCAGACCTCCTCGTAGGCCCGTCTCGCTGCCCTGACCGCCCGGTCGACGTCGGCCGGGCCGGCGGTGGCCACCTCGGCGAGCACCTCCTCGGACGCGGGGTTGATCGTCTTCAGCGAGCCTCCCTCGACGGGGTCGACGAACTCCCCGCCGACGAACAGGCCGTAGCTCGGGCGGATCGAGACGAGGCTGCGGGGCTCCGGCGCCGGCGCGTACTCGAAGAGGCCCCCCACTGGCTCGCTCACTCGAGGCTGAAGTCGTCGGACGATGCGTAGGCGCCGTTGCGCTGCTTCGCACGCTGCATGAGCAGGTCGTTGAGCAGGCTCGACGCGCCGATCCTGAACATCTGCGGCTGCAGCCAGGCGTCGCCGACAGTCTCGTTGACGAGCACGAGGTATCGAATGGCGTCCTTGGTGGTCCGGATGCCGCCGGCGACCTTGACCCCGACCGGCCCTCCTCCGGCCTCGGTGAGCTCCCGGGCGGCCTCGAGCATCACGAGCGCCACCGGCAGCGTCGCCGCCGGGCTCGTCTTGCCGGTCGAGGTCTTGAGGAAGTCGGCCCCCCCGAGCATGGCGAGCCAGGACGCCCGGCGGACGTTGTCGTAGGTGGCGAGCTCGCCCGTCTCGAGGATGACCTTGAGGCGCGCGGCGCCACAGGCCTCGCGCACGGCCCGCACCTCCTCGAGCACCTCGAGGAAGCGCCCCTGGAGGAAAGCGCCCCGATCGATGACCATGTCGACCTCGTCGGCCCCGGCGGCCAGGGCGTCGCGCACATCGGCGAGCTTGACCGCGAGCGACGAGCGCCCCGAGGGGAAGGCGGTGGCGACCGAGGCGACGGCGACGCCGGAGCCGGCAAGCTCCTTCTTCGCCGTCGCGACGAGGTCGGGGTAGACGCACACGGCGGCGACGGAGGGGACGGTCGGGTCCTGGGGGTCCGGGTGGCGCGCCTTCGCGCACAGGGAGCGGACCTTGCCGGGGGTGTCGGCGCCTTCGAGAGTCGTGAGGTCGACCATCGAGATCGCGGCGTCGATCGCCCAGAGCTTCGACGCGGACTTGATCGACCGCGTGGACAACGCGGCGGTCCGCAGCTCTGCGCCGACCTGGTCGACCCCGGGGAGCCCGTGGAGGAAGCGTCGGAGCGCGGCGTCCGAGCTCGCGACCTCGGCGAGGGCGGCGGGGAGGAACGCCGGGGCGACGCGGGCCGGGCGCCCGCCCGGCTCGACGTGCCGCTCGCTCGCGTCAAGGCTCACAGGGTCACGATAGCCGTGGGTCGTGCGGGCTTCCCCTGGCCGGCGCGGGCACGGCGCCGGGTAGCATGCGCCCGTGGCGAGCTCCCGGGGCGATGCCGCGCCGCGCCCGGGCGGGGGGGAGCGGCCCGTTGACGTCTTGTGCATCGGCAACGCGCTCGTCGACCACCTCGCCTTCGCCGGCGAGGAGGTGCTCGAGACGGTCGGGCTCGCCCGAGGGGGCATGACGCTCGTCGACATCCCGACCACGGAGCGCATCGCGGCCGTCGTCGGCGAAGGTCGCCAGGTGCCCGGCGGCATGGTCACGAACTCCGCCGTCGGCGTCGCCTCGCTCGGCGGGACGCCGGCCTACATCGGGGCGGTCGCCGAGGACGAGCCCGGCGAGCGCTTCGCGGCCGACCTCGAGGCGGCTGGCGTCCGTGCGGTGCTCGAGCGCTTCCCGGTGGATCCTTCCGACCCCGACGCTGCGACGGGGCGCTGCTTCGTCGTCGTCACGCCCGACGGCGAGCGCACGATGGCGACGGCGCTCGGCGTCGGGGGCCGGCTCGATCGGAACGGCATCGACCCCGCCGTCATCGCCTCGGCCCGCCTCGTGTTCCTCGAGGGCTACGTGCTGGACCTGCCGGACGCCGAGGCGATCGTCGACAAGGTGGTCGCCGAGAGCTCCCGCGCCGGTACCTGGATCGCCCTCGGGCTCGCCGACTCGATGCTCGTCGAGCGGCACCACTCCCTCCTGCTCGAGCTCGTCACCCGCCACGTCGGCGTGGTCTTCGCCAACGAGGCCGAGATCGGCGCACTGACCGGGGAGCGCAGCGTCGAGGCGGCGCTCGCCGCGCTGGCGCGCCCGGGGCTCGTGGCCGTCGCGACCTGCGGGCGCGACGGGGCCGTCGTCGCCCACGACGGCTCGGTCGTCGCCGTCCCCGCCCACCACGTCGAGCAGGTCGTCGACCGGACCGGAGCGGGCGACCTCTTCGCCGGGGGGTTCTGCTTCGGCCTCACCCACGGCACCGGGGTCGAACGGGCAGCCCAGCTGGGCTCGCTCGCCGCCGCCGAGGTGATCGCTCACCTCGGCGCGCGGCCGGAGACCTCGCTCGCGGCCCGAGCCCGGGCGGCCGGCCTGCTGTGAGCGGGGCCGTCTCCGCCCGGCGGCCGGACCGGCAGCCGCACGACGAAGCGGGCCCCGGGGCTCGCGTCCTCGACCCCGACGCTGCCGCCGTGGGCTCTTGCGATCTCGCGCACGATCGCCAGGCCGAGCCCGGCGCCGGCGTCCCGGTGGCTGCGTGCGCTGTCGAGGCGGACGAACCGCTCGAAGATGGCCTCCCGGTGCTCCGGCGGCACCCCGGGTCCGTCGTCTGTCACCTCGAGGACGACGACCTCGCCCTCGTGCCGGACGCTGAAGGTGACGGCGGAGCCGGCGTGGCGCTCGGCGTTGTCGGCGAGGTTGGCGATCAGCCGGCTGAGCTGCCCCTCGTCACCGAGCAACCGGGCGCCCTCGACCCCCCGCACGGAGACCTTCACCCTGCCCCGGCTGCGCAGCCGGTCCGCCTGGGACAGCGCCAGCTCGTCGAGGTCGACCTCGTCCCGGTGGGGCGGGAGCATGCCCTCGTCCATGCGCGCCAGGGTGAGCAGGTCGTCGACCATCGAGGACATCGCCTCGACCTCGGCGATCGACTCCCGTAGCAGCTCTGGGGCGGCCGAAGGGTCGAGCGTGGCGACCTCGAGCTGCGCGCCGAGCGCCGCCAGCGGGTTGCGCAGCTCGTGGGAGACGTCGGCGACGAGCTGCCGCTGGCGTTCGGTCGAGGCCGCGAGGCGCTCGAGCATCGAGTTCATCGTCCGAGCCAGGCGTCCGACCTCGTCCTTGGTCGCCGGCTCGGGCAGCCGGCGCCGGAGGTTCGTCGCCGACAGCTCGGCGACCTCGGCGCGGATCCGCTCGACGGGCCGGAGCGCCCTCCCGGTCAGCGCCCAGACCAGGGCGGCGACGAGCAAGGCGAGCCCTCCGAGGGCCGCGGCGAGCAGCACCTCGACGAGGCCGACGGCGTGGTCGGCGGCGCCGAGGGAGTTGGCGACGAGCACC
Source organism: Actinomycetes bacterium (assembly GCA_021786195.1). Taxonomy (GTDB): domain Bacteria; phylum Actinomycetota; class Acidimicrobiia; order Acidimicrobiales; family Bog-793; genus JAKAOD01. Next base: position 11,463 of record JAJYNS010000116.1, on the reverse strand, counting down.
GTCCCGGACCTGCCCTCGGCCTCGAAGCCGACCGCGGCGACGGCGAAGCGGTAGTCGAGGTCGAGGTCGAGGCGGCGGATGCGGTGCCGCAGGATGCGGGGGTGCAGGACGACGCGGGGGCGGGTCCTGAGCTGGCCGGGGGCGGCGGTGAGGTCGACCATCGGCGGCTGGCCGGCGATGTTGCGGCTGGCCGAGAGCACCTGTCCGGAGGAGGAGACGACCTGGGCGGCCATGTCCTCGAGCGAGATGGACAGGCGGTGGGGGATCCGGTCGCGTGCGGTGATGAAGGAGGCGATGTCGAGCGCCTCGGCGGCGGCGGTGTTCGTGGTGCTCGAGTCGAGGGAGGAGCGGAGCGACCATACGACGCCGACCGCGCTCAGGGCGAAGGCGGTGCCGACGATCGCCAGCGCGGCCACGCTGGCGCGCACGCGCACCGACGCCGACCACCGTGCGAGCCGACCGGGACCGGGTGCAGTGCCGCTGCCTCGGTGCTCTGGTGCCCCCTCGCCGAGGCGCCCGGCCGGGACCCCGCCGGGGCCGCTGCCCGGCCCTGCCCCTTCCCTCGCTGGCCGGAGCGGGTCGAGGGGCGTCTCAGGCCCGGTGGGCATCGGAGCAGAAACGGTAACCGACCCCGCGCACCGTCTCGATCGATCGGCAGGAGAAGCGCTGGTCGATCTTGCGCCTCAGGTAGCCGACGTAGACCTCGACGATGTTCTCGTCCCCGTCGAACTCCGGCCCCCAGACCTTCGCCAGCAGCTCCTTCTTCGAGCAGACCTCGTCCGGCCGGGAGACGAGCGCACCGAGCAGCGCGAGCTCGCGCCGGGAGAGCTCGACCTCGTCGTTCCCCCGCTGGCAACGCCCCGAGCGGAAGTCCAGCCGAAGGCTCCCCGCCTGGACCACGCTCGACTCGCCGGGCGCGCCGCTCGGCGCCCGGCGGGCGAGGGCCCGCAGGTGGGCGGCGAGCACGACGTAGGAGAAGGGCTTGGTCAGGTAGCCGTCCGCGCCCGCGTCGAGCGCCTCGGCCTCGTCCCACTCGCCGTCCTTGGCGGTGAGCATGAGGATCGGCGTCCAGATGCCCTGCTCTCGAAGTCGCCTGCAGACCTGGAACCCGTTCACCTTCGGAAGGAGGATGTCGCAGACGATGACGTCGAGGCGGGGGTCGGCGGCGAGCTCGAGCCCTTCGGCACCGTCCGCCGCGCCGAGCACCTCGTGGCCCTCGGCCCGAAGGCCGGCCTCGAGCGCCTTGCGCAGCCGGTCCTCGTCCTCGATCAGCAGCACGCGCATGGCGTTCCCCGTCCGGCCCTCCGGCCGCCCGAACCTAGCGCTCGGGCGGCCGGAGGTCCCCCTCGACCGGGCGGCCTTCGAGGTGTCGTCAGGCCTTGGCGACGACGATCCTGCTCGCGTCGAGCACCGTGCCGGACTTCGTGTAGACGACGACGGCGTGCTCGCCCTTCTTCAGCTCGGCGAGGGTCGACTTCTTGCCCGCGAGCAGGATCGCCGTGGAGGCGGTCGTCTTGAACACGTCGGACGCCTTGCCGACCTTGACCGTGAGCGTGTCGGCCTTGGCGTCGACGGCGCTGATCACGCCGCTCACGTGGGCCGGGGCGACCTTCTTCGTCGCCGGGTGGTGCGTCTTGGTCGCCGCGAACGCCGTCCCGCCGCCGGAGGCGGCTCCGGCGAGGGCGCCTGCCGCGAGGAGCAGGCCTGCGAGCTGCGTGCGGTGGCTGGACCTCATCGTGGTCACCGTCCCTTCCCGGGGTGCTTGCACCCCGCTCGTCTTGCTGTCTTTCCGGGGCGCAAGGAGTACCAGCGCGTCCGCCGCACGGGGTCGCAGGGCGGCGCGGCGCGCGCGCCCTGGTGGCGCTTCGAAGCCGTGACCAGGGGATATGGCGCGCTGGTGCTGAGAGTGGCCTCAGGAGCCCGCTGAGACGACGCTCAGCTCCGACGAGGGTCGGCGGCCCCCCCGGGGTGGAGCCGATCCCCGGCCGCACGCCGGCTGGCGCCTCGCGCCGTGACGTCCGGTCAGTCCGCGCCGCCGGTGTCGTCGGCGGGGAGGCAGGGGAGGTCGAGGTCGGCGAGGCGGACGAGCCCGGAGGCGATCCAACGCGCGAGGCCGGCCACCTGCGCGTCGATCTTCTCCGGCTCCTCGAGGACCGCCTCGTCCAGGTGGTAGGTGCCTTGGTAGGCGATCTCGATCGCGCAGGACGGCACGTCACGCCCAGGGTCGAAGACCTGCTCGATCGTCGGTCCGGTCCGCTCCAGGCGCTCGCCGGCGATCTCCGGCGCGCCGCCGTCGAGCGCCGCGAGCACGGCCGCGGGATCCGGCACGGTCGCGAGGCGCTGGAGGCGGAGGGCCACCTCGACGACCACCTCCGGTCGCTCGGCGGGTGGCTCGCCGATCAGCCAGGAGCGGTAGGCGCTCTGGCTCCACGTCGGCCACTCGAGGCTCAGGTCGGCCCGGACCCTCGGCGGGCTCTGCTCGCCGGGCAGGCTGTAGGAGGTCTCGAAGGAGACGTCGCCGAGGAAGACGTCGACCTGGAACCGCTCCTCGACCGCCTGCTGCTCGAGGAGCCCCGCCTCGAGGGCCTCGCGGATCGCCCCGATCACGTCGAGGAGGATGTGGTCGATCACGGATAGTCGAGGCTAGTGGCCGTCGGGGCCGGTGCGGCCCTGCCGCACGCCGGCGTGCCCGGCGCCGGGCCGTAGTAGAACCGTCCGGTGACGAACCCCTGGCTCGGGCGGCGAGTCGTCGCCTACGCCCATCAGGGCGGGGCGCGCGAAGGGCCGTCGAGCACGCTGTTCGCGATGCGCTCGGCGCTCGCCGCCGGGGCGACGGCGATCGAGCTCGACGTGCACGCCACCGCGGACGGAGAGCTCGTCGTCTGCCACGACCCGACGCTCGAGCGCACGACCTCCGGCCGGGGGGCGATCGCGGAGCAGCGCCTCTCGGACATCGAGCGGCTGGACGCGGCCTACTGGTTCGTCCCCGGCGAGGACGCCTGCCACGGGCGGCCCCCTCGGGACTACCCACTGCGGGGTCTCTCGGCTCAGGACCCGTCACTCAGGCCGGCGACGCTCCGCTCGGTGCTCGAGGCCTTTCCCGGCGTCGCGCTCAACCTCGACATCAAGCAGACGGCGCCGCTGGTCCGTCCCTACGAGGAGGCGCTCGCCAGGCTGCTTCGCGACCACGGCCGGCGCGACGACGTGATCGTGGCGTCGTTCCACGACGAGGCGATCGAGAGGTTCCGCTCCTTCGCGCCCGAGATCGGCACCGCCGCAGGTCGTCGGGCGGTCTCGTCCTTCGCGTACGCGCTCTGGTCGCGGCGCCGTCCCGGGCACCGGCTGGCCGGGCACGTCGCCCTCCAGGTGCCGGTGCGCGCCCGGGGCGTGCGCCTGGTGACGAGGCGGTTCGTCGACGCCGCGCACGAGCTCGGCCTGGCCGTCCATGTCTGGACGGTCGACGACCCGGCCGAGATCGAGCGCCTGGTGCGCGCCGGGGTCGACGGCGTGATGTCGGACCGCCCGAGCTTGCTCGCCTCCGTGCTCCGGCGGCTCGGGGCGACGTGGGCCGACGCGCCGGGCCCGCCCGAGGGGACCTAGCGGGCACCTCGGGGCCCGACCCCGGCGTGGCGAGCCACCCGGCGCCTTGGCGCGGCGATGGCGCCGAGCCGTCCTCTACGCTCGCAGGGTCGGCGCGTGGTGGGAGGAAGCCGGACTTGGCGCTGTCCATCGGGATCGTCGGGCTGCCGAACGTCGGCAAGTCGACGCTGTTCAACGCGCTGACGCGCAACGAGGTGCTCGCGGCCAACTACCCCTTCGCGACGATCGACCCGAACGTCGGGGTGGTGGCGGTGCCCGACGAGCGCCTCGAGCGCCTCGCGTCGCTGTTCGCCTCGGCCCGCGTCGTGCCGGCGACGGTGACCTTCGTCGACATCGCCGGGCTCGTGCGAGGCGCGTCGAAGGGCGAAGGACTCGGCAACCGCTTCCTCGCCGCGATCCGGGAGGCCGACGCGATCTGCCAGGTCGTGAGGGTGTTCTCCAACCCCGACGTCGTCCACGTCGACGGCCGGGTCGACCCGAAGGCTGACATCGAGACGGTGAACACCGAGCTCGTCCTCGCCGACCTCCAGACCATCGATGGGCGGCTCGAGCGGCTCGCGAAGGAGGCGCGCACGAGGCGCGAGCTGGCCCCGACGCTCGAGGCCGTGCAGGCGGCTCGCGCGGTGCTCGACGCCGGCGAGACGATCTGGGCCGCGGCCGCCCGCGGGGACATCGACGCCGCGGCGCTCGCCGACCTGCACCTGCTGAGCGCCAAGCCGATCGTCTACGTCTTCAACGTCGACGAGGAAGGGCTCGGCGACGCCGAGACCCGCGAGCGGCTCGCCGCGCTCGTCGCGCCCGCCGAGTCGGTGACGCTCTCCGCGCAGCTCGAGGCCGAGGTCGCCGCGCTCGACCCCAAGGACGCCGCCGAGCTGCTCGCCGGCTACGGCCAGTCGGAGCCGGGCCTGTCCCAGCTCGCCAGGGTCGGCTTCCGGGTGCTCGGCCTGCAGACGTTCCTCACGGCGGGCCCGAAGGAGGCACGTGCCTGGACCATCCACTCGGGGGACACTGCGCCCGAGGCCGCCGGCGTGATCCACTCCGACTTCCAGCGCGGCTTTGTCAAGGCGGAGGTCGTGAGCTACGAGGACCTCGTCGCGGCGGGCTCGCTCGCCGCGGCTCGGGCCGCGGGCAAGGCCCGAGTCGAAGGCAGGGAGTACGTCATGCGCGACGGCGACGTGGTCGAGTTCCGCTTCAACGTCTGAGGCCCAGGGGGGCGAGGTGGGCGAGCTCCCCGGCGCGGCGAGGGCTCGCCACGCGCCGGCACACCCGAGCGCGAACATGCCGGCATGAGCCTCTCAGACTGCGTATCGTCCGGTTCGCTCAGCTACTCGGTGCGCACGAGCTCCCGCGCTCGAAGGGCACGCCTCGTCGTGTCGCCGCGAGACGGCGTCGTCGTCGTCGTCCCGCGGCGTGCCGATCCTGGCCAGGTCGCGGCGTTCGTCGAGAGCCGGGCCGAGTGGATACGCCAGGCCGAGCGGAGAATCGCCGAGGCGCTCGCCTCCGTCGGCACCCGGTCCGACCTCGACGCGGGAGGGCGGCCGGTCGTCGTCCCCCTGCGGGCCGTCGAGGAGGAGTGGCGCGTCGCCTACCAGGCTTCGCCCGCCCGGCGCTGCGCGGCACGTGTCGCGGGGCCGCAGTGGCTCCTCGTGTCAGGACCCGTGGCGGCCGCGGACTCGGTGCGCTCGGCGCTCGAGCGCTGGCTGGCCGATCGTGCCCGCTCCGAGGTCGTCGGCTGGCTGACCGTCCTTGCCCGCGAGCACCGGGTGACGTTGGCCGGCGTCAGCGTCCGTGCCCAGCGCAGCCGCTGGGCCAGCTGCTCCTCCTCCGGCCGGGTCAGCGTCAACCGGAACCTGTTGTTCCTGCCGCGCCACCTCGTCGAGCACGTCCTGCTGCACGAGCTGTGCCACCGGCTGGAGATGAGCCACTCCCCGCGTTTCTGGCGGCTGCTCGAGGGCGTCGACCCGAGCACCGCAGAGCGTCGCGTCGAGCTGCGCACGGCCTGGAAGTACGTGCCGAGCTGGGCGCAGACCTCCTAGCGCCGGTCCCCTCAGCCGCGCCCGCAGTTCGGCTTCTTGCCGTGATTGGCCTTCTTCTTCTTGGAGAGCTTGCGCTTCGTGGTTCTCTTCGACACGGGTGCAGGACTCTAGCCGATGCCGGGAGGCCACCGTGCCCCCGGGGCGTCGGTCGCTCGGCCCGGCGCTACCGTGGACGGCGATCGACCGCTGTTCGCCCGGAGGTCGGCATGGCGTGGCTGCTGCGTCGAGGTGAGGTGCTGGCGAGCGTCGACCTGCTTGCGGGCCAGGGACGCCGGGGGCTTTCGCGCTCGGGGTGCGCCCCGGTCGACGGGATCGCCGTGCTCAGCCGCACCCGCCTCGTCCACACGCTCACGCTGCGGCGGCCACTCGACGTCGCCTACCTGAGCGAGGACCTCGTGGTCGTCGCGACGCGCAGGTTCCCGCCCCGGCGCATCGGGCTCCCGAGGCGGGCGCCTCAGCCGGTGCTGAGGGCAGAAGCGGGGTCCTTCGAGCGATGGTCGCTGCGGGCCGGGGACCAGCTGGAGCTGAAGGAGTGACGGGGGGGGCGGCGAGCGCCCCGGGGACGCTCTACGTCGTCTCGACCCCGATCGGCAACCTCGGCGACCTCTCTGCCAGGGCCAGGGAGGTCCTCGGGAAAGCCGACATCCTCGCGTGCGAGGACACACGCCGGACCGGGCGGCTGCTCGAGCTGGCGGGGATCTCCCAGGCCGCCCGGGCCAGCGGGTCGCGCCTCGTCGCGCTGCACGCCCACAACGAGGCCGAGCGCGCCCCCTCGCTCGTCGCCAGCCTGCTCTCCGGGAAGGACGTCGCGCTCGTCGCCGACGCCGGCACGCCGGTCGTCGCCGACCCCGGGGCGCGACTCGTCGCGCAGGCGGCCGCCGCCGGCGTCCGGGTCGTCCCCGTGCCCGGACCGTCCGCCGCGCTCGCGCTCCTCGCCGCCTGCGGCCTTCCGGCCTCCCGCTGGCGGTTCGACGGCTTCCTCCCTCGAAGGGGCGCCCGGAGAGCGGCGATCCTCGCAGAGATCGCGGCCGGCGACCTGCCGAGCGTCGTCTACGAGTCGCCGCACCGTCTCGCCGGCACGCTCGCCGACCTCCTGGCGGCCTGCGGCCCCGAGCGGAGGATCGTTCTCGGCCGCGAGCTCACCAAGCTCCACGAGGAGATCTGGCGCGGGACCCTCGCCCAGGCGGTGGCGCGTGCCGCCGGGGACGGCGGCTCGGCGCGGGGAGAGCACGTCCTCGTCGTCGACGCCGCACCCGGGGAGGACAAGGGCCGGGAGAGGGACCTCGTCGAGCCGATCGAGCGGCTGCTGGCCGCGGGGCTGGGTCGGCGCGACGCTGCCGTGGCGGCGTCGGTCCTTCTCGGCGCGCCGAGGCACGACGCCTACGAGGCCGCGCTCCGCTCCGGGCGAAGCTGACCGGGGCCGGCCCGGAGGGGGCCCGCCAGGCCCCAGGTACGCTACGGGTCGTGGCCCGCCGCTTCTACCAGACGACGCCCATCTACTACGTGAACGACCGGCCGCACCTCGGCACCGCCTACACGATGGTGAACGCCGACGCGCTCGCACGCTGGCACCGGATGCTCGGCGACGACGTCCACTTCCTCACCGGCACGGACGAGCACGGCCTGAAGATCGCGCGGGCCGCGGCCGAGCGCGGAGTCTCGCCGAAGGAGTGGGCCGACCGGACGAGCGAGCTGTTCCGCTCCGCCTGGCAGGCGCTGTCGATCTCCAACGACGACTTCATCCGCACGACCGAGCCGCGTCACCGCACGAGCGTCCGCCGCTTCATGCAGGCGATCCACGACAACGGCCACATCTACCTCGGCGAGTACGCCGGCTGGTACTGCGTCGCCTGCGAGGTCTACTACCCCGAGGCCGAGCTCGCCGAGGGCCGGACCTGCCCGGTCCACGCGAAGCCCGTCGAATGGCTGGTCGAGGAGAACTACTTCTTCCGGCTCTCCGCCTTCTCCGAGCGCCTTCTCGACTGGCTCGGGCGCGACCCGGCCCCGGTCCGGCCGGAGGTGCGGTCGAACGAGGCGGCGAGCTACGTCCGTCACGGCCTCGAGGACATCTCGATCACCCGCACCTCGATCGACTGGGGGATCCCGGTCCCCTGGGACGATGCCCATGTCGTCTACGTCTGGTACGACGCGCTGGTCAACTACATCACGGCGATCGGCTACGGCTCGGACGAGGAGCGGTTCCGCTCGTGGTGGCCGGCATCCCATCACCTGATCGGCAAGGACATCCTCCGCTTCCACTGCGTCTGGTGGCCCGCGATGTGCATGGCGGCGGGGATCGACCCTCCGGCGGAGGTGTTCGTCCACGGCTTCCTCACCGTCGGCGGCGAGAAGATGTCGAAGACCCGGGCGAACCAGATCGACCCGTTGGAGCTCGCGTCCGACGTCGGGGTCGAGCCCCTCCGCTATCACCTGCTGCGCGAGGTCAGCCTCGGGGCCGACGGCGACTTCAGCTACGAGTCGCTCCTCGCGCGCTACAACGCCGACCTCGCCAACAACCTCGGCAACCTTCTCGCCCGGGTGACGACGCTCGTCGCCCAGAAGCTCGGAGGCGTCGGCCCGGCGCCCGGCGAGCGCTCCGTGGTCCGCAGCGCGTTCGAGCAGGGGATAGGCGACATCCGCGCCGCGTGGGGAGCCTCGCAGCCGCAGCTCGCGCTGGAGCGGACCTGGGCGCTCATCGGCGCCGCCAACGCCGAGCTCGAGGCGAGCGAGCCGTGGAAGCTCCCGCCCGGGCCCGAGCTCGAGGATGTGCTCGGCGACGCGCTCGAGGCGCTCCGGCTCGTCGCGATCCTCGCCGCTCCCGCGATGCCCGCCGCCGCGGCGACCATCTGGTCGCGCATCGGCCTCCCCGGCGCCCCGGACGAGCCCGGCAGGGCCGCGCCCGACGGCGACCTCGCCTGGGGTCGCTACCCGGGGGGGCTCGCGGTGCTGAAGGGGGCGCCGCTGTTCCCGCGCCGCAGGACCGAGGAGCCGGGCGCGTCGGTCGGCGTCCCGTGAGGGCGCCAGGGGCCTGGACCGACAGCCACTGCCACATCCAGGAGGAGTTCCGCCGGGAGGGCGCCGGCATCGAAGAGGTGCTGCGCCGGGCGGCCTCGGCTGGTGTGGCGAGGGCGGTGTGCGTCGGGACCGCGCTCGAGTCCTCCCGCCAGGCGGTCGCGCTGGCGCGGGCCGGCCCCCGGGGTGGCGAGGGCACGGGCCTTGTCGGAGGCCTTGCCCCATCGCTGTGGGCGACGGTCGGCCTGCATCCGCACGAGGCCTCGAGCGGGCTCGGGCCGGTCGCCGCCCTGCTCCAGGAGGTCGCGCCGGCCCCCGGGCGGGCCAAGCCCGTCGGCTCGGTCGTCGGCGTCGGGGAGTGCGGGCTCGACTACCACTACGACCACTCGCCCCGGGACGCCCAGCGCGAAGTCTTCGCCGGGCAGGTGGTCCTAGCGCGTCGCCTCGACCTGGCGCTCGTCGTCCACACCCGAGAGGCGTGGGACGACACCCTCGGCGTGCTCGCCGAGGCCGGAGCCCCGGAGAGGACGATCATCCACTGCTTCACCGGCGGCCCGGAGCAGGCGCGCCGATGCCTCGACGCCGGCGCCTACCTCTCGTTCAGCGGCATCGTCACGTTCAAGAGCGCCGGGGAGATCCGCGACGCGGCGGTGCTGTGCCCCCTCGACCGGATGCTCGTCGAGACCGACTCGCCGTTCCTCTCCCCGGTCCCTTTCCGGGGATCCGCGAACGAGCCCTCGAGGGTGACCGTCGTCGGCGAGGCGCTGGCGGCGCTGAGGGGCGTCGATCCCCGGGTGATCGCCGAGGCGACCTCGGACAACGCCGCGCGCGCCTACGCGCTCGAGCTGCCCGCCGCCTCAGCCGTGTGAGCTCGCCACGACCGCCCGGTCGAGGCGATGCCCTCCGCATCCTCGCCGAGGCGGGGATCGAGCTGAAGCGGTCGCTCGGCCAGCACCTCGTCGTCGACCCGAACACCGTCGAGCGCATTGCCCGCCTCGCCAGGATCGGGCCCGGGGACCACGTCCTCGAGATCGGCCCCGGAGCCGGCTCGCTCACGCTCGCCCTCGCCGCGACAGGCGCAGAGGTCCTCGCCGTCGAGATCGACCGCCGGCTCGCCGCGCTGGCTCGCACGGTCGTCGGCGAGCGAGCTCGGATCGTCGAGGGTGACGCCCTCGAGGTCGACTTCAGCCAGTTGCTGCTCGGCGCTTCGCCCTGGGTCCTCGTCGCCAACCTGCCCTACAACGTCGCCGCGACGATCGTCCTCCGGCTGCTCGAGCTGGTGCCCGAGGTCGCAAGGATGCTCGTCATGGTCCAGCGTGAGGTGGGCGAGCGGCTCGTGTCGCAGCCGGGGACCAGGGCGTACGGCGCCGTGACGGTCCGAGTCGCCTACTTCGCGACGGCTCGTCTCGCCGGCAGGGTCTCTCCCGAGGTCTTCCACCCCCGGCCGAAGGTCGACTCTCTGCTCGTCGAGCTCGCTCGGCGCGCCTCGCCGGCGGTCGACGCGCGTCTCGCGTCCTACGGGGAGATCCTCGAGCTGGTGCGCGCCGGTTTCGCCGGGCGGCGCAAGATGCTGCGCCGCTCGCTCGCCGGCCTCGTGCCGCCTGAGGCGTTCTCCGCCGCGGGGATCGACCCGACGGACCGTGCCGAGCGGCTGGACGTCCTCGATTGGGGCAAGCTGGCCGCATGCCGGAGGTCGCTCACGAGCGGGCGCTCGCCAAGCTGACGCGTTCGCTCGAGGTCCTCGGGCGGCGCGCCGACGGCTACCACCTGCTGCGCGCGGAGATGGTGACGCTCGACTTCGGGGACCTCCTCGAGATCGAGCCGCTGGACGACCCGGGTCAGGACCGCAGAGGGCCCGGACCCGGGGAGAGCAGGCTCGAGATCCTCGACGAGGTGGCCTGGTCGGGGGCGGAGCGCGGCTCTCCCTGGGGTGGCGAGCTGCCGCTCGGCGCTCGCCCCGAGAGCCCGCCCGGCCCCTCGCCGGCGGCCCCGGCGGTCCCCCTCGGAGCGGACAATCTGGTCCTTCGCGCCCTCTCGCTCGCCGGGCGGCGCGCCCGCGTCCGCCTCCACAAGCGCATCCCGGCCGGCGCCGGCCTGGGCGGCGGGTCGGCGGACGCGGCTGCCGTCCTGCGCTGGGCGGGAGTCGCCGACCTCCTCGCCGGAGCCCGGCTCGGCGCCGACGTCCCCTTCTGCATGGTGGGAGGGCGTGCCCTGGTCGGGGGCGTCGGCGAGCAGGTGGAGGACCTCGAGCCCGACGACGCCTGCTACCTGTGCTGCACTCCGGCGTTCGGCGTGTCGACGCCGCTCGTCTATCGCGCCTTCGACGAGCTCGGGAAGGGCGCGCTTGCCGGGAGGCGGGCCGGCGCGAACGACCTCGAGCCGGCCGCGGTGGCCGTCGAGCCGCGCCTGGCGCTCGTGCGCGACCTGCTGGCCGAGGTCACCGGCCTGGTGCCTTCGCTTGCCGGGAGCGGCTCCACCTGGTTCGTCGAGTGCGACAGCCGCACCAGCCGGGGGCTCGCGCGCCAGCTCGCCGAGGCGGTCGCCGAACGGCGTGCCCGGGCCTCGATCAATATCGGGCGGACCGTCCCCACCTACGCCGCCCTGCGAGCGTCCGCTGGGCGCGCCGGTTAGAGGCGGCTGCGAGCTGCTACTTCGTGCGCCGCTGCCAGCGGGTGCGCTTCAGCATCTTCTTGTGCTTCTTCTTGCGCATCCGCTTGCGGCGCTTCTTGATGAGAGATCCCATGGCGCCGGAGAGGCTAGCGGACGCGCGAGGGCGCGAGTCCAGCTCGTGGGGGCGCTGCCCTGCCCGCCCGCC